>CANGEF010000096.1 GCA_947452685.1 Flavobacteriales bacterium | reverse complement strand
CCCATGGCTACTTCGTACGAGATCATTTGTGAAGAAGCACGAAGAGCTCCGAGTAATGCGAACTTGTTGTTCGAACTCCATCCGCCAATCATGATTCCGTATACACCAATAGAGATAACACCAAGCAAATACAGAAGTCCAATGTTAATGTCGGCGATTTGCATTGGGAAGTACGTTCCATCAATAGTGAATCCTGCTCCCCAAGGAATAACCGCTCCGGTCATACATGCGGTAAGCATGAAGAATGAGGGGCCTAAAATGAACAACCATTTATTTGAATGGGTTGGAATCATTTCTTCTTTGAAAAGCATTTTCAATCCGTCTGCAATCGGTTGCAACAATCCGAAAGGACCTGCGCGGTTCGGACCTACGCGGTCTTGCAGCCAAGATGCCAACTTGCGTTCTCCCCATGTCATGTAGGCTGCTGCGCCAAGCGTTACAGCGAACACGATCACACAAAGAATAATTTTATAGATAATAATCTGATCCATAGTCTTTATTTTTCTTCGTTGTTCGGATTTAATGCTCCTGTTCCTAAATCAACTTTGTCGCCGTGCGGCAATGATGCGCGTTGGCGGTCGATAGAGGCTTTCAACAAGCGAAGGTTTTCATAGTGGTTCGCGCTAATTACAGAGTGACGGTCAACTTTCGTTGGTCCTTCAATAACCCAGTCGCTGGTTTTCTTGTGTTCGAAGCGACAGCTGTTGCAGATCCACTCTTCAGCTTCTCCGTAGGTGTCTTTGCGAGCGGTAACGCGAGCAACATCTTCACCCTTGTACCACAAACGAACCTTACCTGAACAAGTCGGACAATCGCGGTGCGCGTCTACCGGTTTGGTATACCACACACGACTTTTGAAACGGAAGGTCTTGTCGGTCAAGGCTCCAACCGGACATACATCGATGACGTTTCCAGAGAAATCGTTATCGATTGCTTTTTCAATGTAAGTTGAAATCTCTGCGGCATCGCCACGGTTGATGACACCGTGAACACGTCCGTCTGTGATCTGGTCAGCAACCTTCACACAACGGAAGCACATGATGCAACGCGTCATGTGTAACTGAACTTTATCTCCGATATCGATCTTTTCGAATTCTCTTCTAGGGAATTCGTAACGCGTTTCAGCTTTTCCGTGCTCGTAAGCTAAATCTTGAAGGTGACACTCACCAGCCTGGTCGCACACAGGGCAATCCAACGGGTGATTCAACAACAACATTTCAACTACACCTGCACGTGCTTCCAAAACTTCAGGTGAAGTAATGTTTAGCACTTCCATGCCATCCATAACTGTTGTTCTGCACGAAGCAACAGGCTTAGGCATTGGACGAGGGTCTTTTTCAGAACCCTTCGATACCTTCACCAAACAAGTACGGCAGTATCCACCGCTTGTTTTCAATTTGGAATAATAACACATCGCTGGCGGAACAATGTCTCCACCAATCATGCGCGCAGCCTGAAGAATGGTTGTGCCATCTGGCACTTCAATTTCAATTCCGTCTATGGTAACTTTAGCCATAATAGTAGTTCTTCAATTAGTTAATGGGAGCAGTAAGGTTGTTCAGTCTGTAATAGTGCTTCACGTCGTTTACGTGCTCGCCGTTGCGAATGAAATCTTCGAATTCTTTTCTGAAATGACGAATGGCAGCAGCCACAGGCCATGCAGCAGCTTCACCCAATGGACAAATGGTTTTTCCTTCAATCTTCGATTGGATGTCCCAAAGCAAATCAACGTCTGCTAATGTTCCGTGTCCGTGAAGAATTTTGTGAAGGATCTTTTCCATCCAGCCTGTTCCTTCACGACAAGGGCTGCACTGACCGCAGCTTTCATGGTGATAGAAACGAGCGAAGGTGTATAGATTTTTTACAATGCTAGTGTCTTCGTCCATAACAATGAATCCGCCTGAACCCAACATGGTTCCAGTTGCAAATCCGCCATCGCCAAGACTTTCGTAAGACATTAAGCGCGGCTCACCTGCAGCGGTGTTCAAGATTAATTCGGTTGGAAGAATTGGAACGGAAGATCCACCGGCAACAACCGCTTTCAATTTTTTTCCGTTGCGAATTCCTCCGCAATATTCATCTGAATAAATAAACTCTTCAACTGGAACGCCCAATTCAATTTCGTAAACACCTGGCTTGTTAATGTGTCCAGATGCAGAAATCAATTTCGTTCCCTTGCTGTTTCCAACACCAATAGCAGCGTAGGCTGCTCCGCCTTCGTTCACAATAGGAACAACGGCAGCAATGGTTTCAACGTTGTTTACAACGGTAGGGCAACCGTACAAACCAGCGATTGCTGGGAACGGTGGTTTAATGCGAGGGTTTCCTCTTTTTCCTTCAAGCGATTCAAGCAACGCAGTCTCTTCTCCGCAGATGTATGCACCTGCTCCGATTTGAACATGCAAGTCTAAATCGAATCCTGAATTTAATATGTTCTTTCCAAGAAGTCCCGCTGCGTAAGCTTCGTCAATGGCTTGTTCTAAGATGCGCGCAACGTAGAAATACTCACCACGAATGTAGATGTATGAAGTCTTTGCTCCGAGTGCGTAACTCGACAAGATCATTCCTTCAATTAACAAGTGAGGAATGCGCTCCATGAGGTAACGGTCTTTGAACGTTCCTGGCTCAGATTCGTCGGCGTTACACACAACATATCTTGGAACACCTTCAGGTTTTGCAAGGAAGCTCCATTTCATTCCTGTTGGAAATCCTGCACCACCACGTCCGCGCAAACCAGAAGTTTTCACTTCTTCAACAATCTGCTCTGGGGTCATAGACTTCAATGCTTTCTCAAGAGAAGCATATCCGCCGTGTTTGCGATAGGTATCGAGGAAACGTATTCCTTCAATATGATCGTTCGCTAAAAGTATTTTCTTTCCCATGGCTTAGTCTATGTTAACGGGATTATCATTCGTGTAAACGCGTGCCTTGCCTTCAGCACGAAGTGAGTCAACCAATTTGTCGGTTTTCTCTAACGTTAGGTTTTCGTAGTAGTCACCGCCGCACTGAAGCATTGGCGCTGTTCCGCAAGAACCCAAACACTCAACGGTTTTCAACGTGAACATTCCGTCTGCAGTGGTTTGACCTTCTTTGATACCTAATTTCTTTTCAAGGTGACGAACAATGTCTTCCGCACCGTTCAACCAGCAGCTGCTTGTTCTGCACACTTCAAGCGTACATTTTCCAACAGGCTTCAAATTGAACATCGAATAGAACGAAGCCACTTCATAAGCTTCAATCGGTTGAATCGAAAGGAATTCAGCAACGCAATCCATTGCAGGAACACTTAACCAGCCGTCGAATTCAGCTTGCGCCAAATGAAGCAAAGGAATCAATGCCGACTTGTGTCGACCTTCAGGATAACGTGCAACAATTTTCTTAGCAATTGCCGCTGTTTCGTCACTGAATTTTAAAATTGTTTTTTCTGACATATCGTCTAAAAATTTATGCGTCTAATTCTCCAGCAATAACGTTCATGCTAGACATCGTAAGAATAGCATCGCTTAACATTCCTCCAGAAATCATTTCTGGATAAGCTTGGTAGTAGATGAAGCAAGGTCTTCTGAAGTGCAAGCGATACGGCGTTCTTCCACCATCGCTCACCAAATAGAATCCCAATTCTCCGTTTCCACCTTCCACAGCGTGGTACACTTCACCAACAGGAATGTCTGTTTCACCCATCACAATTTTGAAGTGATAGATCAACGCTTCCATGCTGCTGTACACCAACTCTTTTGCAGGCAAATAGAATTCTGGAACATCGGCATGAATAGGTCCTGAAGGAAGTTTGTCTATGGCTTGTTGAATAATGCTCATACTCTCCCACATCTCGGCCATACGCACGGCGTAGCGATCGTAGGTGTCTCCGGTTGTTCCAACAGGGACAGTAAATTCGAAGTCTTCGTAAGAACTGTATGGTGCAGCAACACGAACATCGTAGTCAACACCTGCAGCACGCAGATTTGATCCCGTGAATCCGTAAGCCAACGCGCGCTCTGCAGTGATAGGTCCGCAGTTCACCGTTCTGTCAACGAAGATTCTGTTTCGTGTTACCAAGGCATCGAACTCTTTCAATGCTTTTGGAAACTCTTTCAAGAAAGCCGTTAATTTATTCCAAGCCTTTTCGTTGAAGTCCTTATCCATTCCACCTATACGACCAATGTTCGTGGTTAAACGAGCACCGCATATTTCTTCGAAAATTTCATAGATTTTTTCTCTCCATTGGAAGAGGTATAAGAATCCGGTCATTGCACCCGAGTCAACCGCAATAACGGTGTCGCATACAATGTGATCGGCAATGCGCGAAAGTTCCATAATGATCACACGCAAGTATTGCGCGCGCTTCGGAACTTCGCAGTTGATTAATTTCTCAACCGTCATGTGCCATCCCATATTGTTGATAGGAGAGGAGCAGTAGTTCAGACGGTCGGTGATTGGAGTGATTTGAGCATACGGACGGTGTTCGGCCAATTTCTCAAAAGCTCTGTGAATGTATCCAACAGTAGGTTCTGCTTTCACAATCATTTCTCCGTCCATGGTTAAGACGTTCTGAAAGATACCGTGTGTTGCAGGGTGTGTAGGACCTAGGTTCAGGATTGAATAATCCTTTTCCGGATCGTTTGGGTTTATGATTGGAGTTGTACTCATAGGATTATCGCCCAAAATATTTATCTTGTTTATCGTCGCGTCCAGCGTCTTCCAACGGATACTCTTTGCGCATCGGGAAGTAGTTCATTTCATCCATGTTCAAGATTCTTCTTAAGTCTGGATGACCTTGGAATTGCACACCGAAGAAATCGAATTCTTGACGTTCCATCCAGTTCGCCGATGGCCAAAGAGAAACGAGCGAAGAAATTTTCAAATCAGATTTCGGGAAGAAGGTCTTCACACGAATGCGTGTGTTTGCTTGCATGTTGTGCAAGTGGTAAACCATTCCGAACTCTTTGTCGCCTTGCTCTGGAAAGTGCATGGCGCAACATGTTGTAAGGAAACCGAATGATAATTCGGTCGACTCTTTGAAGTGTTTCATCACTTCAAGGATGTTTTCTTTTTTCACTTCGAAGCAAGGGAAGTCACGATCTACGTAACTCGTAACTATGCTCGAAGAAATATTTTCTGAATTCGATAAAACGAAATCGTGAAGTTCTTGGGTAGTCATGGCTGCCATTATTCAATTCCGTATTGTGCCAAACGGGCTTTGTATTCTTCTGAAGTTCTGCGGCTGCGACCTTCGTTCTTCGCGAGCTCTTGAATTTTCAAGATGCCGTCTAAAACTTGTTCAGGTCTTGGCGGACAACCCGGAATGTAAACGTCAACCGGAATGATTCTGTCGATTCCTTGAAGAACGCTGTACGTATCGAAGATTCCACCTGAAGAAGCGCAAGCACCCATGCTCAAAACCCATTTCGGTTCAGCCATTTGCTCGTACACTTGACGAAGGATAGGTCCCATCTTTTTCGAAATGGTTCCCATTACCATAAGCAAGTCTGCTTGTCTTGGTGAGAAGCTCAAACGCTCCGAACCGAAACGTGCAAGGTCGTAGTGAGAAGCCATGGTAGCCATGAACTCAATTCCGCAACATGAAGTTGCGAATGGCAAAGGCCAAAGTGAATTTGCTCTCGCCAATCCAACGGCTTTGTCTAACGATGTGGCGAAAAATCCTGCGCCTTCGTAACCTTCTGGCTTGTGGCTTGGATCAATGTTTACACTCATTTCTGTTGTATTAAAAGTTTTTTTATTTCTCCCAGTTTAATGCGCCTTTCTTAATGATGTAGACTAAACCTACAACCATTAATCCCATGAAGGCGAACATTTCCCACAATCCAAACACTCCGAGCTCTCTGAAGTTCACCGCCCAAGGATACATGAAGATTACCTCTACGTCGAACAAAACGAATAGAATGGCAACCAAGAAATATTTGATTGAAAAAGGCGTGCGCGCATTTCCTACGGATTCAATTCCGCATTCGAATGCTTCGTTCTTAATTTTTGTTTTTCTCTTCGGTCCAAGCAGGTGCGTCAGCAACATTGTGGTGACAACAAAACCAGCGGCAACGAGTGCCATGAAAACGATGGGTAGATATTCCCAAAGGTGTGATGTTTTTTCCATTTCTTGCAGGAGCCCATTTTAGGGCGTCGCAAAGTTAGAAGGAACAACGGATTAACATAGTTTTTCGGAGTGTTTTTTCACACGAATATTCAAAGTTTCAAACAAAAAGAAAGGAGGCAAGCCTCCTTTCAAATAGTATTTAAAATCGTTCTAAGTAATTACAGTCCCAAGAGCACTTCTTCAGCGGTTTTTCCACCGAACAACATGCGCTCAGGATTCTCTAACATTTCTTTCACTTTCACCAAGAAACCAACGCTTTCTCTTCCGTCGATAATGCGGTGATCGTAGCTTAATGCGATGTACATGATTGGACGAATAACCACTTGTCCGTTCTCTGCGATAGGGCGCTCAACAATGTTGTGCATGCCTAGAATAGCGCTTTGAGGAGGGTTAATGATAGGCGTTGAAAGCATAGATCCGAATACACCTCCGTTCGTGATGGTGAAGGTTCCACCTGTCATATCATCAACCGTGATTTTCCCGTCGCGTGCTTTTTTCGCTAGTCCACCAATACCTTTTTCAATGTCGGCAAGTGAAAGCATTTCAGCGTTACGAACGATTGGAACCATCAATCCTTTCGGAGTTGATACTGCAATTCCCACATCACAAAAATCGTTGTAAACAATATCGGTTCCGTCTATGCGTGCATTCACAGCAGGGAACTGCTGAAGCGCTTCGCACACTGCTTTGGTGAATAAGCTCATGAAGCCTAGACCAACACCGTGTTTCTCTTTGAATAATTCTTTGTACTTCGCACGAAGATCCATTGCAGGCTTCATGTTCACCTCGTTGAAGGTGGTGAGCATAGCAGTGTTGTTCTTCACAGAAACCAAACGCTCGGCAACTTTCTTGCGAAGCATGGTCATCTTTTCGCGACGCTCGGTTCTTTCACCTGTTCTTGCTGGAACAGCAGAAGTGTCGAATCCGGCAGCCATAGCCGCTGCTACGTCGCTTTTCAGAATTCTTCCACCAGGACCTGTTCCGCTCACTTGCGCAGCAGTAACATTGTTTTCTGCCATCATCTTCGCAGCAGCAGGAGCCGCGTGGCCAGCTGCATAACTAGCCGCTGGTCCAGGAGATGGTGCCGCAGCTGGCGCAGGTGTTGGCGCTGCAACCGGAGCCGCTTCCGCTTTCGGAGCCGCTGCTGGAGCAGGCGCATTGCCTTGCTTTGATGTGTCAATGGTTGCAGCCGTTGCTCCAACAGCAACAGTATCTCCCGCCGCAGCAAGAATGGTAATTTCTCCTGATGCTTCAGCAGTCATTTCCAAGGTCGCTTTGTCGGAATCAATTTCCGCAATCACTTGTCCGTTCTGAACGAAGTCGCCCGATTTTACAACCCAGTTGG
>CANGEF010000095.1 GCA_947452685.1 Flavobacteriales bacterium | reverse complement strand
GAACCAACCACAACAAAATTCAGATACTGGATTCAAACCATTCGCAACGACAAAGAGAAGTTAACGACTCGTTTGGAAAACGGAAGTGTTTCATCTGGAACTTCACAAGACGGAAACATGTGGCAATTGTTCTTCCTCGGATTCTTAGGCGGATTGGTTGCATTGCTTACTCCGTGCGTGTTTCCAATGATTCCATTAACCGTTGCGTTCTTCACCAAAGGAAACAAAGACCGGAAGAAAGGAATTTTCCAAGCGTTGATTTACGGAGGATTCATCTTCTTGATTTACATTTTGCTTTCCATGCCGTTCCATTTCTTGGATCAGATTAACGAAAACATTCTGAACGACATTTCCACCAATGTTCCTTTGAACATTGTGTTCTTCGTGATCTTCATTGTCTTCGCGCTTTCATTCTTCGGATTGTTTGAAATAACGCTTCCTGCAGGATTGGCGAACAAGATGGATAAAAATGCGGAAGCAGGCGGACTGTTGGGCGCTTTCTTCATGGCGCTTACATTGGCTATTGTCTCGTTCTCTTGCACCGGTCCAATTTTAGGATCGCTTCTCGCAGGATCGCTTGCAAAAGACGGAGGAGCCATTCAATTAACGATTGGAATGGGTGGATTCGGATTGGCACTCGGAATTCCGTTTGCGTTGTTCGCCATGTTCCCGGGTATGATGAAGAGCCTTCCTAAATCAGGTGGCTGGTTGAACTCTGTAAAAGTTGTACTTGGATTTTTAGAAGTTGCACTCGCGCTGAAATTCTTATCTCAAGCAGACCTAGTGGTGCACTGGAACCTGTTGAAGTACGAAGTGTTCATGGGCTTGTGGGTAGTGATATTCTTTGGAATGTACCTCTACCTGATTGGAGCAATTAAATTTTCACACGACAGTCCAATTCAGAAGTTTTCGAAATTCAGAATTGTGTTCACGACGTTCGTTGGAATGTGGGTGGTTTACCTTGCAAGCGGATTAATGCTGAACGAAAAGGGAACTTCATACAATGCACTCTCACTTATGAGCGGGCTTGCGCCGCCAACGGGTTATTCATACGCCTACCCCAGTGATTGTCCGCACGGATTGCTTTGCGAACACGATTACAACGTTGCCTTAGAACGCGCAAGAAAAGAAGGCAAACCATTGTTCGTCGATTTCACCGGATATGCCTGTGTGAATTGCAGAAAAATGGAAGAGCATGTGTGGCCGCAAGTGTTAGATTTATTGCAAAATGAATTTGTTGTTGTAAGTCTTTACGTAGATGACAAGCAAGAACTGCCAGCTGAATTGAAAGAAACCGTTGTCACCAAATGGGCGGGAATTGAAAAGGAAATTGAGACCTATGGTGACTTGTGGTCGGCCTTCGAAATTGAAACCTTCAACAACAACTCTCAGCCCATGTATGCCATCATAGATCCTATGACTGAAGGAAGAGAAGAATTAATGAATCCGGTTAAGAGCGGCATAGTTGAAACTTCTGAATTCCGCGCTTGGTTGGAAGAAGGCTTGCAAGCTTTCAACAATAAGTAATGGGTAACGTTTGTCAGACCACTTGACCATTTAAGAACTTTTTCGTTTCTTCGTAAGGAATGAAAAAAGGACTTTTACTTTTCTTCGCCATTTGTTTTTCGTTTGTGCTTCACGCGCAAAAAACTGTTGTATTCGGAACTGTAGTAGACGCCGTTTCGAAACAAACCGTTCCGTTTGCTCCCGTCTATTTCGTTGGAACAAAATCGGGAACTACTACCGATGAAAACGGGAAATACCGCATCGAAACGTACTATTCGAGCGATACCCTTCGATGCAAAGGAATGGGTTACGCGCAACAATCGTTTTATGTAAAGCAAGGCACGACCAAAGAAATTAACTTTTCGCTTGTAGACGAGAACACAACAAGTGTGGTTGTTATTCGTCCGAAAGACGAACCCAATCCGGCTATTGCGCTCATGAAAAAAGTGATCGCGAATAAAAAAATTAACAACCGAGAAAAACTCGACGCCTACGAATACGAAGCCTACAACAAAGTAGAATTCGATTTGAACAACATTAACGCAGCCATTGCCGACAAGAAACTTATGAAGCCCTTCGAATTTATTTTCGAAGGAATAGATACCACCCAAGAGAAGCCCTATCTGCCTGTGTTTATGACGGAATCTCTTTCCGACTTTTACTACCGTCGCAATCCGAAAATCTCAAAAGAAATTGTAAAAGGAACGCGTGTGACCGGAGTAGAAAACCAAAGCGTAAATCAGTTCTTGGGCGATATGTACCAGAACGTAAATATCTACGACAACGAAATTGTGATTTTCTCAAAAAGTTTCACTTCTCCTATTTCCGCTTATGCCTTAGGCTTCTATGATTACGGTTTGGTAGACAGCGCTTTCATTGAAGGAAAATGGTGTTACAAATTGGAATTTTTTCCACGAAGAAAACAAGAGTTGTTGTTTCATGGTGAAATGTGGATTCACGACACCACTTATGCGGTAAAGCAAGTAGATGCGGCAATTTCTGAAGACGCAAATATCAATTGGATCAAAGAATTCAGTGTGCATCAAGAATACAACGAAATAGAACACGAGGTGTGGATGTTGGTGAAAGACCAACTCTTGGTTGAATTCAACCTGAGTGAAAAAAAACTGGGGGTATATGGAAGGAAAAACAGCAGCTATAAAAAATTCGTCATCAACAAAGCACGGGAAGATGAATTCTATCAGGGATATACAGACATTGTCGTAGATCCGAATTCTTCGAATCACGACGACGCCTATTGGCAAAGCATGCGGCATACTGCGCTAACGGCCAAAGAACAACGTATTTTCAATATGGCAGATACACTGAAAACACTGCCACAATTCAAAACCGTAACCGACATCATTACGCTCTTTGTTTCCGGCTATAAAGTCAAAGGCAACTTTGAATTTGGTCCGTATTACACGTTCTATAGTTTTAATCCAATTGAAGGCAATCGCCTTCGATTTGGAGGAAGAACGAGCAATGCTTTCAGTACGAAATTAATGCTCGATGGCTACCTCGCATATGGCTTTCGCGACGAGCGATTTAAATACGGTGCGGGAGGATTGTACGTTCTTAACAAAAGTCCACGTCTTGCCATTTCTGCTCATGGAAAAAGAGACATGGAGCAATTGGGGCTAGGCGCAGGTGCATTCAGACAAGACAATATTCTTTCTTCACTCTTCCGCAGAAATCCGGCTAATAAACTCACCGACGTAACAGATATAACCGCCGATGTCGAAAAAGAGTGGCTTTATGGGCTTTCAAGCAAACTCATCTTCACACACAGAGCCCTTCGTCCGGCTGGAACCAAATACACCTATACCCGTTTTCTTCCATTAACCAATTCATTCGAGAAAGACAATTCGCTCATTACAACTGAAATTTCATTGTACACGCGATTCGCCTTCAAAGAAAAATTCGTGTATGGCGAATTCGAACGCATAAGTCTCGGGACTACCTTTCCTGTCTTCGACATGATGTACACGCTGGCATTGCCCGGAGTATTGAATGCTGAATACAAATACCAGCGATTGCAAATGCAGGTCACAGACAAAATGCGATTCGGTCCGTTTGGATACATTAACTTAAACCTTCAAGCTGGAAAAATATTCGGAAACCTTCCCTATCCGATGCTTCAAATGCACCAAGGGAACGAGACGTTTTTTTATGATGAAGGAAGTTACAACACCATGAATTATTTTGAATTTGTGAGTGACCAATGGGCCAGTTTCTGGGGGTCTTATCACGCTGAAGGATTGTTCTTCAACAAAATTCCCATGTTAAGAAAATTGAAGTGGCGTGAAGTAGCAAGCGCCAAAGTTTTGGTTGGAAGTTACAATTTGAAAAACGACCAAATACTTAGTCGCGATTTCAATGCAGATGGCATTGCAGATATTTATCGGTTGAAGCAACCCTATATGGAAGCAGCAATTGGAGTTGAAAACATCTTCAAAATACTGCGCGTTGATGCGCTGTGGCGACTTTCTTACCTCGATCACGCGAACATTGTTCGTTTCGGAATTCGCGCAAAACTTCAATTCGAATTCTAAAACCTATCTTTGCCGCATGTTCCAAAAAGCAATCATTCCCAACACACTCACCATGCTGAATTTAGTTATGGGATGTGCGGCGCTTCTGGCGCATAATGTTCAGGACGCATTTCTATTTGTGTTGTTGGCCGCATTCGCCGATTTGCTCGACGGCTTGGTAGCTCGCGCTATTGGTGCAGCTTCAGAGATGGGAAAACAATTAGACTCTTTAGCCGATGTGGTGAGCTTCGGAGTGGTGCCTTCTTTTTGGTTATACAGAATTCTTCAACCTGAAATAAAAATGTGGGCGGCAATAGCATTTCTTTTGGCCGTGGCTGCAGCTTTTCGCTTGGCTCGTTTCAATTTAGACACTTCGAAATCGACAGGATTCAAAGGACTTCCCGTTCCTGCAAATGGACTGTTCTGGTTGAGCGTTTTGTCGTTGACCGAAACTGAACCGTTGAGCAACCCCATACTTATCGGACTTGTTCTACTCTTTGCATTCCTCATGGCTTCTACGTTACCGCTCCTCTCTTTCAAATTTTCAAATTTTAGTTGGAAGGAAAATACCATGAAGTTTATTCTCATTGGAAGTATTGTTCTTGCTGCTATAGGTTCTCATTTCATTCTGAAAAAAGTCCTGTGGACGGTTCCAATTGCCTTACTTTTGTACCTCATTTTATCTGCCGTTCAACACCTATTTGGGAAACAACATGAAAAAGTTTAAAGCTGAAATTAACGTAATGCCTTTGGAAGCATTATTAGATCCACAAGGAAAAGCAGTGACCTCGTCATTGAACAGTTTATCTATTGGAACCATTGCCAACGTTCGCGTTGGAAAGCATATGAGTTTATTCGTTGAGTCTGCCGACCATGCTGGTGCAGAACAAATCGTTGATCAAGCGTGCAAGAAATTGTTGTGCAACGAAATCATGGAGTACTACACTTTCACTGTTGTAGAAGCCTAATGCGTTTTTGCGCAATTCTTGTTTTTTCCTTTTTAACGCTTGCTGCTAACGCGCAAACAACAGATTCTTTCATTGTTCGAAAACACGTGTCATTCGGATTTAAGAACGGAGACTCTAATCGCGCAGTGAAAGCGTTAATTCTTCACTCGACCTTCAACGCATCATTTCCAAACACCCAACTACCCGATACTTTTTCGGTGGAAGGCGTGTTGAAACAATTTCAGCAATACGGCGTAGCGGCGCATTATTTAATCGCAAGAGACGGTGTTGTTTATGAATTAGTAGAACCGAACAACGTGGCTTTTCATGCAGGTAAAAGTCAACTTCCCGACGGGACAACTGCTGTAAATTCATGTTCCATTGGCATTGAAATCATGTGCACTTATACCGTTGGTCCGAATGAAGCCCAATACGCTTCGTTGCGCAAGCTCATTGATCAACTCGATACAAATTATAAGTTCAAATACATCCTCGGACACTTCGACATTGCTCCAGGTAGAAAGACCGACCCTTGGCATTTTGTAGATCAGGGGTATTTCCGAAAGTAAACTTCATTCGCCACTTTTTTTGTAACTTCATCATTCGAACCTTAACCGTTTCTTATGAAAAAGATTTTACTCGGGCTTGCGCTTTTCGCATCTTTTCATTCGTTCTCTCAAGCACCTGTCAACGACATTTGCGCGAACGCCATTGATTTAATTCCCAACGCAACTGCAGTTGCAACCAGTAATTTGAATACCGTTACTGAAGGAACTAGCCCCAGTTGCGGAATTGGCGCAGGCGCTGGAATAAAAGACATTTGGTACAAATTCGTTTTCACTGGTGGAACATTCACACTCACAACATCTTTAGGCACACTAACAGACACTCGAATGGCTGTTTACAACAGTTGTGGTGGAACTCAAATTTTGTGTAACGATGATGCTGCTAATCTTGGACTCGCCTCTCAATTGGTTATGACTTGTCCGGCTTTAACCGTAGGAACAACCTACTTCGTGCAAGTTGGCGGTTATAACAATCTGCAAGGAAATTTTGGCATTCAATTAACCACCGCAGACATTGCCGGGTGCACGGATCCATCTGCTGGAAATTACAATGCGTGCGCAACCGTAGACGACGGCTTGTGTAACATCTTCATGCCGAACGAAACATGCGCAACAGCAGCAGCCTTCATTCCAAATAGCGGAGCCATTGTAACCAATAACAACAACGTTGCCGCGGGTCCAACTCCCGGATGCGGCGGTACCATTCGCGATATCTGGTATTCTTTCGTTTATCAGGGCGGTAATGTCACCATTCAAACCAGCACAACTATGGGAACAGGATCTGCAATTACGGATACGCAAATTGCAGTTTACGACGCCTGCAACGGATCGATTATAGCATGTGACGACGATGACAACACAGGTAATTTCTCATTAATAAAATTTGGTTGTCCAATTGGAAACGGAACAGCCGGAGCGAATGAAGACGACTACCTAACAATCGGACAAACCTATTATGTGCAGGTTGGTGGATACAACAGCACCATGGGTGAATTCAATTTCAACATAACAACAACAACCGTATCTGGATGTACCAATTCAAATGCTACAAACTACAACTCTTGCGCAACCATTGATGACGGAACATGCGAATTCCCGCCGCTTGCTTCTAATTTCAATTATTACCCTTCTGGAATGAATTGCATGAATTTTCAATTCAACAACACTTCAACTGGAAACGCAACGGCGTTCGAATGGACATTCCCAAGCGATTGTGTTCCTTCAACTTCAACACTTGAAAATCCAACAACAACTTTCGCATCTGTAGGAATGTTTCCGGTAACGCTTACAACCTACGACCCGCAAGGGAATAGCAACAGTGTTAACTTGAATGTGATTGTTACGAATGGACATAATCTAACCGTTGACATCACCGCAGACAATCTACCACAACAAACTTCATGGAAGGTTTTCAATCAAGATAACTTAGTCGTTCAACAGGGAACAACGAACGATGCAAACTTCTGCATTAGCAACAATTGTCACCGCGTAGAAATTTATGATACGGGTGGAAATGGTTTGTGCTGCGCGAATGGTACCGGAAACTACAATATATACTTAGATGGAAATTCAGTTGCAACAGGAGCTGCATTCGGCGCGCTTGCAAGCTTTCAAGTGAACTGTCCGCAAGGAACAAGTTGCAACAATGCCATTGTTGCAAATCTCGGGTTGAATAACGTTCCTACTCCGAATACGTGGTATTCGTTCACACCTTCGGTGAACGGACAGTATCAAATTTCAACATGCGGATTGGCGGGATGCGACACAAAAATTTGGCTTTATGATTATTGCAACATGGCGTTGTTCAACAACACCGTTGAAGCAACCTATACCTTCAACGATGACTTGTGCGGAATTGAGGCGGAAATTACGCCTTACCTCGAAGGCGGAATGACCTACTACGTGCGCGTTGGAGATGT
>CANGEF010000094.1 GCA_947452685.1 Flavobacteriales bacterium | reverse complement strand
GGAGCATTGCTCATTTGCCAAGCTTCAGCCGAATGCGTTGGATCGAAATTTTTCTGCATCAAGAATCTTGTTTCTGCTTTGTTTCCCCACCAACCGGCAAGACGCAAAACTTCTTCTCCATGATGACGCTCATGCACATATACGCCAGACACTCCGCCTGGACCGCTATTCAAATATTTATAACTGCACCAACATGCAAAGTCAATGTCCCAATCGTGTAATTTCAAATCAATGTTTCCCGCTGCATGGGCCAAGTCTAATCCCACCTTCGCACCTACTGCATGTCCTGCCTTTGCAAGCGCTTCGCAATTAAAATATTGTCCGCTGAAATAATTCACCGCACCGAAGCAAACAACCGCAAGCTCTTCACCCAACTCATTAATCTTCGCAAGAATATCTTCTTCACGCAGCAAGACTTCGCCTTCGCGCGGTTGCATTTCAATCAATACTTCATCTGGATTTAATCCGTGAAGTTTCGCTTGAGATTCAAAAGCATATCTATCGGAAGGAAAAGGTTTGTGCTCGAATAAGATCTTGTTGCGTTTTCCGGAAGGACGATAGAAACTAATGAGCATCAAGTGCAAATTCACAGTGAGCTGATTCATTGCAACGACCTCTGAATTTTTCGCTCCAACGATTCTAGCCAAAGAATCTGTTAGCACTTCATGGTAGCTGAACCACGGACGCTTCGCATCGAAATGTCCTTCCACACCGAACTTTTCCCAATCACTTAATTCTTGAAGTAAATACTCCTTCACGCCCTTGGGTTGCAATCCGAGTGAGTTGCCAGTGAAGTACAACATAGAAGAACCGTTGTGTTTCGGAATGAAGTATTCGTCACGAAAAGATTTCAACACATTCGTTTCATCTTTCATTTTCGCAAACTGCTCTGTGTTCTCCCAAGCGCTCATAGGTGTGAATTATTTGAACGCAAATTTAGTGGAAGCTGTGTGACTATCTTTGTAAGACTTCATGATAAAAGCAAGTTCTCATATTTTTCTTTGGTGCCTCGGTGTTGTGCTTCTTTTTTCATGCAATGAGGATTCGGTTCATTCAAAAAAAAAGGAAGCACAAAAAGTTGTTTCAACAGAAAAAAAAATCAACTACTTCAATACAGTCATTGACTCGACGTTCATTCTTGAATCAAAAGACTCTTCCATTCGAAATATTTCTAATTTATATTTTGAACGAGACGAAGAAAACAAAGACGGCATCTTCACCTTTCGTGGTGGAAATCAACGGAACTCTCCGGTTCGAGGAAACCTTTCCTTCCAACCAAAAAAAATAATTCAAGACTGGGAATTCAGAACTGCTCTTGATTCAATGAACGGTCCCTTCGGCTATTGGGGCGGCGGGGCGGGTTGGACAGGCCAGCCGCTGGTAGTGAATTGGAAGAAAGAAGAGATCGCACAATTGAGCCATCTCAACCCACAGTTTCTTTCCAAACCTGAACTGAAAGAAGTCATTCAAATTTCTTTGTCGGGAAGAATTTATTTTCTCGATTTCGAAACAGGTGCTGAAACGCGTCCACCTCTTTTCATTCGAAACCCCATCAAAGGAACTCCGAGCATTGATCCGAAAAACAAGGATTTACTTTTTGTTGGACAAGGAATTCCGCATCGTGGAAATATGGCTTGGCGCGTGTTTCATTTGAAAAAACAAGCGCTCCTTCATGAAGAAATTCTTCCCTCTTCTTTTTCCTTGCGGAAATGGGGTGCGTGTGATGCTTCGCCGTTGCTCGACACTTCGAGTATGACCCTCGTTTGGCCAACAGAATCTGGCGTTATATATAGAACCAATTACAGCGACACTTCGTTCAGCGAAATGGATCAATTTCGTTACAGTCTCCCGGCTTCTGCGCATCAAGGCATAGAGTCAAGTCCTTGTGCATACAAGCAGTTGGGGTATTTCACCGACAACGGAGGCAATGTATTTTGCGCCGACTTAAGAACCATGCAACCGCGTTGGCATTTCTTCAACACAGATGATTCAGATGCTTCGCCTGTGCTTTCGATTGAAAAAGAAAATCCATTTATTTTTATTGGAAATGAAGTAGACAAGCAAGGGTTAAAAGGATTCGGATATTTTAGAAAATTAGACGGTCTTACCGGAAAGGAGGTTTGGCGTTTTGAAAAAGAATGTTATTCGTCTGTTGGAGAAAAAGTAAACAATGGGGGCGTTTTATCTACTGCGCTTGTTGGAAAAAACCAAGCATCGCATATCGTCTACACCATTTTCTCTCGAACAACCATTAACGGCGCTGGTGAATTGGTTGCGTTGAATAAAGAAACGGGTAAGGAAATTTTCCGAGTTCCTTTTCCGCAATACAGTTGGGTTTCTCCAATTGCACTTTACGACCAAAATGGCTATCCTACCTTATTCGTCCCTACCGTTGGAGGAGTTATTTACCTAATCGATGGAATGAATGGAAGTGTTCTCTATTCAGAAAACTTCGGATGCACTTTTGAATCTTCGCCCATTGCATGGGGAAACAGAATTATTCAACCCGCCAGAGGAAATAAAATTTTCAGCTTTATTCTCGAATGAAAAAATTAACTACACTTTTATTTTTCTTTTCACTCTTCGCCAATTCTTTCGGACAAAAATCGAAGTTGTATAAAGTGGAAAATTCAAGAGCTCCCTATCACTATTGGTGCTACGAACCCGAAAATTACAACGCTGAAAAAGACAGTGCGTGGCCGGTGATTGTATTCTTGCATGGAAGAAGTTTAAGCGGAACGAATTTGGAAGTGGTTCGCAAATATGGACTTGTTCACGAGTTAGATAAAGGAAGAGATTTTCCGGCAATAATCATTGCTCCTCAAGTGAAGCCAGGTGAGTCTTGGGAACCTTCAAAGGTTGTGGCATGCCTTCGCGAAATAGAGAAAACACATCGTGTCGACACCAGTAGAATTTCCATAACCGGAATGAGTTTAGGGGGTTACGGCACCTTGCACACAGCAGGTAAATATCCTGAATTATTCTGCGCTGCCGCTGCATTCTGCGGAGGTGGAAATGCGAAAGACGCCTGCAACTTGGCAACCATTCCCGTTTGGGTTGCGCATGGAAAAAGAGACCGAGCAGTTCCGTTCGGCGAGTCTTATGAAATTGTTGAGCGAATTAAATCGTGCGACGACAAAAACGTGAAGTTCACCGTTTTCGAAACACACGATCATGGAGATTTAGAACGCATGTTCAGAACCACTGAACTCTATGATTTTCTTTTAACCAATAAAAAAGGGAAGCCAACATACTTCCCTTCATTCAATAAGAAATCGTTGAATTAAACCAACGTGTTTGTTGCTGTATTCGGAAAAATAACCCAAGGCTTGAAAGTCTTTGCTTCTTCGAATTCAAGGTGAGCGTAAGAACATACGATCACAATATCCCCAACTGTGCATTTCAATGCAGCGGGACCATTCAAGCAAATAACACCGCTTCCGCGTTCACCCAAAATGATGTACGTTTCCAAACGTTCGCCATTGGCGCAGTTCAAGACTTGAACTCGCTCACCTTCTATCATATTAGCAGCCTCCAATAGAATTGGATCTATTGTTATGCTACCTATATAATTCACATCTGCCTCAGTTACAGTTACTCGGTGAATTTTCGACTTTAAAACCTGAATAATCATAGGCGGCAAATTTAATCTTCATTTTTCATCTTAGCGCCATAATTATGAGAAAGATTTCGAATATTCTATTGAACTGTTGGTTTCCCCGCATATGCAGTTCGTGCAACCGCAGCCTAACCGTGAAGGAAGAGGGTGTGTGTTTTTATTGTCAGCAATACCTTCATAAGACCAACCACTTCCATCGCAAGAACAATGTTCTATTCCTGCAACTTGCTTATCGAATGAATTTACACAGCGTGCAATCGCTTTACTTTTTCCAACCCAAAAGCATTGAACAGCGAGCCATTCATGAATTGAAGTACAAGAAGAACATGCAAGTTGGAAACTTCTTTGGAAGAGAAATGGGACGCCGCATTGCAGCTACCCCTTGGCTACAAGATGTCAATGGCCTCATACCGATTCCCATTCACAAGAACAAAGAGCGCGAACGCGGATACAATCAAGCACAAGTTTTATGTGAAGGAATTTCCGAAGAAACCCAAATTCCCGTATTAAAATTACTTTCAAAACAAACCGCTGGAAAGGGCGCCACAAAAGGCAATCGCATGGAACGCATGAACAGTCGGAAAATAGATTTCCAAATGGAAGGTTCAATTCCCTCAAACGTACAACACCTCTTAATCGTAGACGATGTAATTACTACCGGAGCAACGCTTGAATCTGCTTTCACGGAGATTCGAAAACAATTCAACGGCAAAATTTCCGTGGTATCAATCGCTCACACCTTTTAATCCTATCTTTGAATGCTTATAAACCTTTAGTCATGAACCAAACCCTTAGAAGTTTTTTAATTGCATTCCTTTTCTCTATTCCTTTTCTCGCAGAGGCACAAGAGCAACAAGGAAAAATTTTACTCATGAACGGTTCAATTGTCGAGAATGCACTTTGGGAAGAAAAAGATGGAATGATCTACATCTACGATAAAAAAACGAATCTCTTCGGGAAAGAAAAAACACGCGCAATAGAACTTAACAAAAGTGAAATTTACAGTCTGTCTAACGGAAGCCGTGAGCAGATCATGTACTACCAAGACACCATGCTTGGCGACTATTACACTCCGGAAGAAATGCGTATGTATTTGGCAGGTGCGGGCGATGCTCGCAAGAATTACAAAGCCAGACACATTAGCGCCATTGGATTTGCTTTGTGCGGTGCCGCAGGATTTTTAGTTGGCGACGGCTTACTTATTTTAATTGTTCCACCAATAACGTATGCCGCAATTCAATATGTTGGAAAAATTAAAATTCGAGAAAAGTACATGAGCGATCCCAATTTTAAGTTCAACGATTTGTATGCTGAAGGCTTCGAGCCGCCGGCACGATCGCGTAAAATGATTCGTGGCGCGTTAAGTGGATTTTTAGGATCCGCCTCTGGTGTGATTTTGTACTTAATTAAAAACCAATAAGCGTGCTCATATCCCTTATTCAAAGTCTTTGTCTCGGAGGAGCATCTTTGTTCTTGCTGTTCACAGCTAACCCCAACACGCTGCTTGAAAATGTGCTCTTGTCGTTAGCTGTCACCTATAGCTATTGGATTTCAAGAAGATTACACCAAGCAGCATTCTGGCTTCCTCTGCTGGTAATTGCAGGCATGCTTTCCATTTCACCGAATGTTCATTCGGTTTTATTGTTGACTATTTCGCTTTTAACCATTGTCTATTTTCTTCAACATAAAATTTCTTTCAGAAAAACTCCTTTGTTGAAGAATTTAACTGTAGCCATTTGTTGGTCTCTTCTCATTGCCATTCCAGACACAAAAGAAATTTTTCAATTGGGAGGAAGTGTGTTCTTCACAACACTGGCTTTGTCGCTGTGCATTGATTTCGTTCAGCGAAAAGAAGACCTAGGAAAAATTGAGACTGTTCCACATATCTTGGGCAACAACACTACCTTGCTTTTCGCATTGGTGTTTGCATTGCTTGGACAATTGTTTATGCCTACACCTTTTTTCATAGGCATAATAGCACTTTCAATTCAAGCAGCCTTGACATATCTTCCAAAGGAAGCGCACAGAGAAGCTCTTCGCGAACTCCCGTTTCTTGCTTACGCCTTCGGAATTTATTTACTGTAAACGTGGTCTAACGCATCGCAGAAATCTACGATGGCTTTTTCAATATCCGCATCGGTATGCGCGGCTGAAACGAATCCTACTTCGTAACCGCTCGGTCCTAAATAAATTCCGCGTTCCAACAAGAATCTATGAAACGGCGCAAACAATTGCCCGCTGTTCTCTGGAATTTCATCCATTCTTCGAATGGCTTTTTCCTTCGAAAAAGAAACCCAGAAAATACTTCCCATGTTGAAAATGCGGAAGATGTAATTCTTCTGATCGGCATGTGCTTGAATAGCATCTACCATCTTCTTCGTTTTTCTTTCCAACTCTTCATAGAATCCTGGCTTCGCGCATTCTTTCAGTTGAGCCAATCCAGCCGCCATGGCAACAGGATTTCCAGATAACGTTCCCGCTTGATAAACAGGACCATCTGGAGCAATCTGCGACATAATTTCCGCACTAGCACCGTAAGCGCCTACAGGCATGCCGCCTCCAATGATCTTCCCAAAAGCTAACACATCGGGCTGTATTCCATAGTAACCGGAAGCTCCTTCAAATCCCAAACGGAATCCGCTGATAACTTCGTCGAAAAGCAAAACAATTCCTTCACGCGTGCAGACTTCACGAAGGTGCTTCAAAAACACCCCATCTTGAATAAGCAGTCCGTTGTTCGCAGGAACCGGCTCTATAGCCACAACGGCAATTTGTCCGCGATACATTTCAATTGCGGCATCAAAGGCTTCAATATCATTCAACGGAACAACAATTGTTTCGTTCACATAAGCCTGTGGAATTCCAGCACTGCTCGAAGTTCCGAGCGTTGCTAACCCACTTCCGGCCTTCACCAAAAGGGCGTCCACGTGTCCGTGATAACAGCCTTCAAACTTCAACACTTTATCTCTTCCGGTATATCCGCGAGCCAAACGAATAGCGCTCATAGCGGCTTCCGTTCCACTGCTCACGAAACGAATTTTTTCTAAATATTTATGATGCTGTAAAATGAAAGAAGCCAATTCATTCTCTTCTCGCGTAGGCGCACCGAAACTGGCTCCCTTAGCGGCTGTTGTGCATATGGCCTCTGTCACCGCATCATGCGCATGTCCTAAAATAAGCGGACCCCAAGAGCAACAAAAATCAATGAATTCATTTCCGTCTGCATCCCAAACATGTGATCCTTTTCCTCTTTCGAAAAACAAAGGATTTCCTCCTACCGACTTAAAAGCTCGAACCGGAGAATTCACTCCACCTGGAAAATATTTCTTCGCCTCAACAAAAAGCGCTTCACTGTTACTCTGTTTCATGGTGCAAACTTACGCTTGAACGAGAAAAACAATGTACTTTCGTATCCCACAATTTTTCAACTTAAGAATACAATTACTGCCAACGATTTAATTTATGAGTAACCTCAGCGAACTACCACAATGGATTTATTGGACCAACGGTTTGGCTTTGTTGCTCTACTCGCTTCTAGCAGTTTTCAAAAAAATAAAAAAAGGCGATGCCGTAAGGTATTTCGCTTTTACCGCACTGGCCATTGGGCTTTTGTACTGGGCATACAAAGGAGTTTCAATTCAAGAAATAGTTGGACAAATATTAAACACGCATTGGATTTGGATTGTGGCAGCGTTAGTCATTGAATATGTTTCTGTCATTTTTCGCGGAATTCGTTGGAATCAATTGTTGAAACCTCTCGGGCACAAAGCCAATACCTGGAACGCCATTCACGCCGTAGCCTTCGGATATTGCATGAACGATTTAGTTCCTAGAAGTGGTGAAGTAGCGCGCTGCACCTTGCTTTTCAAATCAGATAAAATTCCGGTTTCAACGTTGGTTGGAACTGTCATTGTTGAACGCGTGATTGACATGGTCATGTTCGG
>CANGEF010000093.1 GCA_947452685.1 Flavobacteriales bacterium | reverse complement strand
GAATTACGAAGTAGGAAAAAAACCGAAGGTTTTCCAATAACATAGTTCCCATTACGAAGTAGGAATAAAATCTTCGATTTTCCAATAACGTAGTTCATGGTTCCAACAACCTAGTTCCCCAGCCCCTTAGGGCGACATCCGAACTGCCCCCAGCAGAGCTGGGGGAAAAAGTTCAGAATAAATCTTTCTCTTAAGTCACCAGAGCTAACTTCAAATTCTATCCCCCAGCTTCACTGGGGGCATGTCGGATGCCGCTCGCGGAGCGAGCTCTACTTCAAATACATCGATGAACGACTTATAGATTTTGTTGAGTCGATAGATAATACACAAGAAACTTTCAATCACCTTCGGTGATCAATTCTTCGAATCAATCTTTCAGATGAATCTCTGCGTGATCAAACCTTTGGTGATGGAACAACGGAGTTCAAACAACGAAGTTCCAACAACGGAGTTCATTTCCTCACCGGAGTTCCTTCCAAGAACTTAATCATCTTCCCATTCTCGTATATACCGCGCTGAACAAGCTTGCCAGACTTCTTGTCGTATACGGTGCACTCGCCGTGATAACGATTGTTCTTGTAATTCGCGTCCTCTTCCAACGTGCCGTTCTCTGTGTAGATCTTACTGGGTCCGTTTAATTCGCCATTGGCATACGTGCAATCGCGCCACAAGCCGCCGAAGTCGTAATAGTACTTCCAACGCCCCGTGCGTTTGCCTTCTTTAAATTTTCCTTCGCTAATGGGTCTGCCACTTTCGTTGTACAAAATGGAAGTTCCATTCAACTCGCCATGCTTTCCATATGTAATGACACTCTCCAACTGTCCGCGTTCGGAATAGTTCATCCACTTGCCCACCTTCTGATTGTCTTTCCAACTACCGATGTACAAATACCTTCCGTTCTTCGGCTCGTAACCGATCCACTTCCCGTACATTTTACCCGCCTTGAAACTTCCTTCGTCCTTCACTTTTCCATTCTCATACCAACTCATCCACTTGCCATCTTCTTCGCCCAATTTGTAATTTCCTTTTTGCAATAATCCACCGTCTTCATACCACGTGCTCCATTCACCTTCTTTGTTGTCGGCAACGAAATTTCCTTCCTTCCATTTCTTTTCACTTGGATATTGATACACCCATTTTCCTTCCATTTTTCCGTTCGAATATTTTCCCTTCGATTGCCAAACACCGTTATCGTGATAGAAAATCCAATCGCCATCTTGAAGGTCTTCCACAAAAATTCCTTCCATGTCTTTCACTCCGTTTTCACGGTACCATTCCCAGTTTCCCGTTTTCTTTCCGTTGTTGAATGTGCCTTTTACATACAACTTTCCATTATCAAAATACTCTTCGTATGGCCCTGTTACCAAGCCTTCCGAATAGGTCGTTGTTTTTCGAAGCTTTCCGTTGCTAAAGAATTCGCTCCACTTTCCGTCTTTAATTCCCTTTACATATTGTCCGGAAGTTTGAATGTTTCCCTTCGTGAAAAATGCTTCGAAAATTCCATCAGGAACTCCGTTGGCATAAGTTGTTCGACTCAATAATTTCCCATCTTCATTTACTTCCGGAAGAACTCCGGTTCCGTTTGTAATGGTTTGAATTCCCTTGTTGTCGAAATACGAAACCAGAAATACACCTGTGGTATCATACTTCAACACACTGTTTATTTTTCCATTTTCGTAATACGCATTCCATTCACCGGTTTTCTTTCCCTTAGAAAAAATTCCTTCTTGAATTTTAATTCCTTTTTCGTTGAACGTGCGCTGCACGCTGTCTTCCAATCCAAATCTGAAATATCCTTCTACCTGAATTTTTCCATTGGTGTGATAACGGAAAACCTTTCCGTTGAAATAGCCGTTCCGATAAGTGCTCTCTTCTTGGAGCGTTCCATCTTCGTAAAAAAATTTCCAGATGCTGTCTTCCTTACCAACGACATTGAATTTTCCAATGCTTCGAATTTTTCCATTCGGATAAACATCTTTGTAATACTTCTGTGCCTTCCCTTCAATGGAAAACAAACATATTAGTGCAATAACAAAGATGGGCGCTAGGCGAAAGAGAGTCTTCTTCATGTTTCGAAAATAATTGCTAGTTCGTAATCTAAAACACCCTTCAACCTGTTTTATTGAACATACCAAGGCTTATATTTGAACACTAAACCTTTCGCGATGCGTTCGACTCTACTTTCATTTTCAATTGCTTTATTGGCGGTTCTTAGCGCTTACTTTTTCATTCCTTCACCGGCTGCAACAACTAGTGCAGGCGGACCAATGGACGAAGGATACGGCGTGCATCTTTCCAGCAGAAAATATTTTGAATACCTACGTAACCGCGATCCGGAAACAGGTTTGGTTCCGGATGGAATTTTTGAGCGTTGCGTAAGTTTCGCGAATCACTTGCCGCGAGTAGCAGAAAGAGATTTCGGTTGGACGTCTAGAGGCCCTTATAACATCGGTGGAAGAACGCGTGCTTTCGCAGTTGATGTGTTGAATAGCAATCACCTCATTGCTGGCTCCGTTACCGGAGGCATGTGGAACTCATTGAACGGAGGTCAGTCTTGGAACAAGACCTCTGCACCTGAACAATTGCAAAGCGTGAGTTGCATTGCCCAAGACAAAAGACCCGGACATGAGAACACGTGGTACTATGGTTCGGGTGAAGAATTTTATGGTGTGGTTTCAGGAACTTCCTTCACAGCTTTGTTAAGTGGAGACGGTATGTGGAAGAGCACAGACAACGGACAGACCTGGTCTCACCTCATGTCAACATCCAGTGGAACGCCGCAAAACGTTATGCAAAACGGAAGTTACGATTTCGTGTGGCGCGTCATTACCGACCATACAAATCTTGCGGAAGACGTTGTTTACGCCGCGGTTTACAACGGAATTATTCGAAGTAACGATGGAGGAAATACCTGGACAGAAGTGTTGGGATTCACTTCTGGAGCCAGCGAATTTGTAGATGTCATGATGACTCCTTCAGGTGTTCTTTACGCAACATTCAGCGACAATAGCACCAACGGTGGTGGGTTTTACAGAAGCACCGACGGATTCACCTGGTTTGAAATTTCTCCGACACTACCTGAAATTGCGAACCTCCGAAGAACCGTGATGTGTGCCAACCCGCAAAATGAAAATGAAATTTATTTCATGGGTGAAACCATTAACAATACACTCTATCCCATTGACCATTTTTTCTACAAGTATACTTACCTCGGAGGCGACGGAACGGGAGCCGATGGCAGTTGGGAAAATCGCTCGGCGAATCTTCCTTCAACGCCTTGTCAGTTGTTCACTGGAATAGATTACGACTTCGGAACATTCCGTACACAGAACAGCTATGATATGTGCATTGCCCACCATCCGACCATTCCAAATATGGTTTTCATAGGAGGAACAAACGTCCACCGCAGCACAGACGCTTTTGCAACTTCAACTTCAGTAAAATGGATTGGCGGATACCGATGCAATGTGCCAGCGCCGTGGTATTATGTATATCCGAATCACCATCCAGATCAACACTTCATGTATTTCGATCCAGCGAACAGCAACGGAATGTACAGCTTGAACGACGGCGGTGTGCGCTATACAGCAGACGTTACGGCCGACAGCGTTCAATGGCAATCGCTCAATCATGGATATCTTACTTCACAATTCTATACCGTTGCCCTTGAACCTGGAAACACGAACAGCGCTTTCATTGCTGGAGGAATGCAAGACAACGGAACGTGGCTTACGAATACAACTGATGCCACTTCACCATGGAAAGAAATGCATGGCGACGATGGCGCTTACTGCGCAATGCCCTTCGGTGCACAATACGTTATAGCAAGTTCGCAAAGCGGAAGAATGTACAAAAAGGCCATAGACGCAAACGGCAACCTTACCGGAACCGAACGCATAGATGCGTTGAACGGCCCTGCTGCTCTTTTCATTAATCCGATTTTGTTAGACCCTTGGACGAACAGACTTTTCATTGCCGGAAATAAAATGATTTGGTACCTCGATCGTGTAGACACAATAGCGGTTACAGGAAACTATCCGACTGCTCGAAACACCGCTGATTGGACCAATATTATCCCAAGTACGATAACACTTACGCAAGGAAGTATTTCTTGTTTAGACATGGCCTACACAGACAATAGCGTCTTGTATTATGGAAGTACAACAGGCAAAGTATTCAAGCTTGCCGACTTATACGGAACACCGGTGAAGACGAATATCTCTTCGTCACTCTTCCCACCCAATGCTTATGCATCTGCAGTTAGCACAAATGACTTGAACAACAACGAGGTCATGGTTAGCTTTTCGAACTTCAACAAGAAAAGTATTTTTCATTCAACCGACGCAGGCGCCACTTGGGTAGATGTTAGCGGAAATTTGGAAGAGAATGCAGATGGAACGGGCAACGGCCCTGCGGTTTATTGGGTTGAAATTTATCCGAGCACACCTACCATTTATTTGGCTGGAACCAGCGCAGGATTATTCAGTACTTCTGAGTTGAATGGTGAAAGTACCCTTTGGCAAATGGAAGGAGCTAGCACGATCGGAAATGCTGTAGTGAACATGATTGCTTCGCGTCCGTTCGACGGCACTGTTGCCGTGGCCACTCACGCCAACGGAATATACACCGCTACATTGCCTGTTGTTCCTGAACTTTCTGTTGAGGCGCTGGCAGACCGCGTGGTTACGGTATCGGCATTTCCGAATCCGACTTCAGATGAAATTCATTTCAACATGCAGTTAATACCCGGTGAATGGGCACAGATGAACATTTATTCATTGGATGGAAAATTACTGAACTCAAAAAAATGGATGGCCGTTGGAAGAGAGCAGTTGTCGTGGGAAGCTTCGCAATCGGGAACATTTATTTATCAATTGAAATCGGGAAGCACCACAAGAACCGGTAAATTTGTAGTCACAAAATAATTCGAATTATGTCTGAAATCATTTCAACCGATAACGCTCCGAAACCAGTTGGTGCTTATCCGCATGCGAGAAGAGTGGGAAACCTTTTGTTTCTCTCTGGTGTTGGTCCGCGCATTGCGGGTAGCGATGCGAACGACACGGGAGTGCCTGGATTGAAGTTAGATAAATTCGGAAATTTTATTGAATTCGATTTTGAAGCGCAGTGCAGAAATGTCTTCGACAACGTTAGAGCTATTTTAGATGCGAGTGGTTCGAAGTGGGAAAACTTGGTAGACGTAACCGTGTTCTTGGTGAACATGAAGCGCGACTTCCAAACCTACAATCGCTTGTATGCTGAATACTTCAAGGACGCTAATCCCTGCAGAACAACTGTAGAGATTAACGCCCTTCCTTCGCCTATTGCGATTGAGTTGAAGTGTATAGCTACTATTTAATTTTCACACCCCAGATATCTACGCCTTGGAATTGTTGCAATTCCATTTTAATAGATCCTACTTTGATTTTAGCTTGAGCCATAATCGGAAGGTGATGTGCGTCGTCTGTTACCCAAACCGCTAGGTCGTTGGGATCTTTGAAAATACGTCCTTTTTGAACCACGGGTGCGAAGCGCAAACATTTAAAAGTTCCAGCATCTACACTTACCGTTTCTTTTCCAACATAGCGCATTTTCAATCGGTAGATTTCATCATCTACTAAAGTTTCAATGGTTATGATATCGCCTTGTTTTGTGTTGGTGAAGTCCATGGTTCGTGCGTAGAATGCGGCACTCATCATGTCCTGAACAAAAGCAGGAGCGAGGTATCCTTCATTTTTTCTATTCTTGAACGCACGCTTGTGCTGAAAGAAGAAATAGTCCTGCATAATCAAGTAGCCACCTTCGTCGCAATTGCGTTTGAATTGGTAAGGAAAAATTCCTTGCTTGTCTACATACGATTCGTACTTATCGCGAACCTTAAAAAACCAATCGAAAGATCCAGAGCTGTGTCCTTCACCCACGATGTGATAAGTATCTCTTCCCGCGAATTTTTTATTTCCTTCTTCTACAGAAATGGAGGCAATACCTGCATCTACAACCCCGTAGTGAATTCGATAAGTAGATTTTTCTCCGGAAGTGAATGCGCTATTGTTAATGCTGCGCAAGGCATGCACAGGTAAATTTTCAACTTTAACCGGCGTAGGTTTTGAACTTTGGCCAAGCATGTTCAGCGCTCCCACTGACAATGCTGTAAACAAGAAAAGGTGTTTCATAAAGTCGTTTTGTTTTTGGTTAACGGAACTTTCGTTGCGAAATTTCAAACATTGGACCAAAGTTTTATTCCACTACCACGCGCTTCACGGTGAATGAATTTTCTGTTCGGAAAATGAACTCATAAAGTCCAGGTGCAAAATCAGAAACATCAACAGAATAACGCATACTGTTGAACTGGAAGTTCGAGATATTCTTTCCAGAAACATCTTTCACTTGCACAGAAACATTTCCGGCATGTGCGTTCAATTCAATATTCAAATCAGATGAAGTCGGATTCGGATAAAGCGTTAATCCAATTTCATTCAATGTATACGTGTAGACAGAAGTCTCGTCTATGTATCCGTCGCAATCGTTATCAATTCCATCAACCGTCTCAACGGCTGAAGGACTAATTGCCGGATTCGCATCGTTACAATCGTCGTTGTTGGTTGCAGCTCCTGTTGGCACTGTGCATGAATAAAGCACAACTCCTGCTCCGTATCCATCGCCGTCAATGTCCATGTAATAGGCTTGTCCCAATCCTTCGTCAATAGCTCCGTTGCAGTTGTCATCTATGTCATTACAAAACTCGGTTGCGTTTGGATTCATCGCACTGTTGTTATCGTCGCAATCGCCCGCACATGCAGAATATCCATCGCCATCGGCATCGAATCCTTCGTCTACAATCCCATCGCAGTTGTCATCTAAGTTGTTGCACAATTCCATTGCACCTGGATAAGACAATGCATTTCCATCGTTACAATCGTCAACGCAAGAGAAGAACCCATCGCCATCTAAATCTGCATTGGTTGTAATGAATGAACTGTTGTCGTTGCAATCGTTTCCATTCGTTACATATCCCGCTGGAATTTCACATCCGGTTAAGAGTGTTAGCGGATCACCAAATCCGTCACCGTCAGCATCGGCATAATATTCAATTTGATTGGAAACTGTAACTGCTCCCAACCAAGTAATGCTGTCGTTCGCCGTTCCGTTGGTTACCAGAAGTGTTACGTCGTACACGCCTGGAGTTGTGTACATCACATACGGATTTTGCAATGATGAAGAGCTCGGTACTCCGCCTGGGAACACCCAGTTCCAAGAAGTTGGATTGTTGTTCGTGTTGTCTAAGAAATGTACAGGATAATTCACACAAGACAAATTGTTGAATGTTGCATTCGCTGCAATGTATTGAACAGGCAAGCACGGTCCGATTTCAGTGAGGACGTTGTGCGTGAAAATATTCAAGGCTTCATCGAAAGCGGCAATACAAATTTCATTTCCAGTAAAGGCTTCAACATAAACACGTAGAATTGGAGTAGGCGTGAAGTGCACCGGAATCATGCTTCCTAAGTGTCCCAACGCTCCAATTTTCACTCCGCTTACTTCTTTGTATACGATGGAAGACCAAGTTGTAATTGGAAGCAATGAAGTAACGTTGGCAATTGTTGCTCCTCCAATATCGAATTGCAAAGCGTTCACTTC
>CANGEF010000092.1 GCA_947452685.1 Flavobacteriales bacterium | reverse complement strand
AGCCTTGTGCTATTCACCATTCAAATCGGACTGGATAAATTTTAAACAAAAATCGTCAACGACATTCGCCGCAGGCATTCGTTGAAAACATTCGCCCGAAGGGCATTCTGACTTTGGTCGAAAGATGTTTCGACCCTATAACTTATCTGCCTTCATCAACATTCTTTACAAACGAAACCACGCCATTCATAAACACCTGCTGATCGTCCCACATCGAAAGGTGGCTGCCGTTCGGGCAATAAAGGAACTTTCCTTTCTGAACCATTTTACTTTGTTCTTCCATTGCAGCCGGATCCATGGTGTCGTATTTCGCGCCAATCATAAGAGTCGGCACTGCAATTTCGTGCAAGCGATTTTTAATGTCCCAATGAGCTAAACGACCGCTAACTCCGAATTCACTTGGACCTTGCATAAGCGTATAGATCTCATTGTTCGAATGCTTCAACGAACGATTTAGTGCATCTGGCCATTCTTTCAACCGACAAATGTGTTCGTTGTAGTAATTCGGCAACAGCAATTCCATGTATCGCGGGTTCGCGAAATCCTTCTTTACTTCAAGCGCTCTAATCTCTGCGAGGACTTCGGGATTCATTTGTTTCGCTAAAACTTCGTCGGCATACTTCCCATATTCCGGAGCGCTGGCCACCATGTTTGCGACAATAAGCCCTTTCAAATTGTTGTGATATTTCAGCGCATATTCCATGGCTAGAATTCCGCCCCAAGAATTTCCAAGAACATAAAAATTCGATTGATCGGCGCCAATGGCTTTTCGTACTTGTTCAACCTCTTCCACAAAACGTTCGGTGGTCCACAAGCTGCTGTCTGAAGGCTGATCGCTGTAGTAAGAACCCAACTGATCGTATTCATAAAACTCAAATCCTTCCCGAAGAAAAAACGTTTCGAAACATTCCATGTATTCGTGCGTCATGGCAGGTCCTCCGTGCAACAACAAAATTTTAATCTTCGGATTGTTTCCAAAACGTTTCGTCCAAACTTTAAATGTTCCAACTGGAGTTTCAATTGGAATCAACTTCACTCCACCGCCTTCAATCGGATCTGAATAATTAAAATATTCAGACAAACTCTTTTGATTTGACACATTCAACTTCTCTTCATTCCCACAACTCACAAACACTGCAACCAATAGCGCTGCTGAAATAATTTTCAAAGTATTAAATTTCATTTCACATAAATTTCTGCAAATATCGGAGGTCGAATGATAATTCGCCCCATATCTTCCCCTCTCTTACCTTTTCTTAACTTCTCTTCCCTTTCGTCAACGACATTCGCCGCAGGCATTCGTGCTTGCACATTCGTTGCTTCGCAACATTTCCCCCTCTCTTACCTCAATTCCAAAGAACAATCGTATCCTTGGCAATATCATACACGTACAACTTGCGCGAAAGGCTGTCTATATAAAGCCAGCCGCTGGTCACAAAACGAACGTTGGTATTTCCTTCGTCGCTCACCTCGTGACCCAAATGAAAGATCATGAACTTTTTTCCATTTTCATTTTCTATGCGATCCACATACCATTCAAAATGAACCGAAGTGTCTTGTCTATCCAACACCAAGAATTCATCTTTCGACCGCGCTATGTAATCCCGAATCAAGTCGTTGCACCAGTCCAATTTGCTGTACGATGGGTCAACTGCATAAGAGTTGTTCTCTACAGGCGTCTGTAGGTTTTGTGTATTTGGTTCAGAGCATCCGAGAAGTGATAACATGACAACTGAAACAATAAAAGAAAGGGTTAATCTATTTTTCATATTGGATAATAAATTCTAAATTACTCCCGATTAAATCAAGGAGAACAATTGTTGAAAACAAATTCCCTGATATCACAGTAGTCGAAGACATTCGTTGAGCAGCATTAATCCTTCGGACATTTTCCACTTTCTTCACTTATTAAAAGATTTATCATACACTTTCCATGAAAGCATGATAATTACTACTACTTCAACACAACGTGACGTCTAGATTTACTGAAATTGCAAATCAATGTCAATAAAAAATCGATTCAGCGAAAATCAGATTATTCAAAAATCAACATATCTACTTCAAGAAAATGCCTTGGTCGTTCATAAATGGTTGTTGTTGACTATTGTCATTTTCTCCATTGTATTTTCCTTTATCAGCGTGCTCTTGAGCGACTACACGCAAGCATGGATTTCCATACTTAATGTACCTGGAGCGTCCATTGCGTATTTACTACTAAGAATGAAAAGGCTGTATCTATCCAAATTATTCAACGCCATTCAAATTACTATTAACCTAACTGCCATAAGTCTACTTACAGGAATAAACTCCCTTGCATTTATGTATTTCTTTCCGGTCATTATTTCAATTCTATTGGCATTTGACGGGAAGGAAAAGAAAACAGCATCTGTACTAACTATACTTATTCTTCTGACACTTGTAGGTTTGACGGCCGTTGCGGAACCAATAGGACAAAACCATTGGAACCCTGAGCACCTGTTTTTAGATAGACTATCTAACATTATTGGCGTTGCTCTCGGGTGCATTGTAATCATGTTTTTTTTAATAAGGACCATGAATAATATTCAAAGTCATCTCATCGAAAACTCCAATATCCTAATCAAAAACAACACACAACTTTTGGCTGCCAATTACACCCGAGATCAGCTTATGTCGGTGATTGCTCATGACCTGAGAGCGCCAATGTCTGGAGCAATAATGACTGTTGAGGCCTGCTTAAAAGAAGACACTTCGGCAATGTCTAAAAAAGAAATGCTCAGAACACTTCAAGTCAAAGCAAGTCAGGTCTTAATCATGATTGATCAATTGCTCGATTGGTCCCGCTCCCAGACTGGAGACTTAGAATGCTCAATAGTACCTATTTCAATAGAGCATTTCGAAAAGTACATAACCGATTGGACGGAATTGTTGGGCGAAACGAAAAGTATTCAATTTACATCGGAATTTGATTACAGTCCCGGAGAAACCGTTTCCTGCGACAAGAATATGATTGAAACGGCATTGAGGAATCTCATTTCAAACGCAGTTAAATTTTCTAATAACGGGAAAGAAATTCACATTCGCTCATATATTTCAAACAACAGACGGATATTTGAAATTGAAGATTTCGGCGTCGGAATGAGCTATTCTAAACTTCAAAAATTAAAAGACGGCATTTCAGTCACAACCAACGGCACGAATAACGAAAAAGGCAATGGCTTCGGCTTACTGCTTGTTGAAGAGTTCCTTCGTCGGCACCATTCGCACTTGGAAATTCGGTCGGAATTAGGAAAAGGAAGTTCATTTTCATTCAATTTATAACCGATGAAAAACATTATACCTACCCCTTTCGTTGAAACAGATTTGGTTCATTCAAATGAATCAAATTATCCAAAAATCGAATTGAAGAATACACCTTTTTACTTTCGCGAAATGGAGGAGATCAAAGAGAAGTACGGCAATACAGAATTGCATTCAACAATTACGCATTACGCCATTGGCGAGACATACATTAACATTTGGTTTGGTGGATTAAACCACCCGAAAAAGTATAGCTTTCAATCTGCAACAGAGCCCAAGGTTAAAAAAATGATTGAATTGGCCCAAGCTGGAAAAGGACTAAACAGATATATTATTACCAAGGCGAAGGGGCTTTATGAAAGATGAGTGAACTTCGTTGTTGGAACTTCGTTGTTAGAACTTCGTTGTTCCTACTGTGTAATTAAATCGTTGAAAACATTCGTGTTTACACATTAGTTGCTTTGCAACATTCGTGCTTGCACATCAGTTGCTTTGCAACATTCGTGCTTGCACATCAGTTGCTTTGCAACATTCGTGCTTGCACATCAGTTGCTTTGCAACATTCGTGCTTGCACATCAGTTGCTTCGCAACATTGTACCTTTCCTGAAATAAAAACAGCCGGTTGTCATTTTGTGGTCATTTTTATGCGGTTCAGGCACCCGTAATGGCGCTACAGACCTATATTTGGCAAAATTATTATTAGAATGTCATTAAAGAACTCTTTCGCTGACCGAAAGATCATACTCAAATCTCAGAATTTATTGGAAGAACATGCGAATGAAATGCATCGTTGGCTTCTGCTTACGGTAGCTATTTTCTCGCTAGCATTTTCGCTTATGAGTCTCATGTTGCACGATTATCAGCAAGCCTTTGTATCCATTTTAAGCGTTCCTGGAGTTGGATTAGCCTATTTGCTTTATAAAAGGGGATATCTGTATTTATCTAAAGTTTTCAATGGACTGCAAATAACAGCCATGATTTCAACAGTAAGTCTACTCACTGGTCCGGAAACATTAACGTTCATGTATTTCTTTCCTATAACTATCTCGGCCATTATTGCTTTTCAAGGAAAAGAAAAGTATGCAGGCTACGCCCTTATTTCAATCATATTTATTGTCTTGATTATTTTAACAACAATTCCACTTCCAGCAGACAAAATCCATTTGAACCCAGCACACTTGAAAACTGATCGTTTTGCAAATGTTATTGGTGTTACAATTTGTTGTGTAATTATTTTAGTATTTATGATTAAAGCGCTTGACAATGTGCAGAAACAGCTACTTCAAAATTCAAATGTTTTGAGTCAAAAAAATCAAGCGTTGCTTACTGCGAGTTATTCTAGAGATCAGCTTATGTCGATAATCGCGCATGATTTACGTTCACCTATGGCTGCTGTAATTGTTACCGTAGATGTATGTTCCAAGCCAAACATTGATTTTGAAACTAAGAATGAATTGCTTCAATCTCTTAAAACGAAAGCCATTCAAGTCATGAATATGACCGATCAACTTCTTGATTGGTCACGCTCTCAAACAGGAAATCTTGAGTGCAAAAAAGAATCAATTGCTGTCAATCATTTTAACAATTACACAAAAGAATGGAGCAACCTTATTGGTGAAACGAAAAACATTCATCTGGAAATTAAATTCTCCCAAAATGGTGAAGAATCTATTGTTTGCGATAAAAATATGATTGAAACAGTACTCCGAAATTTAATCTCGAACGCCATAAAATTCTCGCCTTCCGGTTCAACAATTAATTTCTCTTCATACGTCAACAACCACAAAAGGGTATTCGAAATTCAAGACTATGGTAAAGGGATGACCGAAGATGAATTGCAAAATTTGAAAGATGGAATTTCATTCACAACGTACGGTACAAATCGCGAAAAAGGAAATGGATTTGGATTGCAATTGGTGCAGGAATTCTTGCGCAGACACAATTCATTTCTTGAAGTTGAATCTCAGTTAGGGGAAGGCAGTACATTTCGGTTTGAGATCTAGTTTAAAGAGGTTGGCCAACTTGAACCAACTTGAACCAACTTGAACTCGGGCAAAGGAATTCGAGAGAATATGTTTGTGTTTAAATTAAAAACACAATCCTATGTCAGACATCGTAATTAACGGAAGAATAAAAATCAAGAGCTTCCAAGCTGATTTTATCAAGAATTTCCCATTCCTAGTTCCTACTCTAGTAGATAAAAAAGGGACAAGACTAGACAACGATTACACCATCGCACATGCGAACACTACTGTAAATGGAGAATACAAGCCAATTAAAGTAGATGACTTCAGCATCAACGGAAATCTTTTCATTGGAACATTAGAAGACCGCTTCGAAGAAACTTTTGGAATTCCGTGTGAGATAGTCTACCGATTGAACGGACGCCATTATACTACCAAAGGCAAATACGACAAAATGAGTATTTCTGAAGCCAATGCCAATTTGGAAAAGGTTGGCGCTGAAAAAATTAAGCTTGAAGAAATTGTTTCATACGCTTAATCATGCCTTTAACCACTTCAGAAAAAGCCAGTATTCTGGCCTATAAGAAGCAAATCATTTCCTACCAACTAGAATTATCTAGAATTAAAGAAAAGAAAAAATTGCGCACCGCCTATTTCGCTCACGCAATCAAAACTGCTTCAAGCCCATCAACTAAAGCGGCTTACAGAACGAACAAGCTTAACGAGATGAATAATCTCGCCAATCAGGTAGAGGCTAAGAAAAAGCAAATAGCTGGCCTTCGCGAACGCATTGCTCAAATTAAAAAATAAAAAGAGGCACTATGTGCCTCTTTTACATGATGCAATAGTTCTCGCTGTCCCCCTGTATTTGGTTCTTCTTCAAATAAAAGTATATGCAATCCAATATCATTGATATCCCCAGAAAAGCAGGTGCGCCCGATCTGTTAGGCGTAGACAATTACATGAAGGCACTTATTCAATTTATTGAATCTTGCCAAATGCCTACAACCATTGCTATTCAAGGTGAATGGGGATCAGGAAAAACATCTATGTTGAATCAAATTCGCTTTCAACTTTGTGAAAGTGGAATGAACACCAATGGCGACAAGGCCCTTCCTTACTATGGTATTTGGATAAACACCTGGCAATATTCCTTAATGAAAAGCAAGGAAGAAACCTTAATGGCTATTCTTGCAGGACTAACCCATGAAGTTACTAAAATTGTAGAGGGGAAACATCTCACTCAATCGCAAGCCGCAGTAAAAAAAGTAAAAAGCATATTCAGTAAAATTGCTAAAGCTGGCGCGAAGGCTGCAATCTCTCACGTGGGATTAGAAGATGACCTCATAGACTCGGTATTAGATTCCGGAAACGACAATGTTGATCTTCTCACTTTTAAATCATCACTTCAAGAAGCCATTGAAAAATGTCTCGAGTTGGATCTGAAAGAAGGTAACAACAACCGTGGCTTCATATTCTTCATTGATGACCTCGATCGAATTGACCCTCCCGTTGCTGTAGAAATTTTAGAACTGATAAAAAATATTTTCGAAGTCAACCACTGCATATTTGTGCTCGCAATTGATTACGAGGTAGTAGTAAAAGGACTTATTCCAAAATTTGGAGCATTAACAGAAAAGAACGAAAGAGAATTCAGATCTTTTTTTGATAAGATTATTCAACTGCCTTTCTCTATGCCTGTTGCTATGTACGACGTAAATCATTTTCTGATTGAATCTCTGCATAACATCGGCTATTTAAAAAAAGACTCAAGTAGCGAAAGTATTCAAGATAAATACGCAGAGTTTGCGTTGCTTTCTGTGGGTACAAATCCGAGATCATTGAAACGTCTAATAAATACTCTTTCTCTTCTTCACATCATTGGTTCTCAAAAAGAAGAGGACAGCAATAAGCAAAATGAAAACGAAAATGAGTCGCTTATAAATTTCGGATTGGTGTGTATTCAAATTGCCTACCCCAAAATCTATCAGGCAGTTCTGGAAGAACCTGACTTCAAAAAATGGAATGAAAAAACTGCAAAAAGACTTCGATTGCCTGAAATTTCAGAACTGCAATTAATCAATTTGAAGGACAACACCGAATTCGACGAAGATTGGGAATTGGTTGTATATCGAATTGCACAACAAGAAATTTTCTTGTCGTCACGTGCCTTTCAAATTTCTCAACTATTGAATTTTATTGCTGAGACAGTTCCCAGTCAAGAAGATTTTGGGAACTACATTGCAAGAATCATTGGGTTCAGCACGGTAACCAGTGTAAGTCTCGATTTCATTCCGAAACTAACAAAAAAAGGAAATCGCGTGCGCTTTGACAACTGGGAGGGTTATGCATCAATGTTAAGTGAAAACAAGGCTCTGATACCACTCATTCCTGAATTGAAGCTAATAAACGACTATTTTAAATCTACATACGACAAAGAAATACTCATCAACTACACTCCGAATTTCATGACCATCGCTGTT
>CANGEF010000091.1 GCA_947452685.1 Flavobacteriales bacterium | reverse complement strand
CCGTTCACGGTGGGTGAAGCAGCTTTGGTTGTTTCTCCAACTGCTATGATGGTGTTCTATGAGCGTGTAGAGAATCCAGTTGAGATTTCTGTTCCAGGTGTAGATGCAAGTCAATTGAGTGTGAGCATGAGCGGTGGTTCTATTTCTCCGAAAGGTGGTGGAAACTACGTAGTAATGCCTACGAATGGTTCAAAGGATGCAGCAATCAATGTTACAGCTACGATCAACGGAAAGCAAGTGAGCATGCCTGCTAAGCAATTTAAGATAAAGAAATTGCCAGATCCAACTCCTTCCTTCCAAGGAAAGAATCACATGACTACGACCATTTCTCGTGGAGATGCAACAGCAGCCTCTGCGGTATTTGCAAGTATGGGTGCAGACTTCGTATTCCAAGGAATTCCGGTTTCAATCAACGGTTTCACAATGACTGTTGCAAGCGCTGGAAAGATTACTCCTGAGATGCGTGCTACAGGTGGTTCTTTAACACCTGAAATGAAAACGGCTTTATCGAAAGTGAAAACTGGCGATAAAATTTATGTAGAAAGAATTGAAGCTTCTGTTGCTGGTGAAAGACGTCCTCTTCCATCAATCAGCTTGAAAGTTCAATAATAACATTTAAAACGTAAGGCTATGAAAAAGCTAATTCCAGTTCTAATTGTTGCAGCATTCATGATTGTTGCTAACAGTGCATACGCACAACCACGCAGAAATGTGTTGGATGGAGCCTATGTGCAAGAAAACAATCCGCAGCGCAGAGTAAAGGAATGGCCGTATTTGCGCGAAGCTGACGTGCTTTGGAAAAAGCGTGTGTGGGAAGAAATAGATCTTCGTCAGAAGATGAATTACCCATTGTTGTACCCTCTTAAGGAATTAAAGGGTCGCAAAAGCTTGTGGCAAGTGATTATCAAGGGTGTTGACGATGGAAATCTAACGGCTTACAGCACGGGTCCTGATGGAGCAGACGATGAGTTTACTTACAAGTTGGAGCCAGAGCAGGTAAAGGCGTTGTTGAATATTCCAATTACTGTAAAGAACTACATCAATGCAGACGAGTACGTATTGAAAGATACCATGATTACTCGTGAAGCAGAAGATATCGTTGGATACCGTTTGAAGGAAGATTGGATTTTCGACAAGCAACGTTCACAGCGTTATGTAAGAATCATAGGTATTGCACCCATGGTACTTCCTAGAAATGCTGAAGGACAATTGCGTGACCCAGATAACCCAGTAGCTGTTCCATTGTTTTGGTTATACTACCGCGAGTGTCGTTATGTCTTCGCGAATTGGGATAGCTTCAACACCGTGAACGATGCGTTTCGTGGAAGCTACGATGATCTTTTCGAGATGAGAAGATTCTCTGCCCACGTAATCAAAGAGGAAAATGTTTACGATCGTGAAATTCAACAATACGCTCAAGGATTGGATGCGTTATTGGAAAGTGAACGTGTGAAGAAGGAAATCTTCGAGTACGAGCACGATTTGTGGAACTATTAATTTTAATGTTTTGAATCTGAACCCCTCGGTTTGACCGAGGGGTTTGTTTTTTTTAGGAAGGAATGATTACAGTAGGGAATTTAAGTGTGCATTTTGGCTCGAGAGAGCTGTTTTCGAAGATTGGCTATTTCATAGGTCCACGCGAACGCATAGGTTTGGTAGGAAAGAACGGAGCGGGTAAATCTACCATGCTTAAAATATTGGCTGGTATTCAAAAGCCAACAGAAGGAACGATTTCTTTAGCAAGAGGAACCACGGTCGGATATCTTCCGCAAGAGATGGTGCATTCAGAAGACGCTTCGGTGTACGAAGAGGCGCAAGGTGCTTTCCGTGAATTGCAAGTTATGAAAGCTCGAATGGAAGAGCTCGGCGATTTAATAGCAAACCATTCCGATTATACTTCCGATGATTATGCTAATTTAATTGATGAAATAGAGTCTGTTTCGCATCGATTGTCGCTTCTTGATGTTGGTAGCACAGACGAAAAAATAGAGCGTGTATTGAAAGGTTTGGGATTCTCTTCAAAAGATTTGAAGCGTCCCATGCGCGAATTCAGTGGTGGATGGAAAATGCGCGTCGAGTTGGGTAAGCTTCTTTTGGAAAATCCCGATTTGTTGTTACTCGATGAGCCAACGAATCACTTGGATATTGAGAGTATTGAATGGTTGGAAGAATTTCTTGTCGAATACCCCGGTGCGATTGTTCTGATCTCACACGATAGAACCTTCTTAGACAATGTTACCAAGCGCACCATTGAGATTTCAAAATCGAAATTATATGATTACAAGTTTTCATATTCCAAGTACATTGTTCAACGCGAATCAGAGGTAGAGCGTCAAGAAAATGCTGCGAAGAACCAACAGAAGTACATTGAAGACACCAAGAAGTTAATTGATAAGTTTCGCGCGAAAAAAGATAAAGCAGCTTTTGCACAGACCTTGATTCGAAAGCTTGATAAGCTTGACAAAATTGAAGTAGACGATATTGACGGAACCAAAGTGAGAATTGCATTTCCTCCTTCGCCACATGCGGGTAAAGTAATATTGGAAGGATTCGATGTTGGGAAGTCCTACGGCGATTTGCATCTTTTTTCCAAAGTGAATTTTCAGATTGCTCGCGGAGAGAAGGTTGCGTTAATAGGAAAAAACGGTGTAGGTAAGAGTTCAATGCTTCGCATGATCATGAATCAAGAAGCTTATGATGGCGAATTGAAGATCGGTTATAGCGTTGAAGTGGGTTATTATGCCCAAAACCAGAGTGATATTTTGGATGGTGAAAAAACAGTTTTTCAAACCATCGATGACGAGGCCGTTGGGGAAATTCGAAAGGGTGTTCGAGGATTGTTAGGAGCCTTTTTGTTCAGTGGTGACGATATTGATAAAAAAGTTAAAGTATTGTCTGGAGGGGAAAAAGCACGATTAGCATTTTGTAAGTTACTTCTTCAACCGTACAATTTCTTGGTGCTCGATGAGCCTACCAACCACTTGGATTTGGCTTCGAAGGAAGTTTTAAAAAATGCCATAGCGAAGTACGACGGAACAGTGCTTTTGGTGTCTCACGACAGGGATTTCTTGGATGGACTAACTCAAAAAGTATTTGAAATTCAGTCCGACAGGATGGTTGTGTTTCCCGGTGATGTGAAGGAATTCTTACGCGACAAGAAGGCGGCGAGTATTGCGTTATACGAGAATGAGAAGGTAGTGAAGCTACAAGAAAAAATTCAAAAAGAAGTTGTTGTTGTTGAAGCTAAGCCAGCGGTTAAAATAGACAAGAACAAAGAGAAGGAGATAAAGAAAGTGGAGGGCGATATTGAAAAGAAAGAAGCTCAGATGGCGGAATTGGAGAATGAAATGTCAAGTATGGACTACTCAAATGTAGAACTTGTTCATTCACAAAACACCAAATACGAGCAGCTGAAAAAAGAGCTCGAAGGGCTTATGGAGAAATGGGAAAATCTTGCCGCGGAATAATTACTTTCCGTGACAAGATTTGTATTTCTTTCCTGAACCGCATGGACACGGTTCATTGCGATTGATTTTCGGATCTGCAACTACGGGCGCACTTCTTTGAGGCGAAGCCATTTCACCGGCTTCTTGCGCCTGACTCGCGTGCTGGTTTAAGTTGCCAGAATCTGCTTTCATTGTTTGGGTGCGAACAACCTCACGCTGAGGAGCTTGATTTGCTTGACTTCCAGAAGGAAGCTGACAAGTCAATAAGAAGTTTGCAATTTCAGCATTCGTCTTCGTAATCATGACACGGAACAACTCGAAACTTTCTTTTTTGTAGATCAATAAAGGATCTTTTTGTTCGTGCGCAGCAAACTGCACATTGCTTCTAAGATCATCCATTGCACGCAAATGCTCTTTCCAGTTTTGGTCAATAATGGCAAGCGTAATTCCTTTTTCAAGGGCGCTAATCATTTCTTTTCCACCAGAGGCATGTGCCTTTTCGAGATTTACAGCCACTTGAATACCTTTCAGTCCATTGTTGAAAGGAATGGCAATGTTCTGGTAGCCTTGTGTATTCGTGCGGTAAACATTTTCAATCACTGGAAATGCTTCTTTCGCCAAGGTATCTATACGAGAAGTGTATGCAGATAAAACAGCCTCATAGGTGGCATGAATTACATTCATTTCATTTTCAGAAATGAACTGATCGTGACTCACTGGGGCTTCAATTCCGAAATAACGAAGCAATTCAATTTTGTAGGCGTCGTAATTTTTTGCACTGTAAGCATAGGATACAGAGGCTTGAGCCAAATCATACAACATGTTGTCGATGTCAAGTTTCAAGCGTTCTCCAAATAGCGCGTGTCTTCTGCGTTTGTAAATGACTTCACGCTGCGCATTCATTACGTCATCGAACTCCAGCAATCTTTTACGAATACCGAAGTTGTTTTCTTCAACTTTTTTCTGAGCTCTTTCAATGGAACTGGTGATCATGGAATGTTGAATAACCTCACCTTCCTTCAGGCCTAGTCTATCCATCATTTTCGCAATACGGTCACTTCCAAACAATCGCATTAGATCGTCTTCCAATGCAACGTAAAATGAAGATGATCCAGGATCGCCTTGACGTCCAGAACGACCGCGTAATTGGCGGTCTACGCGACGTGAGTCGTGTCGTTCCGTACCAATAATGGCTAAACCTCCCGATTCTTTAACCCCTTCACCCAGTTTAATGTCGGTTCCACGACCAGCCATATTCGTAGCAATGGTAACAGTTCCGGCTTTACCTGCAAGAGATACAATTTCCGCTTCTTTTTGGTGAAGCTTCGCGTTCAGTACTTGATGGTCAATTCCGCGTTGACGAAGCATTCGGCTTAAAACCTCAGAAACTTCAACGGTAGTAGTACCCACCAATACAGGTCTTCCGGCTTCACGTAATTCAGCTATTTCCTCAATAACTGCGTTGTATTTCTCTCGCTTCGTTTTATAAATTTTATCGTCTTGGTCTTTTCTTGAAATTGGACGATGCGTTGGAATGATCATCACATCTAGCTTGTAGATGTCCCACAATTCACCTGCTTCCGTTTCTGCTGTTCCGGTCATACCTGCAAGCTTGTGGTACATGCGGAAATAGTTCTGTAAGGTAACGGTAGCGTATGTTTGAGTAGCTGCTTCCACCTTTACATTTTCTTTCGCTTCAATGGCTTGGTGAAGTCCGTCAGAGAATCTGCGGCCTTCCATCATACGTCCAGTTTGCTCGTCAACAATTTTCACCTTGTTGTCCATCACCACGTATTCCTTATCTCTTTCGAAAAGGGCGTAAGCTCTAAGCAGTTGATTAATGGTGTGAATGCGCTCGCTCTTCACGCTGTAGTCGCGTTGAAGTTCTTCCAGAGCGCTCACACGCTCTGCGTCTGACTTTGAAGATTTTTCAATCTGGGCTATTTCAGTTCCGATATCTGGAAGGACGAAGAAACGTTCGTCTTCCATGTTTTTCGACATCAAATGAATACCCTTGTCGGTTAATTCAATCTGATTGTTTTTCTCATCTATAACGAAGAACAATTCAGCGTCTGCTTTTGGCATTTCGCGTTGGTTGTCTTGTAAGTGTTGCCCTTCAATTTTTAAAAGAATTGCTTTTATTCCGTCTTCGCTTAAAAATTTAATTAACGCTTTGTTACGCGGTAAACCGCGGTAGGCGCGAAGCAGTGCTACTCCACCTTCCTGAAGTTCTTCTTTGCTTGGTGTTCCAGATTCAGGTTGAAGTTTTCTTTTTGCTTCCGTTAGGAAATCAGTTACGGCCGCTTTTTGCGCGTTCATCAAGATTTGAATCTTCGGTTTTAAGGCGTCAAATTCTTGTTGATCTCCTTTCGAAGTTGGACCAGAAATGATCAGTGGTGTTCTTGCTTCGTCAATTAATACAGAATCGACCTCGTCAATTATCGCGAAGTGGTGTTTGCGTTGAACCAAATGAGAAGCTTCAACGGCCATGTTGTCACGTAAATAATCGAATCCAAATTCGTTGTTGGTTCCGAAAGTGATGTGTGAACGGTAAGCGTTTCTTCTCGCATCTGAATTGGGTTGGTGCTTGTCAATACAATCAACACTTAACCCGTGAAATTCATATAAAGGCCCCATCCATTCAGAGTCACGACGAGCCAAATAGTCATTTACCGTTACTACGTGAACGCCTCTATTCGCGAGGGCATTGAGGAAAACGGGAAGAGTTGCAACAAGTGTTTTACCTTCACCAGTGGCCATTTCCGCAACTTTACCTTGGTGAAGAGCGATACCGCCAATCAACTGAACATCGTAGTGCACCATGTCCCATGTAAATCTATTCCCAGCTGCAGACCAATTGTTTTTCCAAATGGCCTTATCTCCTTCAATTCGAACGTAATCTTTGGAAGATTGAATAGCAAATTCTTTATCCGATGCATTTGCTGAAACTACAATTTCCTCGTTGTTTTTGAAGATTTCTGCCGTGCGCTTGATTACCGCAAATGCTTCTGGAAGAATTTCCAAAAGGACTTTTTCAATTTCTTCGTTTATGGTTTTCCTTACTTTGTCAACCTCTGCATAAATACCTTCCTTTTCTTCCAAAGCATCGAGTGGAAGTGCCTCAGCTTTATCATTCAAGGCTTGGATTTCATCTTCCAGGTTTTGAATATGTTTTTGAATGCGTATTTGCATGTCTTGAGACATGCGACGAACGTCATCTGCGCTGGCGTTCGAAATAGATTCGCAGGCAGATTTGGTTGCTTTAAGAAGCGGTTGAATGGCTTCAATATCTTTCTCTTTCTTATCTCCGATTATTTTCTTCAGAATGGTATTCAGCGCTCCAAGCATAGGTTCTTCAATTAATGGTTACAAATGTAACGCCTTCTTCTATTTTATAAGTGATAAAATGAAGACGTATTTGGTGTTTTTCCGGTTAAAAGTAATGCCATAAAATATATCGGAAATTCTGTCATTTCCACAAGAAAAAAAATGAAAATTTACGAAACCCTACTGGGACGTGGGTTGTAGGGAAATGAGAATTTAATTGTTAAAAACTAGGCAATCTTGTTAACTGTTTTAAGTTGCAATTTCACAATCGATAACGAATCTTTGAAGTCCCGAATTTTAATCTCAAGTTCCAGTTGGAAATGGGTTGAAAAGAGGATCCGAAACAACTCAATAAATTAAACTGATGCAACACGAAGAGCCACTTTTGAAAGAGAATCCAGACAGGTTTGTACTTTTTCCAATTGTTCATCAGGATATATGGCAGATGTATAAAACCTCTGAAGCTAGCTTTTGGACTGCGGAGGAAATTGATTTGAGCGTAGACTTGGTTGATTGGAATACGAAGTTGAACAACGACGAACGTCATTTCATCAAGCATGTTTTAGCCTTCTTCGCAGCAAGCGATGGAATTGTAAATGAAAACTTAGCAGAGAACTTCGTTCGTGAAGTTCAGTATACGGAAGCTAAGTTTTTCTATGGTTTTCAAATCATGATGGAGAACATTCACAGTGAAACGTATTCATTGTTGATTGATACTTACATCAAGGATACCGCAGATAAAAATTATTTATTCAAGGCTATCGACACCTTGGATTGTGTAAAGAAGAAAGCAGAGTGGGCATTGCGTTGGATCAAAGGCGGAACGTTCACTGAGCGTCTTGTGGCTTTTGCTGCGGTTGAAGGTATTTTCTTTTCAGGAAGTTTCTGCAGTATTTTCTGGTTGAAGAAACGTGGTCTTATGCCAGGCCTAACTTTTAGTAATGAGTTGATTAGTCGTGACGAAGGAATGCATTG
>CANGEF010000090.1 GCA_947452685.1 Flavobacteriales bacterium | reverse complement strand
TGGCCCACGCGCTTGGTACGTAGAGCCTATGCGCATTGAGCCGGTTCGCACCGAACAGTTCTTGGGTTCGGTGGCAGAAGGCGGCGCTGTGAATTTTCGCGATGTGTATTTCAATCCGCATGGACACGGAACACACACCGAGAATGTTGGGCATATCATTGATACGGATTTTCCGGTTGTGAAGAGTGTAGGTTCCTCGCATTATATGGCTAAACTGGTTACGGTTGAGTTAAGGAGGAAAGATGCTACGCAAGGTGTTTCAAAAGATGCGTTGCAAGATTCTACGAAAGATGTTTCACAAGATGCGGAGCAAGGGGATTGGGTGGTAAGTGAAGAGAGTTTATTGGGAATGGATTTGAATGTGGAAGCGTTAATAATTCGCACAAAACCGAATGATCATTCGAAAATGCAGAGACAATATTCAGGAACGAATTTTCCGTATTTGACATTGGGTGCCATGCAGCGAATTGTAGATGCGGGTGTTCAGCATTTGTTGGTAGACCTTCCAAGCGTAGATCGCGAGGAAGATGGAGGAGCGTTGGCGGCTCATCATTTATTTTGGAATGTTCCGGAAGAGCCGAATTTTCAAAAAACAATAACAGAGTTGATCTATGTTCCGAATGAAATTTCAGACGGAAATTATATTTTGAATTTGCAGGTTTCGAATTTCGCGAACGACGCTGCTCCGAGCAGACCTATGCTTTTTGATCTAACGGAAGAATAACGAAGAACGAGCTTCCGTTTCCAACTTGCGTTCTGAAAGCCACGTTGCCGTTCATTTGTGTAACAATGCTTTTTACCATGGCTAATCCAAGTCCGCTTCCGGTGCTTCGTGTAGTGAAGTTCGGCATGAAAATGCGCTTCGAAATTTCCGGTGAAATTCCACTTCCGTTATCGGATATTTTAATAACAACATGATTTTTCGAAAAGCGTAAACCGAGCGATATTTTTTTCTGACGATCGGTTGGAATGGACTGAATGGCGTTGGTTACGAGGTTATTCAAAACGCGAATAACCTGCGATTTATCTCCGTAAATGAATGCCTGTTCACTTGCGTTTTGATAAAATGAAATCGTTTGATTTTCATTTTCAAACGTAGTCATTACCGACTTCACAAGGTCTTGAAGATTCAACCGCTCGTTTTTAGATTGTGGCATTTTAGCGAAGTTGGAAAACTCTCCGGCAATATGCGAAAGCGTGTCTATCTGATCGGTCATGCTCTGCACGAAATCATTGAGACGTGTTTGAAATTCTTCGGGATGATCTTGCCATGAGCGTTGCAAATGCTGCAAGCGTAATTTCATGGGGGTAAGCGGATTTTTAATTTCGTGCGCAACTTGTTGTGCCATCTCTCTCCAAGCCGTTTCCCGCTCTTGCTGCGCAAGTTTGTCGGCACTCGCTTCCAACTGAAACAACATGCTGTTGTATTCTTGAATGAGTTGTCCAATTTCGTCGTTGCTTTTCCATTTCAACGGCTCGTTTTTTCTTCCCAGTTTTAAATGGTTAATGCTGTCGCTTAATTTGCTCAACGATCGCGTGAAATCTCGCGTGATTAAAAAAGCCAGTCCAGCTGCCACTATGAATAGAACAATGAATGTTTTTCCGATTTCTTGCATGAAGTTCCAAAGCTTCACTTTTTCCACGTCTTTTTTCTCGTAGAGCATTCCTACTAGCGCAAGGGGTTTGCCGTAATCATTGAAGAAACACCAGTATGCAAGGTTTTGAGAGGCGTGTGTTTCAGAGGGAAGAATAATGGCTTTTGTTTTTGTTTCAGAAATAATTCGTCGCGTTAAATCTTCGTTTAATTGCATTGGAATTTTCAAGCTTTCTGCGGTATCTGTATTCATTGAAACGAGGTACCTTCCGTTTAAATCGTAGATGGTAATAAACAGGTCGTTCACTTCAGAAAGCTCGCAAACCTTATCGCCCAGCAACATAGAAATTGAATCGGCATCTATGAATCCTCCGTTTTGAAGCAGCAAATAATCAAGCGAAGCGCGAATGGAATTTTCCTTTTCAGTTATTCGTTCTTCGTTGTAGGTAATGTCGTGTTCGTAGTGATCCAGGGTTGCAACAATTCCTGTTGCAACGAATGATATTACAATGATGGAAAATAACGAAACGTAGATGCGTGAGCGTAATGTCATAAGCCTAAAAATCGAAATTATCTGATTCGCTGGGTTTGCCATTTGATGGAATAATACAAAGACCAACAACGATCGGATAGATTTCAGTTTGAAATTTATTGGTGCTGAAAAGCGGAGTTAAAGAGCGCGAGGCAAAAAAAGTAAAATTCTGAAAGCCAACGCGCACGCAGGCTTCCAGGCTAAACGGATTTACATGAATGTTTTCACTGTTTTTTCTAATGATGGTTGCTTCGCTGGTCTTGTGCATTTGGTAGGTGCTGTTGGCGTATCGGTAATGTTGTTGCAAACCGAATGCGAAGTGTACGTTGTTTTTGAACGTGTTCTTGCTGTTTATTTCCAACATAAACGGCACCGAAATCGAAAAAGACCGGAGTTGATTTTTGAGATAATGAAGGCTATCTGATTCCATTACGGTCTGATTGCCCGAAGTAACAAAAGTGAAATTATCTTGAAATCCAATTTGCTGATAGCCCAAAGAAATCCCGGAGAAAAATCCAAATCTATTCTCAACCAATTGCTTTTTGTATTCAACCAGATTCAATCGAATGGAAAAAGATTGCTTTTGCTTAATTGGGTATTTCTCGCTTTGAATCGAAAGCAAACCGAAGTCTACTCCCGAGAAAAAGCACATGTATCGAATGTAATCTTTGTCGCTGTAGGCGCTTTCTTCAATGATTTCCATAGGAGGAAGATCGAAATCCTCGATGTTAATTTCTTCTATATCGGGCACGCTGTCTACCGATAAAGTAATCTCTAAACTGTCGGTTTGGCCGAATGCACAGAGCATTGCGGAAAAAACAAATATTAAAATGAAACGCTTCATGAAAAGAGAATGTGATTCAAATGTAAGCTATCTATCTTTGCACGGCATGAATACAAAAAAGGATTTGCGAGAATTGAGTTCGGAAGAACTAATGTCCGAGTTGAAAACACTTGGCGCACCTTCGTTCCGTGCGAAACAAATTCGGGAGTGGATGTGGCAGCGCGGTGCGACCAGCATTCCTGAAATGCAGAACCTACCAAAAGACTTAAGAGAAAAGCTAGATGAGAAATATTTCTTATCGAAGGCGGTCTTACACGAGCAGCAAATTAGTGCAGACAAGACCATAAAATGTGCGTTTAAAGTAGACGGAGATAAAGTGGTGGAAGGGGTTTTAATTCCTTCTACAAAACGCATGACCGCTTGTATTTCTTCGCAAGTGGGATGCAGTTTAGCTTGTAAATTTTGTGCAACAGGAAAGTTGAAGATGATGCGCAATTTAACGGGTGGAGAGATCTTCGATCAGGTGAATTACTTGCGCAACGAGGCGCTTACGCGATACAAGACTCCGCTTACAAACATTGTTTACATGGGCATGGGAGAACCGTTGTTGAATTACAACAACATGATGCATTCCATTCAATGGATCACCAGTCCGGAAGGACTGGGCATGTCGCCACAGCGCATTACCGTGAGCACAGCGGGTATTGCTAAGATGATTAAGAAGTTGGGCGACGACAAGGTGAAGTTCAATTTAGCGCTTTCGCTGCACGCAGCGAACGACGTGAAGCGCAGCAAGATTATGGAGATTAACGATTCGAATAATTTAGCTGCTTTATCTGAAGCCTTGAAGTATTTTCACGAAGCTACAGGCACGCGTATTACGTTTGAGTATATTATTTTCAAAGACTTCAACGATACTATTCAAGATGCAAAGGAGTTGGCTGAATTTTCAAAACAACTTCCCGTTAAAATTAATATTATTGAATACAATCCTATTGATGACGGAGAGTTTCAACAGGCCAGTCCTGAGCGTGTAGAGGCGTTTGCGAAGTACTTGGAGAGCAAAAACATGATTGTGAATGTTCGTCGGTCAAGAGGAAAGGACATTGACGCGGCATGCGGACAATTGGCGAACAAGAACAAAGTGGTAGATGAACGTGTTATGAAAAGCAAATAGAATTAAACAGGTAAACTAACTATTTCAATATGAAAAAATTATTCTTTTTAACGATTATTGCTGCAAGCCTTGCTTCATGCGGCGGATGGAACGACGAGAAACGCGCCGAGGTGAAATCGGAGTGTGCAAAAACGGTGGGTAATCTATACACGAAGGAAGACGCTGCTAAAATTTGCGACTGTGTTTCGACTAAGATTAACGAGAAGTTTCCTACTGCAGATTTCAAACCGAGCGATATTAATGATCAAAAGAACGAGTGCGTGAAAGACGGAAAGTTCGTAGATATACTCACGAAAGACCAGGAAGAGTCATACAAAGAATTGGAAAATTCAGTTGACTCTGTTGGGAAAGCATTGGAAGCTCAGATGAACGAAGAAATGAGTAAGACTGCTGAGTAAATGAAACCATTCTGCGAAGATTTATTTGGTTACAAGCGCATTAAAACGCTTCCTGTTACCATGGGTACATTAACCATGGGAGGCGACGCGCCTATTCGTGTGCAATCGATGACCACGGCAGATACCATGAATACGGAAGCAACTGTTGCTGAAAGTATTCGCATGATAGAAGCCGGTTGTGAGTTGGTTCGAATTACAGCACCCAGTAAAAACGAAGCAGAGAACTTGCGGAACATTCGTGAAGAACTTCACAAGTTAGGGTACAACACTCCGCTGGTTGCCGACATTCACTTCACTCCGAATGCCGCGGAAATAGCGGCTCGCATTGTAGAGAAGGTTCGCGTGAACCCGGGCAATTACGCCGATAAAAAGAAGTTCGAAGAGATTGTCTACACCGACGAATCGTACGCTGCAGAATTGAAGCGTATTCGCGAACGGTTCATTCCGCTTATTGAAATTTGTAAAGAGCATGGAACGGCCATGCGCATTGGAACGAATCACGGTTCGCTTTCCGATCGCATTTTAAGCAGATACGGAGACACCCCTGAAGGCATGGTGGAGTCGGCCATGGAATTCATTCGCATATGCCTCGATTGCAACTACAAGAATTTGGTTATTTCCATGAAGGCGTCTAATCCGCAAGTAATGGTGCAAGCCTATCGTTTGTTGGTGCAAACGCTGTTGGAAACCGGAGAAGTTTTTCCGCTTCATTTGGGTGTTACGGAAGCGGGCGACGGTGAAGATGGCAGAATTAAATCGGCCATTGGAATTGGTGCCTTGTTGGAAGACGGCATTGGCGATACTGTTCGTGTTTCCTTAACAGAAGCGCCTGAAGCAGAGATGCCGGTGGCGAAATTGTTGGTAGATCGTTACGCGAATAGAAATTCAGCATCTCATATTCCGAAGGAAGAAATTCCGATTGACTTTTTCGCTTATTCCAGAAGGCATACGCATGAAGTTTTGAATGTAGGTGGAAAGAATGTTCCGCGTGTTTTCGCCGATTATTCGAAACGCGAAACTGTAACACCAGCGTCTCTTTTCGCCGTGGGATATGCGTATTCTGTTGATATGGACAAATGGAATTTGTCTGATTCGGCGTGCGATTATTTGTTTGTTGGAAAGAACCCAGTGAATTTTGAAATTCCTGGAACCCTTGGTGTGGTTATGGAATACGAAGCGTGGCTTCAGAACAAAAACAAAGAGCGTCATTATCCCGTGCTTTCATGCAATGAATACCTTCAACCGAATGAACGTTCGGGTGAGTTGAATTTTGTTGAAGCGGAATTGGAAGATTTAACGGAGGACTTTCTTTCTGTGTTGAAGTCAGACGCTACTGTTGTTTTGTTGTTGAAGACTTCGCACGCATGTGCCGTTCAACACAGAAGAACAGCGATTTTCAGATTAATGAATCACGGCGTAACCTGTCCGGTTGTGCTTTCTTCGAAATATGATTTAGATGAAGAAGCGTATACGCTTTATTCGTCGACCGACGTGGGAGCTTTGTTGTTAGACGGAATGGGCGACGGCGTTCTTATTTCGAATACACATTCGTCGTTAGCGAAATCTAACGCGATAGCGTTTGGCATTCTTCAGGCAACTCGCACGCGAATTTCAAGAACTGAATATATCTCTTGTCCGAGTTGCGGAAGAACGCTTTTCGATCTTCAAGAGACTACGGCTAAGATTCGTTCACGCACTTCTCATTTGAAGGGTGTGAAGATCGGAATTATGGGCTGCATAGTAAACGGCCCAGGTGAAATGGCAGATGCCGATTACGGATACGTTGGAACCGGTGTAGGTAAGATTACGCTTTACAAAGAGAAGAATGTCGTAAAGAAGAACATCGACGAAGCACAAGCTGTTGATGAGCTTATCTCGCTTATTAAGGAATATGGCGATTGGGTTGAACCCTGACGCGGAGCGTAGATGCTTTGCAAGATTCTGCGAAAGATGTTTCACAAGATGCAAGTGCTTTGCAAGATTCTTCGAAAGATGTTTCACAAGATGCAAGTTCTTTGCAAGATTCTTCGAAAGATGTTTCACAAGATGCAAGTGCTTTACAAGATTCTTCGAAAGATGTTTCACAAGATGCAAGTGCTTTACAAGATTCTTCGAAAGATGTTTCACAAGGTGCTTCGCAAGATTTTTCAAAAGGTATTTTTGCGAAGCAATCTTACAACGTATCTTACGTAGTATCTGCGTAATAATTACGCCTTAACCTTGACCTCAGCTAAAAACTTACGCGCCGTATCCTTCGCGTCTTCAAGATTCAAATTACACACTGTAATGTGTCCCATTTTTCGGAAGGGTTTGGTGTCTTCCTTTCCATATAAATGAATGTATGCACCTTCGGTGTGAAGCACTTCCTCTATGTTTTCGTAGCGCGCTTTTCCTTCAAATCCTTTTTCACCCAAGAGGTTAATCATAACCGCTGGAGTGCGCAGTCCGGTGCTGCCTAAAGGCATATTCAGGATAGCGCGAAGGTGCATGCCGTATTGCGAAACGAAGCAGGCTTCTATAGTGTGGTGACCGCTGTTGTGCGGACGAGGAGCGATTTCATTCACCAATAAATTTCCGTCTTCCGTAAGGAATAATTCAATGGCTAATAAACCAACGTGTTCGAGTTTGTTGGCGATATCGGTTGCGATTTTTTTCGCGTTGTTTTCAATTTCAACGTTCACGTTGGCTGGCGAAAAAATGAATTCCACCAAGTTCGCTTCCGGATTGAATTCCATTTCAACCAAAGGAAAAGTTGCGAGTTCTCCGCTTTCATTTCGAGCAACAATGACTGCAAGTTCTTTCACGAAAGGAACAAATTCTTCCAATACACTTGGTGCATTGAAAGCCGCGTTAAACTCGGCTTCCGTGCGAAGCGGTGTTACGCCTTTACCGTCGTATCCGCCTTTGCGAAGCTTCTGCATGAACGGTCCTTTTTCTTTAAACAACAACGCATCTTCTGCGTTGTCTATTAGGTGGAAAGGAGCGGTTGGAATGTTATTCGCTTGGTAAAATTGTTTTTGAAGTCCTTTGTCTTGAATGGTGCGAAGGGCGTGTGGCGTTGGAAATACGTTCTTTCCAAGTCGTTCCAATTCTTCAAGCGCTTCAATGTTCACGTGTTCAATTTCGATGGTCAGAACATCTACGGTTTTCCCAAAATCGAGAACAGTTTGATAATCGTTGAAATTTCCAACTACAAAATTATTTGCAAGGTCAGCGCAGGGCGCGTTAACCGAAGGGTCTAATACAGAGATGTGAATGTTGAAGTTAACAGCTTCTTGAATGAGCATTCTGCCCAGCTGTCCACCTCCCAAAATTCCAAGTTT
>CANGEF010000089.1 GCA_947452685.1 Flavobacteriales bacterium | reverse complement strand
CCTTTCAAGTCAAGACCTAAAGCCAACTCGTGCGATTTCAGATAGCTATAGCTGTAACCCATCAATGGGAAAGCCACGGCATCTGCGCTATCACGAAGTGCTTTGTTGTATTTCGAAGTAAATAATTCTTCACGCTTTGCATCGAAATTCGATTTAACGAAAGAGTCAATGCTTCCGTGACGCATAGTAATAATGCTATCACGATATGCTTCAAACCCTGCTCCACGAAGAGAATCCGCAACGACCATTGTGTCGCCATAATTCTTCAACAATTCACCTTTAACTAAATCGTCTGTAATAGTCTGTTCAACAGCCTGGAACACCACGTTTTCGTAGCTTTTAGAGATAAAGCTAAAAGATAAAAGATAGGCAACTGATAAGGTTAGTAGGATAATAAAAATCCAGAGTAGCGATCTATTTTGCATGTAAATTCAATATTGGTCAAAACAATTTAAGGGTTGCAAATATAAGGAAATTAGCAGAATTTCCCGAGTGTCCAACAAAAAAGGTTGAGCGAACTCAACCTTTTTCAATTTCGATATAAAAAAACTTATCCGATTCCGTTTTCTTTTGCTCTTTTCATGGCAGCAGCTAAACCAATTTTGTTAATGGTCTTCATTCCTTTCGGAGTCACACGCAATTCAACCCAACGACTTTCTTCAGCCAACCAAAAACGCTTGTACTGCAAGTTTGGATAGAATTTTCTACGTGTTTTAATATTTGAATGGGAAACGCGGTTTCCGGTTATAGTCTTCTTTCCAGTAATTTGACAAATGCGTGGCATAAGAATGAGTTTTTGTGAATAAAGGGGTGCAAATATACGCACATTTTTAATAAATCCAATTTTTACTTCTGAATTTCTTTAATCAAAAGCATAAAAGCCGCGTCAGAAGCCATTTCCCGATTGCGAATGCGGTTCTTTCCAAACTTCAACTTCTTAACAATTGTTCCGTTTTCCGATGAAAGTGCAACGAAAATCGTACCCACACCATGAATTTCATCGCCACCATCCGGTCCAGCCCATCCGGTAGAAGACAAAGCAAAATCACTTCCAGATTTTTTCCTTGCGCAATCGGCCATTGCGGTTGCAACTTCAGCACTTATTTCACCGTACTTCGAAATAATCTCCGAGTCAACACCCAATTCTTTTGATTTCGATTGTGCGTGATAAACCACCCATCCTGCTTGAAACACTTGGCTTGCGCCTGAAACATCTGTGAGCTTCTGTGCCATCATTCCACCCGTGCAACTTTCAGCAAAACTCACAGTCTTCCCGATCATCTTCAACTTATCTACCAGAACACTCTGTAGGGTTTCCTTTTCATATCCAAAAATGAATTCACCAACAAGCGCGTGAAGCTCTGCTTCCTTACGTTGAATTCTTTCTTTTAAAACAGACTCTTCCGCACCGCCGTAAATAGACATGCGCAGTTTCACCATTCCGGGCGAAGGCAAATACGCCAAATGTATATCTTCAGAAGCCAAAGAGTTTTCCCAATCTGTTAATAGATCTGCCAAAAAACTCTCTCCTACACCTTGAGTTAAAATAGTTCTATGTACAATTTTCGGCAACTCGAATTTTTGCTGAATTCTCGGAACCACCTCGTGTTGCATTAAATACTGCATCTCGAAAGGAACCCCTGGAAGTGAAACACAAACATGCCCGTCGCGCTCGAACCACATGCCGTTGGCAGTACCCACCATGTTCTCCAGGACCGTGCATGCTTGAGGAACAAGCGCCTGTTGCTCGTTAACTTTCAAAAACGGTAACCCGCGTGATTCAAAAAAAGCCTTTACGCGCAAATAGCTCGGTTCATGCATGACCAATTCCGTTTGAAACAATTCACAAAGCGTGTGCTTGGTAATATCGTCTTTCGTTGGGCCCAAACCTCCGGTTACTACAACAACTTCTGCTTTATACAGCGCAACATCAATCTCATCAAAAATTACAGAACCCTTATCAGATATGCAATGCGAAGACTCAACTTCAATTCCAAAACTATTCAGATATTGACCCATCCACGCTGCATTGGTGTTAATGGTCTGACCAATCAAAAGTTCGTCTCCAATATTTATTATTATCGCTTTCATATTTTTTTTTCTCTGTTTCTTAGATTGAAACCAATTTTTGCTAAATTAGTTCGCTAATCTAAACCACTACTATGAAAAGACTCTACTTTGCTTTAGCCATGGGAGTTGCTTTCAGCGCAAGCGCTCAGCAAATTCCAACCAAATTGACTGCCTCGCAAAACAAGGCAGCTAAATTCAATCCCTACACCAACACAACAGTTGGTGATACTCCTTCTCAACAATCAAAAGCTCCTTATGCTGTTTCATCTGCAAAGAGCATGGTTCAAGTGGAAGAGTATGTTGGAACTTCTATTTACGATTTACAAACGAACAACAGTGTTCAAAACCGCATCGTTGCAGATGATGCAGGCGTTGCGGCTTGTTTCACTTTCAGCGCTACAAACGCTACCGATACCTACCCAGATCGTGGAACGGGTTACAACTACCGCACCGCTGGTGTTTGGCAAGACGACATCACACAACGTGTGGAAAGCATGCGTACCGGTTGGACATCATTGATGCACCCTTCAAACGGTTCTGAAGTTTTAATGAACCACAGCGGTACAGGTGGAATTAAAGTTTGGACTCGTCCAACCATCGGCACAGGAAATTGGGTAAATTCAATGGTTCCAACAGCCTCGGGATTCGCTATGTTTTGGCCACGCGCCGTTTCAGGTGGTGCAGACGGAAATAGCATTCACATGATTTGCTTAACCGATCCAAATGCAGGTGCCTTCACCAACGGAATGACCGGAGCAATTGTGTACAATCGTTCAACCGACGGAGGAGCTACTTGGGACCAATCTGAAATCTTACTTCCTGGTGAAGAAGATACATCTTTGGTAACCGGATTTGCGGCAGACACCTACGCTATTCACGCTCGTGGAAACAAAGTTGCTATTGCTGCTTTCGGAGATCTTCAAGATTCATACGCTTGGATTTCAAACGATAACGGTAGTACGTGGACCCGCAGTACTATTTGGGATTTCCCTATTGATCACTACGTTGTAGATATGGGAACAGATGTTGGTTTAGACGGAATTCAAGACACCATTGTTTCTTCAGACGGTGCAGGCGCAATCTTCATAGACGCAAATGGCTTAACCCACGCGGCTTTCGGAACAATGTCTTACACAGACGATCTTGGTGTTATTGATTCTGTGTATAGCTACTTCCCACTCGCGGGTAGTATTGCTTACTGGAACGAAAATATGACAGACCCTGCTACTCAAGTTCTTGAAATTGGCGTTTCTCCAGACAACGACACTACAATTCCTGCTGCAACAACTGAAGTTGGACAATATGGAAACAGCGGCATCGCTTCTCATCCGCAACTTGCTCAAGCTGCGGATGGAACAGTTTTCTGTTCTTATCAAGCTGTTAACGAAGCATTCTTCAATGGCGCGGAATACTTGAGACATATTTACGCTGTTAAATCAACAGACGGAGGTGCAACATGGACCGCCCCTGCAGACATTACTCCTGATATTCCAGAAGACGGTTACGAGTATGTATACGCTTCAATGGCGCCTTTCGCATACGGAGATAAAATTCACTTAATCGTTCAACGCGATTTAGAGCCTGGAATTCACGTTCAACCAGAAGCGGCAGCTGACCCTGTTACAGACAACGACCACATCTATGTTTGTGTAAGTCTTGATCTTGTTGGCGTTCAAGAAGGTGCTTTGGCTAAAACTACATTCAATGTTTTCCCGAACCCAGCTACTTCTGAATTGAACATTCAACTTCCAGCAAACGAAAATGGTGTTATTCGCATTTTCAATGCTAACGGACAGTTGGTTCGTTCTATGAACAACTTCAACAACGGAATGTCAAAATTGAATATTTCTGATCTTGCAAACGGTGTGTATGACCTCCAATACCAAAACGTAAACGGAACAAGTAACAAACGTTTCGTAAAACAATAAGGTTTTTAATTTTATGTTGAAGAGGGCCGATTCGTCGGCCCTTTTCTTTTGTCGCGGGTGTTTCTGATGTTACTTTGTTTTCTCTTTATGAAGAAGACCGAAAATCCTGCACTCGCATATATTCATCCCAACTTCGCTGAAGTAAAAACACCCGTTGACCCTTCCGGTCGTTTCATGAATTTCCACACACAATTCGAACCGAAATTCAAAGACGTAGTAACATGGAAACGCTCAACGAATCCATTTCAAGCCGAAAAAAAAATGGGCATGAAGGGTCCCGAAGTTGCAACTGATTTCAATTGGTTAAAAGGAAACGACGATGGAATGGTGTGGTTAGGTCACGCCTGTTTTTTCATTCGAATAAACGGAATAAATTTAATAACAGATCCTGTTTTTGAAAAGCTTTCTCCTTTCCACAAGCGTTACACCTCGCTTCCCTTTCAGATCAATGAATTGCCGGAAATAGACTACATACTTTTAAGTCACAATCACCGAGATCATCTCAGCGGAAAAACCTTAAAACGCATACTCAAAAAATCGAAGAAGGCGAAGGTTTTAACCGGATTGAAAATGGGCACACTTATTCGCAGTTTAACCGGACATAAAAACATTGAAGAGGCCGGGTGGTATCAAGTATTTTCAATTTTGAAAAACAATCTTACCATTTCTTTCATGCCCGCACAGCATTGGTCAAAACGCGGGCTTTTCGATTACAACGAACACCTTTGGGGAGCCTTTGTCATCCAGTCTGAAAACACTTGCATATACTTCAGCGGTGACACCGGTTACAACACACACCTGAAAGAAGTCGGAGACTATTTCAATATTGATTATTGTGTCATTGGAATAGGTGCCTATCAGCCCGAATGGTTCATGAAGCAAAATCACATTTCTCCAAAAGATGCGCTGCGTGCAGCAGAAGAAATGCGCGCAAAAAAACTAGTTCCTATGCACTTCGGTTGTTTCGACCTTTCAGACGAACCCGTTATGGAACCTCTCGAGTATTTGTTACAATTAACAAAAGACAAAAGCAATTCAATTCAAATCGAATGCAATAAAATTGCTGAGTTTGTTTCGTTTTAATGAAGTAACGCGAACACGCATTATTCAGTCAATTCGTTAACGAACAAGCACAACCGTTCCCATTCTCTTGAAGGGTTCCTGTCCAGAACTAAATTGAATTTTAATTTCGTAAACGTAGGCTCCGTCTTCCGCAAAATGACTTCCACCATTCACATCTCCAATCCAAACGGCCTTGGGATCATGTGTTTCGAAAATTAAATCTCCCCAACGGTCATAAACACTGAAGCTGTATCGTGAAGTGCTCGTTAATCCAGTTACAACAGGAGCAAAAATATCATTATGGCCATCTCCATCCGGAGTAAAGGAATTCGGAACATAAACATATGAACTCGAACTTACGCTTACCGTGTAACACTGAGCATCCATGCAACCGCCCACACCCACTACATCTAAACAAGCTTGAAATGTTTCACCCACACTTCCCGAGATAGGAAAAGAAACATCTTCTGAAGTAAAGGCTTGGCCATTAATATCCCAAGTATAGGTCACTCCACCTAAAGATTGGTTGTCAAAAAACACGGTACTTCCTGTGGTAGGTTCTACAGGCGACCAACTAAAAGATGCAGACGGGTTTGAAACTGCGCAAACGATATCGTTTTGAGTAGCTGTAGCACTGCAACCTGCTGCATCGGTAATCATAATTCCGATATCGTGACATGAATTTCCTGTAAACAAATTGCTGAAGGTGTTTCCACTTCCTGCTGGTGCACCGTCTAGGTACCAAACCACGCTACTTCCAAGTGGATTAGACGTATTGTTGAAACTCACCGATAAAGGAGAACAACCGGTTGTAGCACTTGCAGTAAAGCTTGGGACTGGCAATGCGTTCACAACAACCTGAACATCATCGCTACTCAAACAACCACTGTTATTAATGTTATAATTGAAGATATAGGTGCCCGCGCCCAAAGTCGCAGGAGAAATTTGTCCACCTGCGGTAATCGCTCCTGTTCCGCTCCAAACACCGCCTGGGCTAGCCGCGGTCAAAGTCTGTGGGGTAGCATTTTCACAAAATGGACCTGCCGCTGTAATGGTAGCGTTGAGGTTTCCAATTACTTGAACCGTTGCATTGAACGCACGTGGACAAACACCTGAAGTGGTATAGGTAATTGGGTAATTTCCAGCAGGGGTCGCTGTCGTTCCAAAGGTTCCGTTTGAAGCACTTGTAATTCCTGTTCCGCTCCATGTACCACCAGCTGTTGCAGCTGACAATGATTGCGGAAGAGCATCCTGACAAAATGGACCCGCCGGAGTTATTGTTCCATCTGGAACGGCAAGCACCACTACATCTTGGGTGTCAGAATTCGGACAAGCTCCAGCTATTGCATAGTTAACTGTATAAGTTCCCGGAATCAAGCCAACCGGATTAAAACTGCTACCTGAAACTCCTTGACCAGACCATGTGCCGCCGGCTTGAGCAGCTGTTAAGGTTACTGCCGGAGCATCATTACAGATATCAGCAATAGCATTAATCGTTGCATTTGCGTCTGCGTTCACAACAACTGTAGTTGTGAAGTCATGCGGACAGTTTCCGCCAGTGTTGTAATTAATCAAATATGAGTTCGCAGCTGTCGACGCACTTCCGAAGCTTCCTGAAACAGCATTGTTTATGCCCGTTCCGCTCCATGTTCCACCTGCACTAGCAGATGTTAATGTAATTGGAAGTGCAGATTGGCAGAAAGGCCCGGCCGGAGTGATTGTTCCATCTGGAACCGACCAAACAACAAAGTCTTCAGTATCTGTAGAAGGGCAGAACCCGCCAATTGCATGGGTTATTGTGTATGTACCAGGGGTTGCTACCGCTGGATCGAATGTTCCGTTCGCATTGGTAATTCCAGTTCCTGACCAGATTCCCCCAGTTTCCAATGACGTTAATTGAACGGCTACTGCATCTGCGCAATAAGGACCAGAAGCATTAATGGTTGCGTCGCTTTGCGGCACTACAGTCACTGTAATATCATCGCTCGAAGCGCAAATTCCTGAATTTACAGTAAGCGTATATGTTTGTGTTGAAACGGCTGTGAGAGTAGGAGATGAAGTGGTTGAACTGCTCAGATTCAAAGCAGGAGACCAAGTGTACTGCTCTGTTCCTGTGGTTGAATTGGTGAAAGAACCCACCATGACAGAATCAACTCCTTCACATATACTAAAGTCTAGGCCTGCGAATGCTGCTGGAACATTCACTACTTCAATTTGTGTTCCATCTGTACCACCACATTGACCAGCAATGCTGTAGTAAATCGAATGAACACCAGGGCCAGCTACGATAGGGTCAAACACAGATGTGTTCCCAGAGGTGCTCACAATCCCATCACCCGACCAAGTTCCAGTAGGGTCAGCCGCAATAATCATCTGTTGTCCAACATCAGAACATAAAGGACCAATATCTGTAATTGTTGCATCGCCATTTCCAGCAACAGTAACAGTGAAAGTGACAGGTGTTCCAACACAAGTCCCTACAGAAGGAGTTGCTGTAAATGTTGAAAGGGCCTGACTTAGCGTAGGGTTATTCAATAAATAACTTCCAATATTCCCTTGTCCAGAAGCCGGAAGACCTGAACCCGTATTGTCATTGGTCCAGTCTACAACAGTGCTGGAAGGTGTAGCCCCCCAATCCACTCCAGCAAACGTAGCGCCGTCGCAATACAAATTTGATACGGGCTCAATAATCGTTGGGCTTGGTCCAACTGTAATGTTTATTGTACTAGATGTTCCCGTGCATGTTCCGAGTGTTGGTGTTACCGTAATGACAGATGTAATTGAAGCCGCTGTGTTATTTACTGCAGTAAATGAAGGGATTGTTCCTGAGCCTGTTGCAGCAATACCAATTCCCGGTTGAGTATTGGTCCAATTCAAAGCTGCGTTAGCAGGGGTGCCTG
>CANGEF010000088.1 GCA_947452685.1 Flavobacteriales bacterium | reverse complement strand
GTGCGAAGTTTTTGTACGATTTTTCTATTGTTGAATTTTTCTTGCGAGGCTCCTTTCAAGGAAGAATTTCTTCCAAAAGATTCTTGTCCGAATGTTGAAATTCCGAAGAACAAAAAGCAAAGCAAGAAAACCGTACGCATCTTACGAGTGTTGTTTAATCAGGGCTTCCACCTTTTCAACCATGTTTTTCGATCCAATGAAAAGTGGAGAGCGTTGGTGAAGATCGGTTGGAACAATTTCCATAATACGTCTGTGTCCGTCCGTGGCTTTTCCTCCAGCTTGTTCCACAATGAACGCAAGCGGATTGCATTCGTACTGCATGCGCAACTTTCCACTTTTGTTTTTTGTAGTTCCCGGATAAATATAAATTCCACCTTTAATCAGATTGCGGTGGAAGTCTGCCACCAACGATCCAATGTAACGCGCAGAATACGGACGATTCGTTTTCTTATCGTTTTCCTTACACCAAGCAATGTATTCTTGAACGCCTTTTTCACACGAGTTCAAGTTTCCTTCGTTCATGCTATAGATGGCGCCGTCTTCCGGAATTTTCATGTTCGGATGTGAAAGGAAAAATTCGCCAATGCTGGGCTGAAGAGTGAAGCCGTTAACACCGTGACCCGTCGTATAAACCAGCATGGTGCTACTTCCATAAATAATATATCCGGCTGCAACTTGCTCGTCTCCTTTTTGCAAAAAGTCGTTCACATTGGCCAAATCACCAATGCTGCTCTTCCTTCTGAAAATGGAAAAAATAGTTCCAATGCTCACGTTCACGTCAATGTTCGAAGAGCCGTCTAGCGGATCGAACAAGATCACATACTTCGCCTTCTTGCAATGCTCTAAATCGAATGCGAAATACTTTTCATTCTCCTCACTTCCCGCCCCAGCAACTTGTCCGCCCCAACGCATGGCATTCAATAACGTTTCGTCAGAAAACACATCCATCTTCATTTGCGTTTCGCCTTGAACATTGATGTTCGCCGCTGCGCCCAAAATATCTTGAAGCCCCGCCTTATTCACCTTGTGGTTAATGATCTTTCCTGCAATGCCAATGTCTGAAAGAAGTCGCGTTAAATCGCCTGAAGCATACGGAAAGTCAGACTGACGTTCCATTACGAATTCACTAAGGGTTACCAATGCTGCCATGTTGCTAATTTAAGCTGAATGTGTTATTTGTTGGGGAATAGAATGCGAGTCAATTCAATAAATTGTTCTACCGATAATTGCTCCGGTCTTTTGTTGAACAAGTCGTTTTCCGAAGTTATTCCGGGTTGAAGGAGAGACTTCACCGAATTGCGAATGGTTTTTCTTCGCTGATTGAAAGCCAACTTCACCACTTGTTTGAATTCCTTTTGTTGGGAAGTCACCAATGGCGCAGGTCTGCGCTGCATGCGTAATACACCGCTTTTTACTTTGGGCGGAGGATTGAAAACTTCCGGCTCAACGGTGAATAGGTATTTGATTTCGTAATGCACTTGAAGCAACACCGATAAGATGCCGTAGTCTCTGCTGCCAGGGCCCGAAGCCACACGCTCTGCGACTTCTTTTTGAAACATCCCCACCAACTCAGGAACGCATTCCCATTCGTCGAGAACCTTGAATAAAATTTGCGATGAAATGTTATACGGAAAATTTCCAACGACACAAAAATTTTCGCCGAAGCGTTCTTTCAAATCCATGCGAAGAAAATCTTCTTCGTAAATGCGTCCGCGCAATGCCGGATAGTAAGCATTCAGATACGCCACCGACTCATCGTCGACTTCCACTACAGAAGTTTCGTAAGGCAGCTTCATGAGGAATTGCGTGAGCGCGCCCGTTCCGGGACCCACCTCAACAATTTTCTTTGTTTCGCCTACGCCAGTGATGGCTTCAGCAATTCTTTCGCAGACAGACATGTCCAAAAGGAAATGTTGACCTAGGTGTTTTTTCGGACGTACGTTCACCTTACAAAGCAAAGCGAAAAAGGCGAAACTTAGACTCGATTTGTTGAACATTCAGAAGTGAAAAAGTACTGAATAGAAATAAGCACTAGTCTTGAAAATTAGATTAGCTTCGAAATGTGGTAAGCTATCTCGATATAATTCTAGTGCTCATTTTAGTCTGGGCAATCTGGCGCGGATGGATGAACGGTTTCGTTTCGGAATTGTTCTCGTTCTTGGCCTTCTTTGTGGGCATCTACGCAGCCGTGTACTTGTCTGAGTCTGTTGCGAAGATGATTGGTGCCACCGACGGCTCAATAAGCACGCGAGTAGGCGTGTTCTTGGGAATCTTTTTAGTCGTTGTCATTGGCATGTATTTCCTTGGAAAACTCATTTCGAAAAACATCAAAGGAAGCGGAGAGAAATGGAACAAAGCCTTAGGTGCAACATTTTCATTGGCGAAATATTTATTGGGAACAAGTTCGCTGTTCGTCATGCTTCATGCGTTGGACGATAAGTTCCACATGATTCCGCAATCGCAAAAAGATGCTTCAGTTGTGTATGAACCGGTGAACGATTTTTCGAAAACCGTCATTCCAGCAATCGAAGATTTCGATAAGAAACTGCCAGAAAAAGCCGGTTAGGAGCGAATTCGCCATTCATTCGGATAGTTATTGTTCAAGCGGGTTCCAACCACTTTGCCCCATCCAATGTTTTGTTGTTCGAAGGTGACTAGAACAAAGCCCGATTCGGCTTCAACCTGTATCACTTCCTTCTTCAAATAACGAATAACGTTGTCGTATGACAACTCTAATTTTCTGACGTCATTCGACTCAATGCCTGTGTTTGCAATGCCTTGACCGGGAATGAATTTGTCTTTCATGAACTCGCCCACTAGCGTTCCCGCGTTTGCATTCGGCAGCATCGCACGCCAAAGATCTTTGAATGTATGTTGAAGGGTATCGAGAAAAACCAATCCCTTTTCATTCTTCACCAATGCAATGTCTTCACGAATGAACGCATTCACGGTGCTGCGCTCTTTAGCGGTTAGAGGGACAATTTTCGAATTGAATTTAAAACGAATTTTTTCAGTATGTCCTTCCGGCTTTTTCAAAAGCGTACAGAAGAATCCTTCTCCTGGAGTGTTGTGCGGAAGCATTCTGTAACCCTCGCCAGCAGCGCATTTCACGACATCTACTTTCCAACCTGAGTGCATTTCAACCGAGATGTTTTCAAGTTGAAATTCATTGCTCAAATACTCAAGCATGTCTTCATTTTCTTCAGGCGCAAAGGTGCAAGTGGAATACAATAAGTAACCGCCTGGTTTCAGTAAGCGAACGGCTTCTTGAAGTATTTCATGCTGACGAACCGCACAGCTCGGCGCAAATGATTCTTTCCACTCGCCGCGATAGTCGACTTGCTTGCGGAACAGACCTTCGCCGCTGCAAGGCGCATCTACCGCAACCACATCGAAGGCATGCGTAAACGGAATTTTATTCGGATACATGCCCAACGTGAAGACATTCGGAATGCCCCATTTGTCAAGGTTTTCACGAAGAATACTCAATCGTTGAGGCACGACTTCATTCGCAACCAACACGCCGTTTTCGCCGAGCAGGGTGGAGTAGATTAGACTCTTTCCTCCGGGAGCAGCGCAGAGATCTAGCACCGCAGGATTTTCAATTTCTTGAATGGCTTGTTTAAACAGATGTCCAATGAGCATCGAATTCGCTTCCTGAGAATAATAAGCTCCAGCGTGGTAATGCGGATCGAAGGTGAATTTCGGACGCTCTTCCAACAACAACCCAAGCGCATTCCAAGCAACAGGATTGCCTTGAATAGAAGTGCTCTTAAACTTTGTTGGATGGGTTAACACCGATGTCTGAATCTCACGATCGTAGGCGGGAATCATGAGTTCCCATTGATCTGGGAATTGCGTTTTTAATCGATTAACAAAGGCTTCTGGTAAGTTCATTCTTCTTCCTCGTATTCTTGTTTTTCTTGAAGCCACTTTGGCGTCTTCTTCTCTTTTTCAGCTTTCGCTTCAGGGGAGACGTTGTCTTTTATGTATGGTGCTATGCGCTCTTGAATGGGCGGTTTAACAACCGAAGGTTCATTCGGTTTTTCATTTCGAAGTCCTGAGAACAAAGGCTCACGAGCATTCTCCCGTTCCTTCCTCCACGCAAATGCATTCGTGAAAATGCGATTCAATTTTTCTTTTTCTATGAGCTTCGCTGAAACGCGGTCGCTGCGTAGCGCGTCTTTGTCTAAACCAAATTCCAAATTGTCCATCGGGCCGCGCATGTACAAATAAATTTGTCTTCCACTCTTGTCTCCCGCTGTGCTAGAGGCTTTCAGCAACATTTCCTTCAAATCGAAACCAAGGCGATAGTCTAACACATTGTCGAAGCTGTGCGTGCCTTCCATGGTAATCGACATGGCACTTGATTCAATGTCCATGAGTGGGAAGGTGATAATTGAATTTTCAATGTGAATGGAATTTTGAAGCGTCGAGAATTTTATATGTCGAAGCTTTTCCGCAAAGTCATCTTCTTTCACGAACGGCGCAATCCATTTGTTTCCCTTAATGTAGGTAATCATGTATTGAAAGGAAGTCACGTCGTTCAGTTCTCCGTTCTCAATGTTCACTTGTAAGTCCGATTTAATGGTATTCGGAAGCACCATTAAATCTGCGCCCAATGTGGTTTGAAAATCTACTAAGACTGTAGCATTTCCTTTAATATTAGCTCCAGTAAGATAGGTTTGACCGAAGTTGTCGAACAACCCAAACACTTGCTGAATGTCAATGTTGCTCAACGCCCCGTCACACGTTACTCCGAATTGTCCATTGCTTGCAGGAAACAGACTGAAGTCGGCGGCAACATTTCCACCTGCCAGATTCAATTGAAGCGGAGAAATCTCTAATTTTCCTTTGGCGTAATCCAATGTTCCCTTTATGTTCGAAGCGTTGAACGACTTGAATAAAAATGCGTCGATTTGTGCCGTTAAATGCAGTTGAATGGAAGTTGGAAGAGCGAGTTGTAACTCGCTATCGTTGCTGCCTGCAGCACTTAAGAGTTTTTCAAGATCGAGTCTGTTCGAATACAAATTCGCGTTAATGGTAAGGGCAGTGTTGTCTGTTGTGAAGTAAGGTATCACCGAATAAAAATCGCCCGAAAAACTACAGTTATTTTCGTTTATGTTGAAGTTCAATTGTTCCACTCGCGCATCGGATCCGTTGAGTAAAAACACGCCATTAATGTTTTTGAAAAGGCCATTCGATGCAGCCCATTGAAAGCTGCCTTCTGTCACTTGTGCTCTTCCATTCAAATGCAGCTGTGACCAATCGAACGAACTGTCTGCCTCTTGAAACGCGATCTTTCCGCGAATAAGAGTCTGTGCGGAAACCTGTCCATCGCATACCGCAAGCGAATCCCATCCGAAAAATCCTTTCACATCTTTCAAGTTAGTTTCTGCGCCAACCGAAAGGTTCAAGACCGGATCGCTCAGGTTGCGAATGCTTCCGCTGCAACTCAACGAACCTGTTCCCAATACCGATTGGAAATTCGAAATGGTCACACTATCCGTTCCTTCCTTCAATACATAATTTGCTTTCAGTTGAATCGAGTGCAAGTCAACACCGGAATTAATTTCCACCAACTCACCGTCTTTCACCGAAAAGTTTGAGGCTATGTTCAGGTTTTCAAACGGCCCTGTCATATCGAAATTGAAATGCACATCTCCTGAGGGAGCGTAAGGTTCAAGCTGAACTTGCATCGATTTTGGCAGCAATTGAATTCCTTCCTTCAGATCCAAATCAGTTTCTGCAATGTGTAAGTCAATAGTAGGATGTGCCCCGTAATCCAAGCTGCCCGTGACATTCAGAGGCACCTCTTCCAACAACAACTCAGCCGTCTGAATAACGAACGAATTGTTGTCAAGGTTCACTTGCATTTTCGAGTCCAGACCAATGTTTCTTTTTCGAAGCATCTCAGTCTCTCCAGCATACAGCACGTTCATGAATGCTTTTGTCTCAATGTCGAGCAGAAATTGTTTTTCATTGAAATTACCTGAAGCTTTAAGTTCTTTCAAACGAACATCTATGAACGTTTTTTCTTGCTCGTCTTCGTAGAGGTAAGAGATGTTTTCTCCAACAATATCTTCGAGATGTATTTTGAATTTTTCATTCGGTGTGGAAGAAGTGTCTGCCTTCCACACATCCCAATTTATCTGTCCTTTTCGATCAACCCGCATGTTGAACGATCCGTCTTTCGCTTCAATCTCGTCAATGTTATATTTCCCGCTGAACAAATCAATGATGTCGAAAGACAAGTACAATTCCTTTGCGAAAAGCAGGGTGTCTTTGGCCTTCGAATTTTCTTCAATGTAAATATCTTTGAATCGAATGGAAACGGAAGGAAAATTATTCCAAAGGGTTAAGTCGGCTTCTTTAATGCTCGACTTGGTTTTTAAATTTTCCTGAACGGTTTGAAGGGCGTAGGTTACAATTTCATCTTCGTAAACAGTAACCGCTATCACCAATCCGGAAAAAAGCAGAACCACCAATGAGAACAGGCCAATGAAAATACGTTTCAGCCATTTTCGTCTAGCTGAGATGGGTTTTTTTTCCTTTAGAATTGGTGCTCCTTCTATTTCTTTTACTTCTTCCATTCTTAGTTTAAAAGTACTCGGTGTATGAACTACATTTGGCAGGGAGTTGTGAAGTAACTCACAACCCATTGTTTGAACGAATCAATAACGCTGACTATGAAAAATTTGTTGCTTGCTGTAGGTTTTCTTTTTTGTGGAACGATGAGCTTCGCTCAAGACTGGACTGTTCCTGAATTACCATACGCCTATGAAGCTTTGGAACCCGCTATTGACGCTGAGACCATGCATATTCATCACGACAAGCATCACCTTGCTTACGTTACGAATTTGAATACAGCCATGAAGTTAGAAGTCAATCAGAAGTATGCGAAGTTGAACATTGAGCAATTGTGTGCTGCGGTAGACCCGAAAGACATGGCCATTCGCAACAACGGGGGTGGACATTTCAATCATAGTTTTTTCTGGAATTGTCTAGCTGCACCGAGCACAGCAGGTGCGCCGAGCAAAGAATTGGCAACAGCCATTCAGCGCGATTTCGGGAGTATGGAAAACTTAAAAAAGGTCATGACCGACGAAGGCAAAGCACGTTTCGGAAGCGGATGGGTGTGGTTGTGCAAAGACGCTAAAGGCGGACTTTTCATAACATCAACTCCGAATCAAGACAACCCTTTAATGTCGAAAGTGGTTGAAAAGCCAGGTACTCCAATCCTCGGCATCGACGTTTGGGAACACGCGTATTATCTGAAATATCAAAACAAACGTGCTGATTATCTTACTGCCATTTTCACGGTTGTGAATTGGAATTTTGTTAGCGAGCGTTACGCTTCGCGATGACACTTCGTGACAACTGTCCGCGAAGCGGTCATCGAACTTGTTCGTCATCGATTGTAAATCGTCATCACTCGAAGAGTGTCATCGGCTTTGCCGTAATCGATTGTAAATCGTCATCACTCGAAGAGTGTCATCCGCTTCACCTGTTAACGCTTAAAAAGCGGCACAGTAGAACACGGCTCGCCATACATAATGCGGTTGGCGACAGGTTGAATTTTTTGAGAAAGTTGAATGTAAACTTCTTCAGTTAATCGAAGTGAAGTGCAGCCTTTGATAACAACATTTTTATCTTGAAATTTCGAAAGATCCAATTGTTGAATGAAGGCAAGCGCTCTTAAGGTGTCTAAATTTTCTGGAGAAGAAAAATGACATTGCGCATGTACTTCAGAGAGTTTCAAAGCCAACAACATATACGCCCAAACCGGAACAATCGCATCTACCGAACAGTGAATGGCAACTATTTTATTGGCGTATTCTGCAGTATTGAGTGTTGATACAAATTCTCTAAAATCCTTTTCCTTCAACGCTATTCCTTGCCACAATTGAGGAGCAATGTCTAACGCCACACTTGCAAATGCCTCTACCTCTTCAGCAATATCGAGCGTAATAAGTTTACTATTTGCAACCTTGTTTTCAATCATGATTCAAAAGTACTTTATTCTGATGAAAGATGTTTCACAAGATTCTTTCGAAAGATACTTCGTGAGTGGAGGCCACTAGCC
>CANGEF010000087.1 GCA_947452685.1 Flavobacteriales bacterium | reverse complement strand
TTTTAACACGTTCTGCGCGAAATCTCTTGCAGCAGCCTGAACGGCCAATTGTTCTTCTGATAATTCGAAATGCATATTTGTATGTTTAGTTCATTGCTAAATTGGGTGCAAAGAAACGAAATTGAGGGTGAAATAAAAAACCCTTCTTTCGAAGGGCTTTTTGATATTTTTCAAAGTACAACTCTTATTGAAGAGGCACCATCACCAATCCGTTTGTAATGTTTACGGTTGAAGTACCCGCTGAGTTCTTCAATGTTCCCGAGAAGGTGTAACGTATTCCGCCTGGCGCTGGAGTTGATCTGAACTTCACAACGTTTACCGTTGCAGTAGAAGTTCCGAATGCAGTGCTGTGAGCAACAGAGGCATTGGTGAATGCCATTACAGTAGCCGGATTCGTAGCGGTTGCCATATTGATTACTGAACCACTTACCCAACCTGCCACAGGAGCTGCCATGGTAAATGCAATTGTTCCACCTTGAAGAGTTGAACCCGTTACGGTAACTACTCCACCAGCATAAGAGAAGGTGCAAGAAGAAGCCACACCTACGTGATTCACTCCGTTTGCTGTGAACGTGATAATCGTGTCACAAGCCATACAATCGACACCACCGCAATCTGTCCAGAACTCACCCTGAGAGCCACCGTCTATGATTCCGTTTGAACAGTTTCCGTCTGTAGCACATGGAGGACAGTTTGTTCCGCCGCAGTCGATACCAATTTCAGTTCCGTTCATTATTCCGTCTGTGCAAGTAGGACAAGCAGCGCAATAAGCACCACCGCAGTCAACTTGAGTTTCTGTACCGTTTAAGATTCCGTCTGCACACAAGGCTGCACAAGGACCACAGTTCGTTCCACCACAGTCGATACCCGCTTCGTCACCGTCTTGAATACAGTCTGCACAAGGAGAACATGGTCCGCACTCGCCACCACAGTCTACACATGTTTCACCATATTCCGGCTGCCAAATACCATCGATACAGTGATCACACTGCTCACAATTCGGACCTCCGCAATCGACCAATTGCTCTGAGTTATTCAAGATTCCGTCATAACAATTTGGCGGAATTTTATTGTCATCATTTAAACAGCCGTTCAGCACGAACATGCCGAAAACGCTCATGAGTAAAAGAACAGAACGTAAAGATTTATTCATTTCTTTAAAAGGTTTGGGGTACGAATATACGAAAAGACCGCATAAAATGAAAATGGGTTGCACGAGTTCTGCAACTAACTTTGTGGCAAATGAGCACTCCTAAAGAAAACAATTGGAAAAAAAGCGGGCAATTTTCACACGAAGAAATTGCTGAACTTGCGATAAAATCGAATACTAGCGAAGCTTTCGCGGAAATTCTTTTCCTGCGAAACATTCGTACTCCTGAACAGGCACGCGCCTTCCTAAAACCTGAAATAAATCAGTTTTTAGATCCATTCGGATTGAAGGACATGGATAAAGCCATTACTCGATTGGTTTCAGCCAAGGAAAAAAAAGAAAAAGTTCTGGTATACGGCGATTATGATGTTGATGGGACAACCGCTGTGGCGGTGTTCTATAGTTTCTTGAAGCACGTCGGATTCGATTGCGACTTTTATATTCCGGATAGATACAAAGAGGGTTATGGATTTTCAGACGCAGGCGTTGCATTCGCTCATGAAAATAATTTTTCGCTCATTGTAACCCTCGACTGCGGAATTAAAGACGGTCTGCGCATAGAACAGTGCAATGCATTTGGAATAGATGTCATCGTGTGCGACCATCACACACCAGAGGTCCTTCCCCCTGCTTTTGCCATTGTAAATCCGAAGCGAAAAGATTGCACCTATGAAAACAAAGGGCTTTGCGGATGTGCTGTTGGATTTAAAGTCATGTGTGCTTGGTTCATTCATCACAACGAATCGCTCGACTTCGCTTATTCCTTTTTAGACTTGGTAGCCATTGCCACTGGAGCCGATATTGTTCCTGTTACTTCTGAAAACCGTGTGCTGCTTCATTTCGGATTGAAAGAAATAAACACGCATTTCCGTCCAGGCATAGCTGAACTGCTCACCAACGCCAAACACAGCGGCAAGATCTTAAAAGTCGTTGACCTCGTTTTCTTAATTGCTCCGCGTATCAATGCCGCGGGAAGAATTTTTTCTGGAAAGCGCGCCGTTGAAGTGCTTCTGACCAACAATGCTGAAGATGCTAAATCCGTGGCCGCTGAAATTGAAAAATACAACCAAGAACGCAAAGGACTCGACCGCAGCATTACGCAAGAAGCGTTGGACATTATTGAAAGCGATTCGTTCTACCAAGACAGTTTCACCACTGTGTTGAAGAAGCAAGGCTGGCACAAGGGAGTGGTGGGCATTGTGGCTTCGCGACTGATTGAATCGTATTACAAACCAACCATCGTGCTTGTTGAAGACGACGGTATTCTTTCCGGAAGTGTTCGATCTATTGACGGAATAGATGTGTATGAAATGCTTTCGCTGTGCGAAGAACATCTCATTCAATTTGGCGGACACAGCATGGCGGCTGGACTGAAATTAAAATCGGAAAACTTTCTGACTTTTCGCGAAGCGTTCGACAACGCTGTTCGCACCTTCACGAACCATGTTCGACCAGAAAGATGTCATTTGTACGACACCGAGATTCAATTCGATGAAATATCATTTAAACTTTACGAATCAATACAACCGTTGGAACCGCACGGACCGGAAAACATGCGTCCGGTTTTCCTTTCGAAAAACATCAAAAACGCTCGATTCACCAAACTCGTTGGTGCACAAGCAGACCATCTTCAACTGCATGTGAAGCAAGCTGGAAATTTTTCTGAAATGAAAGGTATTGCTTTCAAAATGAAGGAATGGGTTTATCCTATTATTGAAGGAAGAGAAATTGACTTGCTTTATCAGTTGAATGAAAATGTTTGGAACGGACAAAGTTCCATTCAGTTAGAGGTCCTCGATATTCGATTGAGTCGTCAATAAAAAACAATACCCGGAAGTTTGAATTGCTTCAGGGACGACCGGGAATCAGGATGCAAATATACAAAAGAAAACTATCTTTGCGCCATGGAACAACAACGTACCGAGCTTTCTGCTCTTGGAGAATTCACGCTAATTAAGCATCTGACTCAATATTTCATTCCGAAAAACGAAGGAACCATTCGCGATGCGGGAGATGATGCTGCAGTGATGCAACCTCTAGAAGGCAAGCAGTTGGTTATGTCTACCGACATGTTGGTGGAAGGGGTGCATTTCGATTTAATGTACACGCCATTGAAGCATTTGGGATACAAAAGCGTTGTGGTGAATCTTTCCGACATCTGCGCCATGAATGCGACGCCAACACAATTCACTGTTGGACTAGCGGTGAGTAGCAAATATTCTGTTGAAGCGCTTGAGGAATTGTACTCCGGTATGCTTGCTGCTTGCGAGGCCTACGGGGTTGATCTGGTTGGCGGAGACACGACTACCATTCCAACCGGATGTGTGATTTCCATTACCGCAATAGGCTACGCGAATAAAGAAGACATTGCTTTAAGGAGCACCGTTAAAGAAGGAGATTTATTGGTTGTTTCAGGAGATTTAGGCGGAGCCTACATGGGACTGCAAGTTCTAGAGCGCGAAAAAGAAGTTTTCAAAAGCGCTCCAACGGCACAACCCAATCTTGAAAATTACGATTACATCCTGGGTCGCCAATTGAAACCCGAAGCGCGATTAGACATCGTTCAATTATTAGCTAAACTCGAAGTGAAGCCTACAGCTATGATTGATATTTCAGACGGACTGTCTTCTGAAATTTTACATTTAGCAGAAGAAAGCGAATGCACCTTTGCCATCTACGAAGACAAATTACCCATTGCTCCTGAAACACGCGACGCGGCTGCAGAGCACAACATAGACCCTACGACTTGCGCCCTAAATGGAGGTGAAGATTACGAGTTGTTGTTTACTGTTTCTCAAAACGACTTCGAGAAAATCAAAGGCAATCCGAATTTGAGCATCATTGGTCACGCCACTGCAAAAGACGGAGAAAACCTATTGATGGCTATTGGCGGAGGAACTGTAAAGCTTAGTGCTCAGGGTTGGAAGACGCTTTAAAAGCCTCCCACACCAAGGCAATGGTTGCGTAAGATTTCGCAAGTCGAGCTTCGAGCAATTCGCTTGAACACCATTCCACGCGTTCAATTTCCTCTTCGGTTTGCGGAGTAAGTGCTGGTGCACCTTCACATTTCATGAAATACCAACAGCTGCGCTTCAGCACCCACTTGCCTTTTAGTTCATACGTGTGAAAGGTATCTACCAAATGCTTTTCAATGCGCATTCCAACCAAACCTGTTTCTTCCTCAACCTCGCGAAGAGCACCTTCCTCATCGTTTTCGCCCGTTTCAATTTTCCCTTTTGGAAGATCCCAAAAACCTTTTCGTTTAATCATCAGGAAATCTCCAAGTCCGTTTTGAACCAATCCGCCCGCCGCATCTATGTGCTTATAATTCGCGAAATAGTTAACAAACTCCTCTTGTGAAAAAGTTAATGTCCGACCGAGGTGAGAGACGATGTATTTTCGCGTCATGGATTCAAATATTGAAGTGGGATTACAAGTAGCTGATTATCTTTTGCAAATTAAGGCAATTGAGTTGAAACCTCAAGCACCCTTCACTTGGGCAAGCGGACTGAAGTCGCCTATTTATTGCGACAATCGCAAAACACTTTCCTTCCCTATTTGCAGAACGCACATTCGTCAGCAGTTTGTGAACGCCATTCAAGAAAAATTCGGAACACCTGATATCATTGCTGGCGTAGCCACTGGTGGCATTGCCATCGGAGCTTTAGTGGCTCAAGAAATGGGTATTCCCTACGCATACGTTCGTAGCGAAGCGAAAAAACACGGTCTTGGAAATCAGGTTGAAGGTGTGGTTGAACCCAACCAAAAAGTGGTTGTCATTGAAGATCTTATTTCAACTGGAAAAAGTAGCCTAAGCGCTGTTACTGCTTTACGTGAAGCTGGACTAGACGTGATGGGAATGGTTGCAATTTTTACGTACGACTTCGATATTGCGAAAGAAGCATTTAAAGAGGCGAATGTTGAATTGCATACGCTTACAGATTACCACGCATTGTTACAGCAAGCGTTGAAAAAAGAATACATCACAGAAGAGCAATTGAACACACTGAAAGTGTGGAGAGAAAATCCAGCGGCTTGGAGCGCTGCATACCTTGAATCACAATCCAATGGCTAAGTTCATCAGTAAAATTGTTGAAGTGAATGCGCCTCTAGCAGAGGTTCACGCCTATTTGCAAAACATGGCCAACATTCAACGCCTGCTTCCTTTAGATAAAATTTCGAATTGGAGTAACACAGAAGATTCGTGTTCGTTTAAAATTCAAAATGTTTACACCATTGAGTTGAAACGCATTTCTGCTGTTTTAAATGCGGAAGATGCGGAAACCACTTTTGAAACAACTGATAAAAGTCCGTTTCCATTTGTGCTGAAAGCGAAATTGAAAAGCAACGGTGCAACCACCACCGCGCATCAAGATTGCGACGCAACTATAAATCCATTTATGGAAATGATGGTGAAAGGTCCCTTCCAACAATTATTCGATTACATGTCCGAACGTCTAGCGAAGGAATTCGTTTAGTATATTCGTTTCATGTACAAGAGATTATTCGACTTTGCCTACGATCAACTGGAGCATCTTCCACTTGACGTTATGTTCCGTAGCAAATGCAACGGTGAATGGGAAACTTATTCCACTCGAAAGTTTATTGACTACGTGAATCAACTGAGCAATGGACTTGTTGAATACGGCATTCAGCCTGGACAAAAAATTGCGCTGATCACCGATTCCAACCGCACGGAATGGAACATTTGTGATCATGCCGCCTTGCAAATAGGAGCCATTGATGTTCCTATTTATCCGACCATGACCGAGCAAGACATTCAATACATTTTGAATCACAGCGAAGCCACCATTTGCTTCGTCTCGAATCAGGAACTTTTAACGAAAATAAAAAACATTCGCGGGCAAGTGCCTTCGCTGAAAGAGGTCTTCACCTTTGAGAAAATTGAAGGAACCAGACACTGGAAAGAGCTCTTCTCGCTGAATGAAGATTTAGCGACGGTGGTTCAATCGAGAAAAGATAACATCAAGACCGAAGATTTAGCCACAATCATCTACACTTCAGGAACAACAGGACTTCCCAAAGGTGTTATGCTTTCGCATACGAATATTGCATCCAATGTAGAAAACTGCGTAGACCGTCTTCCCTACTTGGAAAAAGGAAAAGCCAGATGCGTTAGCTTTCTTCCGGTGTGTCACATCTACGAGCGTATGCTCCATTACTTGTACATAGACAATAGCGTGAGTGTCACGCTAACGGGAATGGACAACATTAAAGATGATTTAATCGCGAATAAGCCTCATATTTTCACAGCGGTTCCTCGCCTTCTCGAAAAATTCTTCGACGGAATTATTGCGAAAGGGGAATCGAATACCGGCATTAAAAAAGCCCTGTTTCAATGGGCTGTTAATTTGGCCATTCAATGGGAGCCCGAAGGCGCTAACGGCGGATGGTACGAATTCAAATTGAAGATTGCACAAAAGCTTGTGTTCAGTAAAGTGAAAGCAGCCTTGGGACTTACAGAGATAGGCGCTATTGCATGTGGTTCTGCAGCACTTCAACCGCGACTTGCACGCTTCTTTACAGCGGCAGGAATTCCGGTTAAAGAAGGATACGGACTCACGGAAACTTCTCCGGTTATTTCGGTAAACACCCTACGCAGACCGAACATGTACAGACCTGGAACGGTGGGTATGATTATTCCAAATACCGAAATTAAATTCGCTGAAGACGGAGAAATTTTAGTCAAGGGTCCGCAGGTCATGATGGGCTACTACAAAAATCCTGAAACCACCGCAGAAGTATTGAACAACGGGTGGTTCAGCACTGGCGACATTGGAATTATTAAAGACGGATTTCTTCAAATTACAGATAGAAAAAAAGAGCTCTTCAAAACCAGTGGAGGAAAATATGTTGCTCCGCAAGTGTTAGAAAACGCCTTGAAGGAATCTCACTTCATTGAACAATGTATGGTCGTTGGCGACGGACAGAAATTCCCAGGTGCGCTCATTGTTGTGGATTGTGCTTTCGCAAAAGTTCACTTTCCTGAATTGGCTTCCCTTTCAAACGATGAAATTATTCAAAACGAAAAATTAAACAAGGAAATCAAATCGTTCATTGCCGAGATGAACAAAGGATTCGGTAACTGGGAGCAGATCAAAGGCATTCATTTGATTGCAAAACCCTTCACTGTTGAAAGCGGAGAAATTACGCCTACGCTGAAGTTAAAACGCAAAAACATTCTTAGCAATTACGCAAACGAAATAGCGAAGCTCTACGCTTAAGACCTATGATTGAACTTGACATTGCCTTGCTGAAAGCTATAAATGGACTCTATATTTATGGTCTAGACAAGGCAATGCTGGCCATAAGTAGCACTGCCATTTGGATTCCACTGTTCCTCTATATTATTTGGCAATTAGTGGCGACACACGGAAAGAAATACGGGGTTTACGCTGTTCTTCTAGCCATACTTTCCGTTGGAATGAGCGACCTCGTTTCAAGCCGTATTTTCAAACCAACGGTACAAAGACAACGTCCATCTTACACTGCCAATCTCAAAGATGAATTGCATTTCGCGAAAGACAGTAACGGCAACGATTATCGCGGCGGGGAATTCGGATTTTATTCTTCCCATGCAAGTAATTTCGCCGCGCTCACATTCTTTGTTTTACTAGCGTTGCCAAGGCATTACCGATTGAAGACTGTACTCATTTTGGCAACGCTATTGACCTCGCTTTCGCGAATTTATTTAGGGGTTCACTTCCCCACAGACATTCTCATGGGATGGTTCATGGGCGGCATGTTCGGATACATTTTCTACAAACTTTTTTCCTTCATTAAACGATGAACGGAATTGTGATAGCCCTGATTTTTGTAGGCGGAGGAATTGGATCTGTGCTTCGCTATCTCATTGGACTTCCATTCAAACAAGGAAATTTCTCGCTACCCCTTGGCACTTTGCTCGCTAATATTTCAGCAGCCATTATCATTGCAATCACCTTCGCTTTAGCGAACAAATCGAATATCTCTCCGCGCACTCTCTTCTTCCTAACAACAGGA
>CANGEF010000086.1 GCA_947452685.1 Flavobacteriales bacterium | reverse complement strand
TGCCTGGTCTTCGTGAAAATAAATTCTGGACGAGTGTTGGTCGTGTAGACAACGCTTACGGAGATAGAAACTTGGTTTGTACTTGTCCGCCCATGGAAGCGTTCATGTAAGACAGACCTTACTCTTTTCAAAAGGCCTCACTTCGGTGGGGCTTTTTGTTAGATTGCCTCAATAAGCAATTCAAGCGGCTTCCACGACAAATCGAAAGTTGTAGCAATGTCTTCATTGGTAAGGGTTCCGTGATAGAGGTAGACTCCATTGCGGAACCCTTTCTGATTTCGAATCAGATTGACTATTCCACCTTCGTCGCCTAAATCTAAAATTACAGGCGCGAAAATATTCGAGAGCGCATAAGACGCTGTTCTTGAAACGCGGGCTGCAATGTTCGGAACGCAATAATGAATTACACCGTGCTTTCGGAAAGTCGGGTTCTCATGGTTCGTCACTTCAGAAGTTTCAAAACATCCGCCGCGATCGATACTCACATCTACAATCACACTTCCTTCTTTCATGTCTTGAACCATTTCCTCAGAAACAACAACAGGTGTTCTTCCTTTCTTCGCGCGAATGGCTCCAATAACAACATCGGCGTATTTCAAGGCACGTGAAAGTTCAGAAGGTTGAATGGTGCTGGTCCACAAGTGAACACCCAAATCGTTCTGAATGCGTTTCAATTTATAAATACTGTTATCGAAAAGCTTCACGCTAGCACCCAATCCTAAGGCAGCACGAGCAGCATTTTCGCCAACCGTTCCGGCGCCAATAATGACTACCTCAGTTGGACGAACCCCGGTTATTCCGCCAAGCATTAGTCCTCTTCCGCCGGTATGGTGACTGAGGTATTCGGCTGCGAGCATAATGGATGTGTTGCCCGCTATTTCCGCCATTGCACGAACAATGGGATAAATTCCCTTTTTATCTTGAATGTAATCCCACGCGATAGCTGTGATTTTTTTTGCTGAAAGTTGAACGAAACACTCCTTCGATTGAACAGGTAAATTCAATGCTGAAATAAGCGTTTGCTTTCCTGGCATCAATTCTATCTCTTCCAAACTAGGCGGAGCCACCTTCATAATGGTGTTGGCCTGAAAGACTTGTTTGCGATCGTACACAATAATGGCACCGCACTCGCTGTAATCGTGGTCTAAAAAATTACTCTCGTTTCCAGCTCCAGATTCTATGATTACCTCATGGCCTCTGCTAACTAGAAGAGCCACGCTTTCTGGCGCCAACGCCACACGACGTTCTTGAAACGACGTTTCCTTTGGAATTCCGATGGTTAGACGTTGCATGTTCTTTCCAACATGCAGCATTTCTTCTTGTGGAGCAAGCGCAGTTTCATGCGCAATGGAATGATAATGTTTTTTAGGAAGGGCCATAAGTGAGTATTCTCATCTTCGAAGTTACGAAACCTTGCTTATTATTTTTGAAAGGACAGAAATATCTGCTATTTTTGGACCTCAAATTAAAAACTATGTCACATTCAGATTCTCCGAAACAAGGTTCATTATTCTTATGGTTCATTGTTCCCATTGCTGCCATTCTAACGTTAATGTTCGTGAACATTAATCACCATGCAGCTGCACCAATGACGAAATTACCAGGAAGCCTTCCTGCGAAAGAGGTTGAAGAAGTGAAACACGAAGACCACAAAGCTTCAGCAGATACTACTACTCACGCTGCTGAAGGTGTTAAAACCGAAGAGGGAAAAGTTGAAGAGCAGAAAATTGTGGTAGAAGCAGCTCCTTCAGTTGCTCCAGCTCACAAACCAGCTCACTAAAATTCAAACACACGCTTTCCTTCTTCTTCGCGAATGCGAAGGAAACTAGGATTGTCTAAATAGTCGAACGCCACTTCTGGCCATTCGATAAAGACATACCGAGCGCCGAATAAATAATCTTCGAAGCCGAACTCTTGCAGTTCGGCTTTTGCTTTTATGCGATACAAATCGAAATGATACATGCGCTCGTTGTTGCGCAAATGGTATTCATTCACCAAGGAGAACGTGGGTGAACTTGTATTTTCTTCCCCCAATAATTTCGCAATAAGTGAAATGAACGTTGTCTTGCCTGCACCCATTTCCCCTTCCACACAAAATACACCCGATGGATGTTTCTGAATGAATTGTTGAGCGAGCGGCTCTAATTCTTCCAACGAATAAACCTCGAACTGCTGCATGTTATTTCGATTGTAAGACAATGAATGGAATAATCATTTCCTCCAACGAAATGCCCCCGTGTTGAAACGTATTTTGGTAGTAGTTCATGAACTGATTGTAGTTGTTCGGATAAACAAAGAAGTCGTTGTTCGTTGCGAAAACAAAGGCTGTGCTTATGTTTTGTTTCGGCAAATGCGCGTCACTTGGGTTGCGAACTTCAAACACCTCTTTCGGATTGTAATCTAAATTTCTTCCTGCCTTGTAACGCAAGTTTGAATTTGTATTTCGATCTCCCACAATGCGAATTGGATTTTCCACACGCACTGTTCCATGATCCGTTGTAATAATAACCTTGCACTTCTTCTCAGATAAATGCTTCAGCATTTCCAAAAGAGCGCTGTGTTCGAACCAACTTTCGGTTAACGACAAATACGCCGGCTCGTCGTCTGCCAACTCTTTTATCACGTCCATTTCAGTACGAGCATGACTGAGCATGTCAACGAAATTGTAGACGATTACATTCAAGTTATTCTTCAACAAATTCGTGTATGAATCGGCCAATTTTTTTCCGGCGTGGTAATTTGTAATCTTGTTGTACGACCATTTCACATCGAGACCCAATCGTTTCAATTGTGACCCTAAAAAATCTTCTTCATGCAGATTTTTTCCGCCTTCGTCTTCTTCACTCTTCCACCAATTCGGATAAAGCTTTTGCATCTCTGAAGGCATTAATCCAGAGAACAGCGCATTGCGAGCATAGTGCGTGGCCGTAGGAAGAATGCTGAAGAACAGGTCTTCTTCTTCAATTCTGTAAAACGGTTTTATGTGTGGAATGAGCGTCTTCCATTGGTCGTAACGCAAGTTGTCTATGACCAACATGAAAACAGACTCGTCGGCTTTCGCGGAAGCAACCAAGGGGGCCACTCGCTGACGAAAAACGGAGTTCGAAAGCAAAGGCGCCTTCGAGAAATCTTTCATCCATTCGAGGTAATTCTGCTTAATGAATTTCGAAAATTGTTCGTTGGCTTCACGGCGTTGCGTCTTGAAAATTTCATTCATTCCTTCGTCGTTTGAACCGCGAAGCTCTTGCGACCAATACGTCATTTTCTTGAAGAAATTTTTCCACTCTTCCGCGTTCATGCGCTGACCCAGTTGCATGCTAATCTCGCGAAACTCTTGACGGTAATCGTTCGTGGTCTTTTCGCTAACCAAACGTTTTTCGTCGAGATTCTTTTTTATGGTCAGAAGAATCTGATTCGGATTAACCGGCTTAATGAGGTAATCGGAAATTTTCGAGCCAATGGCATCTTCCATAATGTGCTCTTCTTCGCTCTTCGTTATCATAACAATGGGTAGCGAAGAATCTATGGCCTTCATGTCTTGAAGCACCTGCAGACCGCTGAGTCCAGGCATGTTCTCATCTAAAAAAACAATGTCGAAGAATTCCTTTTTCACCCAATCAATAGCCGACCTTCCATTGTTCACAGTGGTAAGCACATAGCCTTTTTGTTCAAGGTAAAGAATGTGCGGTTTCAGCAATTCTATCTCATCGTCGGCCCAAAGTATTTTTACAGGATTCATTTCTAATTTTTATGTTGAAAGCAACAGTGCAAATGTCGTAACGAAGTAAAGCGAATAAATTGCATGCCCGTAAAAATTATGAAGACTATATTTGTAGGACTAACTTGAATTTCATGATGAAAAAATTTCTACTTCCCCTAGTTGCAATCTTATTTTTCGGAATAAATGCATTTGCTCAACCCGGCACGTTAGACCCAACCTTTGATTCAGATGGAATTGTTTTGGTGAATCCGTCAAACGTTTTTGACAATGCGCAAGATGTGATTGTATTCAGCGACAATAAAATAATGCTTTGCGGAACCACAGGTACCTCTGCAGATTTCGACATGATGGTAGTGAAGCTGAATGAAGACGGAAGTTATGACCCAGCGTTTGCAAACAACGGTGTACTCACTCTTCCGAATACAGCGGGATCTGACTTCGCTTACGACATGGAAATTCTTCCGAATGGAAATATTATTGTGGTAGGGGCTAAAAGTCTAACCGCAGCTGATACAGAGATTGCCGCGTGGGTCATTAAACCAGACGGCGCGCTTGACCCGTCGTTTGCGGTGGGCGGCATTTATAAAACGAACTTAGACAGCGGTGAAGAATACATAAATCAAGTGCTTGTGCACAACAATTTAATTTATTTAGTTGGAAGAAAATACACGCCTGGTTTCAGCTATACTTCCATTGCGGTGCAGTGTTTAGATCTTCAGGGAAATTTAGTCCCCTCGTTCGGAACAAACGGAACGGCCTACTTTCAGACCAGCTCAACCGATGAGTTTTCTGTAAATGGTGCGACCATTGTGCCTGCAGGCGCCATTGCTATTTGCGGAGATAAATACAATCCGAATACCTTCACTTCTGTTCCCATGATTATGCTCATGACCTTGAACGGTGGACCCGTTGCGGCTTTCGGAAGCAATGGTTTGTGGCTTGATGTAACAGGCGGAACCTACTACGACATTGAATATTCGAATTCGAAATTAATTGCGGTAGGAACCAACAACACTTCTTCGTTTGCTCGACGTCATAATTTAGACGGAACTGCAGATGCAACATTCGGAACCAACGGAACATTTGCGAATGCAGTAGGCGGCTACAGCGCGTTCTATGATTGTATGTTAGGAGCAGACAACAATTGGTATGCTTGCGGAACCACAAGCTCTGGCTTTATGCTTCGCGACTTTATAACCACTCGTTTTAGCTACGACGGTGTCCTGGATGCAACGTGGGGCGGAACAGGCACTGTTGTTACCTCATTAGGCGCGTCGTTCGACGATGCTTATGCCATTGGTCTGCAAACCGCAGGGAAGGTGGTGTGTGCTGGACTTACCATGCAAAATCCGAACGACATGGGTGTTGTGAGATACTTGGGCGCCGGCGGAATTCTTGCTTCTGGATGTATGAGCGCTACTGCCTGCAACTACGATCCTACCGCAGCCGTTGACGACGGCTCGTGCTACTTCGTAGGTGATCCATGCGACGATGGTTTAGCATCAACCGATAACGACGCAATCAATGCGAACTGCATGTGCGAAGGGGTAAGTGGCATTCAAGAAAATAATTTATTCGGATTGAATATTTTTCCGAATCCGTCTACCAACGAAATAACTTTAACCAGCGATGTTGTTGGAAAAGGAACGGTAACCGTTTTAGACCTAACCGGTCGCGTGGCGCTTCAACAGAAAATGGTTGTTTCATCCACACAAAAAATAAATATTCAAGAATTGCCAAGCGGTATTTATTCGTTAAGGGTAATGATTGAATCCAAGCAATCGGTTGTATCATTTGTGAAGCTGTAGTATATGTTCGAAAACATTCCAGATTATATTCCCTATTCGCTGTTGGCGCTTTTGTCTATTGGAATAGGTTTTTATTTATTCAAAGACACCGTGCGTTTTGCGCTGAAAGGAGAGAAGACTTCCGGACGCATTGTGAATTGGATGAGCGCCACTGAAAATGGAAAAAAATATTTCTATCCGGTTATTGAATACACCCCGAAGGCTGGCGAAACCCTTCGTGTTCGAACAGAAGATCGGTGCGAGAGTGAACCTATGTTTGCTGTAGGAACAGCCGTTACTGTTAAATATGATACGGCCAACTTCAAAACAATTCGGGTGGAATACCCGAAAAAAACTTCCTAACGAAAGAGTGTTGTTAGAATAGGTTTTTGCATGCCTCTTCAACAAAAAGAAAAGCCTAATTTGCGGAAGTATGTGGGATTTCATTCAAAGTATTACCAACCCCGAGCAAATACTGCACATTGGCGGATTGGCTTTGGTGTTGATTATACTTTTTGCTGAAAATGGAATCATCATTGGCTTTTTTCTTCCGGGCGATTCGCTTTTGTTTTTCACGGGGCTCATCACTTCCACCCAACCACAACTTTTAGACACTTCCATTTTCAGCCTTCTGTTGTATATGTCCATAGCTTCGCTGGCCGGCTGTTTGTTCGGCTATTACTTCGGATGGCGTTTGGGGCCGGCTATTTTCAACCGGAAAGATTCGTTCTTCTTCAAAAAAAAATACGTAGAAGTTACGCGAACATTCTACGAAAGACACGGTGGAAAGACACTTGTATTAGGCAAATTCCTTCCCTATATAAGAACCTTCGCGCCCATCTTGGCGGGGGTTATTCGTGTTCCGTTTAAATCTTTCCTAGGCTACAATGTTTTAGGCGCCATGGCTTGGGTTTCTTCACTTACCCTGCTCGGATATTTCTTGGGCGAAGAGTTTCCGGGAATTAAAGACTACCTCGAATATATTATTCTTGGATTCATTTTGTTAACGAACGGATTCGTTGTTCGCGCCTATCTCAAAGAGCGTAAAAAATCACAAGCAAAAGAAAGCGAGGTCATCGATTGACGTGCTTATCTTTGCACCATGGAAAATTTCGATGTAGTTGTTGTTGGCGCGGGTCCAGGTGGATACGTTGCTGCTATTCGTTGCGCTCAATTGGGTATGAAAACCGCATTGGTTGAGCGTTATTCAACACTTGGAGGAACTTGTTTAAACGTGGGATGCATTCCTTCGAAAGCGCTTCTAGACTCTAGCGAGCACTACCACCAAGCGGTTCACACCTTCGAAGCACACGGGATTGACTTGGGTTCAAAACCAAAAGTGAACTTGACACAAATGGTGAAGCGCAAGCAAGACGTGGTAGACCAAACAACAAAGGGCATTGATTATTTGATGAAGAAAAACAAAGTGACTGTACTTCACGGACACGGAACTTTCACTTCATCTACAACGCTTTCTATTGCGAAAGCAGACGGAACAAACGAAGAGGTAAGCGGAAAGAATTTCATTGTCGCTACAGGATCGAAGCCTGCTAGCCTTCCCTTCATTCAAATAGATAAAAAACGTGTCATCACAAGCACCGAAGCATTGAAGTTGGAAGAAGTTCCAAAGCACTTGATTGTGATTGGTGGTGGTGTAATTGGACTTGAACTCGGCAGCGTTTATGCGCGTCTCGGTTCGAAAGTAAGTGTGGTGGAATTCATGGACGGAATTATCCCGACTATGGATAAAACAATGGGGAAAGAACTTCAAAAATCATTGACTGCGATTGGCTTCGAATTCTTCCTTTCACACAAAGTGAAAGAAGTGACTTCGAAAGGAAAAACAGTTACGGTGAAAGCAGACAACGCGAAAGGAGAAGAGTTAACCCTTGAAGGCGATTACGTTCTTGTTTCGGTTGGAAGAAAGCCTTACACCGACAATTTAGGATTAGACAAAGCGGGTGTTCAGGTAGACGAGCGCGGAAGAATTGTAACGAACAATCATTTGCAATCGAGCGTTCCAAACATCTACGCCATTGGCGATGTGGTGAAAGGCGCTATGCTTGCGCACAAGGCAGAAGAAGAAGGAACATTTGTGGCTGAAGTTATTGCCGGACAAAAACCGCACATCAATTACAACTTAATCCCTGGTGTGGTATACACTTGGCCAGAAGTTGCAAGCGTTGGATATACCGAAGAGCAATTGAAAGAGATGGGCAAGAACTACAAAGTAGGAAGTTTCCCATTCAAAGCAAGCGGAAGAGCGCGTGCGAGTATGGACACCGACGGATTGGTGAAAGTGTTAGCCGACAAAGACACCGATGAAATCTTAGGCGTTCACATGATTGGTCCACGTTGCGCAGACATGATAGCTGAAGCGGTTGTGGCTATGGAATTCCGTGCGAGCGCGGAAGACATTGGACGCATCTCACACGCTCACCCAACATTCACCGAAAGCTTCAAGGAAGCGGCGTTGGATGCAACGGCGAAGCGCGCGATACACATTTAGTCCGAAGGACGAATGTTGCATAGCAACGAATGTGACTACACGAATGCCTTCGGCGAATGTCTTCGACGATTTAATTTCAAAGCAGCATTTGAAACATCCTACTCTACCACAATCTTAACACTACCCACAAAGGAATTGCCGTGGTATAGCTGAACGAGATACAATCCAGATAGAAGGTCGGCGGTTTTAAGAGTTAAGCGTTGATT
>CANGEF010000085.1 GCA_947452685.1 Flavobacteriales bacterium | reverse complement strand
GTGTTGGTGGGTTGGAAGAAAAAATAATTTGCTTTCGCAATATATTGTACTTAATTTCGTACAACATTACGTACACAAAAAAAACAGCCTTATGCTTACCACCTCTATTTCAGATTTTAGGAAAGACATCAAACGATATTTCGACAAAGTCACACTAAACTTCGAAACGCTTATTATAAACCGAGGCAAAGACAACGGCGTTGTGATCATGTCTTTGGCTGAGTATAATTCGTTATGTGCTACTCAACACGAGCTTTCTTCAAAGGAGAATGAAAAAAGATTGGATTCCGCTATTGCTAAATTAAAGTCTGGAAAATCCTTAAATAAAAAACTTCTTGAAGAATGAAATTCATTTTTGTAGAAGAATCTTGGGAGGATTATTTGTATTGGCAGAAAACGGACAAAGCTAAACTGAAGCGAATAAACGAACTGCTAAAAGATATTTCTAGAAATCCATTTCAAGGAATCGGAAAACCTGAACCGCTAAAATTCAAATACTCCGGTTTTTGGTCTCGCAGAATTGATGATGAGCACAGACTCATTTATCATGTCAAAGACGATGAAATTCTAATAGCAAAATGTCGATTCCATTACAGCTAAATCACCCTCGCGAAGTACTTCGCCCTCGCAACACCAGTTGCATTCCCCGAAGACTCCAGCAATTTTGAAATGCAACGAATAAACACTATTTTCGTCGCACATCATGCAACGAATAGACGCTTACATACATCTGAACAAAGACTGGCCTAACTTCAAATGGGATTCTGACGCTATCGTTAATTTGCTAAGTGAAGCAAGAAACCTACAAGGAAGGTTGCTAGGAAAAATGGACGCCTTGGGGTTTGAGCTCAGAAATGAAGCGCTGCTCAACACCTTGACACTCGATGTTCTCAAAACCTCTGAAATAGAGGGTGAACTTCTCAATCGCGATCAAGTTCGTTCATCCATCGCAAGAAAACTCGGAATGGAAATAGCGGGCTCCATTGAATCTGATAGAAACGTAGATGGTGTTGTGGAGATGATGCTAGATGCAACACAAAATTGTTTTAATCCTCTTACAAAAAGTAGACTATTCGATTGGCACGCTGCGTTATTTCCAACTGGAAGGAATGGAATGTATCCCATCATAGTTGGGGATTGGAGAAAAGATACCACAGGACCTATGCAAGTTGTATCTGGCCCCATGGGAAAAGAAAAAGTTCATTTTGTAGCGCCAAACTCTGAACTGATTGAACAAGAAATGGCCAATTTCCTGAATTGGTTTACTGAAAATAACAAAATTGACTTAGTTCTAAAAGCAGCCATTGCCCATCTTTGGTTTGTGACGATTCACCCATTTGACGATGGAAATGGTCGTATCACAAGAGCATTAACAGACATGTTATTAGCGCAGGCCGACAAGAGCAATCAACGATTTTATAGCATGTCTGCACAGATAAGAATCGAACGGAAACAATATTATGAGATTTTTGAAAAAACTCAAAAAGGCGATCTAAATATTACAAATTGGCTCCAATGGTTTTTGCAATGTTTAATCAACTCCCTTCATTCTACTGATGATGTACTTGTTAAAGTTTTATTCAAAGGCAAATTCTGGCAGGTACATTCTAAAACCATTCTCAATGAAAGGCAGAAGAAACTAATCAACAAACTCTTAGACGGTATAGATGGAAAATTAACATCTTCCAAATGGTCTAAAATTGCTAAATGCTCTAAAGACACCGCTATTCGTGATATCAACGATCTGATCGAAAAAGAAATACTTCGCAAAGAAGAAGCCGGCGGAAGAAGCACAAATTACGAACTAAATCGCACTGGGAAATCCGATGGATTTATTCAAACTACGTTGTGAGAACTACGTTGTTGGAACTCCGTTGTTAAACCCTCGTCCGAAGGACCATCGCAACGCCAGTTGCCCTCGTCGAAGACATTCGCGAAGCATTCGTCGAAGACAGATTAGGACCTTTTTCCGGCTATCCGTTCCAAGCTTCTCGCTTCGCTCAAAGGCTTTCCACTTCTATCCGGGGTACTGAGGAACTGCGTTGTTTGAACTGCGTTATTCCTACTGCGAAATGGGAACTATTCTATGGTTCCAGAGTATTTAACATTAGTTGGAAAACATAGCCTGAACTTTTCAACACTTTGAAATCTTTGAATTCCCTATTGTAATTTGCAGATTAAATGAAGGAATTGAAAGTAATAGAATTGTTTGCAGGTGTTGGTGGATTCAGGCTTGGACTTGAAGGTTATAAAGGCAAATCCGCATTATCCAATTACACGAAAAAATTAGACTCTCCATTTAAAATTGTATGGAGCAATCAATGGGAGCCTTCTACAAAAGCCCAGCATGCTTCAGATGTTTATATCAAACAATTTGGTTCAGAAAATCACTCTAATGTTGATATTTCGAAAGTCGATATCAACGATATTCCTGATCATGATGTACTTGTTGGAGGTTTTCCTTGTCAGGATTATTCTGTGGCAAATTCTTTAAAACGAAGCGGTGGACTTGAGGGAAAAAAAGGAGTTCTTTGGTGGGAAATTATGCGGATAATCGAAGGGAAAGGAAAAAAGGCCCCGAAGTACTTGATATTAGAGAATGTAGATAGATTGCTGAAGTCACCTGTCAAACAAAGAGGTCGTGATTTTGCAGTAATGTTAAGTTCTTTAGCCAATGCTGGATATGCTGTAGAATGGAGGGTTATTAACGCGGCGGAATATGGTATGCCTCAAAGAAGGAAGCGAACATTTATTTTGGCATACAAATCAAGTACGCCCCAGTATAAAAAATTAAAGGTTAACGAGTCTTATGTTCTTCAGGATGGATTATTCGCGAACGCCTTTCCTGTATCAAAATCGCCTAAATCAATTTTTTCTAAATTTTCAATTTCCGAGAATTTGGTCAATGTCTCAGATTTATTTAACAAGGGAAAAGAAACTTTAAGTTTTGAAAATGGCGGTGTCATGAAAAATCATGAAGTGTTCACCATGAAAGTAGAAGCTAATTATGAGGGGACTTTTCAGTTTTTAAAGGATATCATTGTTCCATACTCTCAAGTGCCCAAAGAGTTCTTCATTACAGATGACGACTTGCCGAGATGGCAATATGCCAAGGGGTCCAAGAAAGAAGAGCGAAAAAGACAAGATGGCGGAATTTATTTCTTTTCAGAAGGTTCGATGGCCTTTCCAGATTCACTAGATAAACCTGCACGAACTATTATTACTTCAGAAGGAGGACCTCCACCAAGTCGTTTCAAGCATATTATTTATCAGGATAAAAAGTATCGCAGATTAACCCCTGTTGAATTAGAAAAATGTAATATGTTCCCTGTCAATCATACCGAAGGAGCAACAGATACAAGGAGAGCATTTTTTATGGGTAATGCTTTGGTAGTAGGGGTAATTGAAAAATTGGGTAAAATTTTGAATCAATCGTTATGACAGAGACTTCAACCGCCGCGAAATTATTTATTAGAGATGAGTATTTTCATCATCACTCTCTTGAGATATTAAATTCACATTTAGTATTAAAAGAAAGCTTCCGGGCATCATTATCACAAGATATTTCAATTTCTCCTAGAGATAAGATTACTAAAGGAAAAAAATCATTCGCTATTGAGGCTAAGAGCCTTAACGTAGAAATTAGAAATCTCCTCAAATCGAACCCTACAAAGCAATTACGATTTGAGGTTAATGAAGACCGTGGTGTTTTTCATTTTGCCGATGTAAGAGGGAAAATAGGTGGGTTTGATTTTGCATTCATAAACCATGAAAGAAACTTAATAAACTTAAGGAACATCTGCTTTGGACAGCTTCATTATCATGAAGGCCTAAAAGTTTGGGAGAAATTTTTATCAAAAAATCCTGACCTTTATGAAATCGCAAAACGAATTTCGTCAGACGGAGAAATCGGTAGTGACATTCATTTCAATTCACCGGATAATACATTGTTGGTTGTAGGTGAAATTCAATTCGGTAATTGGGCTTTGGCCTATCGTGACTTTTTTAAAGTCCTAAAGGCAAATGTTCAGAATTCTATAGACTGTCTTATTTATGTCGTCCCTACCGGTGATTTGCAGAATTCCTTAAGTGATGGAATTGTAACCTTTGAGAATACGGTTGAAATTCTTAAGGAATTCAAAAAGGTAATTACTGTTCCAGTTTGGGTAGTTGGTCTGGATATTGAAATAGAGTTATAGATAATTACACCGGTCACAATTTGTGACCAGTTCCTCAAATTCGTGTGCATTCAATCTAAAAATAAAAAGATCATTCTATTCTAATTACCCTTAATTGAAAAAATCAACAAGATCAAAACACTAACAAAAAGAACAAAATGAAATCATTTCTAAAAATATTTGGCAAAATCTTAGCCTTATTTTATATCTCCAACATAGTCCTTTACTTTGCTTATTTTAGATCTAAGCTTTTAGAAGGTGTCGAAATTTTGTTTGAAGATTCCGCAACACGACTAACATTTTTGGCAAGTAACATCACAAAACAAGATCTTATAAATGACGCTACTCTTGCAGATCACAGAATCTTTAATCCTATATTTAATTTTGCATACTCTATTGGTAACACCTCTTTGCTAATACCGAGTTCTATTGTGCTTTTAATATTTGTTCTATATACCTTCTCTAAAAAACAAAACAACAAAACAATCAATGTTTCATGAACTAATGGAAATAGCATTTTCAGCAACAAAAGACATCTAGAACAATTTCAAGATTATTTGGTTTTAATAACCGCGAAAACGCTATAATTAATAATGTCATTTTTTTAGTAATCGATTTGATTCTAATGAACAATCGTCGAAGCCCCTCGTTCGCAGAACCCTCGTCCGAAGTACCCTCGCAACGCTAGTTGCCCTCGCAACGCCAGTTGCCCTCGTCAAAGACCCTCGCCCTTCGGGCATTCGTGCTTCGCACATTCTTGCTCTAATAGAGCAAATAATCCTCTCCCAAATTCCCGCGCTTTTGCAACTTCAGATCTTGCAGCAAAGGCGATTTAATATTCAACTGAATGTAATAGCTCTGACGCAAGCCGAACGGTACCACGTTCGCACTTAACTCCCAACAGTGAAGATCTACGTGAAGTCCAATGGTGGTCGTAGTCATCTTCTTCGAATTGAAATCGTATCCGCCGTTGAAGCTCAACGCCAAGCGTTTCGCGAAAGCAATATCGCCCATAAACGTCACCGCTTGCGTATAGATCGAACTGTCGCGCTGTTGATCAACCAACCACTTCTTACTCATGCGCAAATTGTAATTCACACTCAAATTCCAAGGCACATTGAAGTCGATCAACGTAGACTGGTTGGTAGAAAGAATCTCTTGTTGCTGAGGTGTAACCGCCGGATTACCCGCTGTCTGATTCGCACTGGGCTTCGCCTGCTTGCTACGCACAACAATTCCCAACGCTAAATTGGTGCCTTCCATGCGCGCAATTCCTTTTCGCGATTCATTCAAAAACGTAACAATCTTCCGTCCCAACGAATCGCGATCGTACATGCTGTAAGAAGACGAATAGTTCAAGGTCAAGAATTTCCCAACCGATGTAAAGGCCGAGAAATTCACGTTGCTCCACTGAATCGAATCGGCCATGAAGTTGCGCGATGCGCTCGTCTTGAAGCTATCTATTATCTTCACCTTCTTGTACGAAACCTTCGCAGAAGATTCATCGCGAACCTTCGCTTCAATATTCTGATTAATAGAAAAATTCATGTTCGCCGTCTGAGAAGAACTTGTCGGCGCAAACCTTGCCGCATCGAACGCCGAATACCCCAAGAACTCGCCGTTCACACCGTAATATCCCGACTGCTGAAAATTCTGATACGGCGTGTACGAGAACCCTACATTCGGCTGAATCATGTGTCGAACCGCTTTCAACTTCTTCGCTCCCTTCCTCACAAACGTCCCGTAAATACGCGTGTTCGCTGAAATCTGCGTAGACCAATTTCCCGCAGCTTTGAATCCAGCTATCGTATCTAAATGCGAATCACTTCCCGGAGAAACCACTTTCCATGTCCCGTAACCCGTGAAGGTTGCAGACGGATTCAACGTTAAAAATTGTCCCAACTTCCAAGAGGTGCTCGCGGTGCTGTTCATGCGAACCCCACTCGCCGCCTTGTTCAACAACTGACCCATGGTCAATTGTCCGAACTGTTGCTCGTATGCCGACAACTGCTGCTCGGCATTGACAGAGGCATTAATTCCAATCGGAGATTTCGGAAACACCTTCTTCAACAAATTAATACGAGACACGTTGAACGCCGCAGACGGCAACGTAATCTGAACCAATCTAGACTGCGTGTTCTGCGTGTGATTCGCTGAAAGCGCCAATGAGAAAGGCTTTCCTGGAAACGACTTCGACCATTGAACCGCAGAGTTGAAAGTGCTCGTTAAGAAATCTTGTTGCGTAGCGTTCAAGTTATTTCTGAAATTCTGAGAACTTCCCAAATTCACATTCGCGTTGAAAGACTCATTCGGACGTGCCTTCGGATCTTGTGTATGCGTCCAACGAATGTTGAAGGTCGACTGCTGCAAATAATTCGGCAACTCACGGAAACCCGTCTTGTTAATGGTTCTTGAGATATTAAAAGACCCTTGATATTTATAACGCTTCTTGTAACTGGTAATATTCTTTATGCTCCATGACCCTCCGGTGTACACGTCGAACAACAGCTTCGTGTCTATGTGATCGTTAATGGGGAAATAGTATCCCAAGTTCTGAACGAAGAATCCCTTCGCCCTTCCGTTTCCATAACCCGGAATTAAAATTCCGTATGTACTTTCTTTTTTATTCGGAAAGAATCCAAACGGCAATCCCAAAGGCACCGGCACTTTTCTGAACTGCAAGTATAGCGGACCGCTGACAATCTTTTCATTCGGAATAATAATGGCCTTCGACAATTGAAAATGGAAATGCGGATTCGGATTGGAACACGTGGTGAATTTTCCTTTTCGAATGTGAATGGTCTTGTCTACCTGCATCTTCGAAATGGCAGTGTGCAAATAAGCATCAGACTCTTCCGTGCGAACTCCGTAGCTAATTCCTCTTTTCGATTTAAAATTATATCCCAACGAATCTTCTTCGAACGAAGTCTCTCCTTGCGTAAACACAGGTCTTCCCGTATAAACACCCACCGAATCTTTGAATCCCTTCGCGAAGGCAATATTGTCCGTTAAGGAAAATGCAATGTATCCGGCCTTCAACTCTAAATCTCCGTACGTGACGTAGGAGCCCAATCCGTATAAATAGACGCGGTCATTCTTCAAATCCATGACCGTACTGTCCTTCCCGAAATAGTGAACTTCTTCCATGGCCTGCTCTTCCGAAGAAAAATAAAGGGTGTCAACAGGCATTGGCGACAAGGTATCAGACTGCGCAGACAGTGGGTTCAATAAAGAGCTTATCAACACCACACACGTGAAAATTAGAGCGCGTCGGAAGTTCATGCCTTCACAAAGAAAAATAGTTTTGTTTAAATTGCGTTTACGTGTCAAAGCTATGCCAAACATTCGAGATAATAAACCCTTACAGCAGATGCACAAGAAAATAGTGTTCATTTTTTTTGTGGCGCTGGTTTTCACTTTGGGATCGGCGTATCGCATTTCGAAGAAAGTAGTAACGATAGATAAAAAGTTTATTGTTGTATTAGATGCCGGTCACGGCGGGACCGACCCAGGCACCTTGGGAACAGGGCGATACAAGACTTCGGAAAAAGACATCGCCTTAGAAGTTACTTTGAAAGTGGGAAAACTCATTGAAGAGAACTACCCCAATGTTAAAGTTGTTTATACAAGAACAGGCGACACCTTCCCTACCCTGAAGCGGCGCGTAGAAATCGCGAACACCAACAACGCTGATCTGTTCATTAGCGTGCACTGCAACGCCAATCCGAATACCGAAGCCTCAGGAGCCGAATCGTTCGTCATGGGATTGCACAAATCGGAAGAGAGTTTGCGGAACGCCATGCGCGAAAACGCTTCCATCTATTTGGAAAGCAATGGCGGAAGAGATTACGACGGCTTCGACCCGAATAATCCAGATACCTACATAGCCCTGAGCTTGCGCGAAAACATCTACCAAGACAAGAGCATTCTTCTTGCAAAAAACGTTCAAGATGAATTCGTGAAATTGGGAAGGAAAAATCGCGGTGTGAAGCAAGCGCCTTACTACGTCATCACCTTCACCAACATGCCCAGTATTCTCATTGAGTTGGGGTTCCTTTCCAACAACAAAGAAGAAGACTACTTGCAGAGTAAAACTGCCAAAGAAGAATTAAGCTCCGCGGTATACCGCGCCTTCGTTGACTATCAGAGCAAACTTTTCAACATTCAGCCTACAAACAGCCCGGCTCCAACCGCTGTAGTTGAGCCAACCAATCAGCACAATGCCTTTGAAGGACTTATTTGGGAAGAGATTCC
>CANGEF010000084.1 GCA_947452685.1 Flavobacteriales bacterium | reverse complement strand
TCAAATGAATATGCGCTTACACTCGGAGCTTCCTACAAAGTCGATTCCCTGTGGCGTGTTGGTCTCAACCTTAAAAATCTCTATTCCGTTTTCGATACCTACTATTCATACGGTCTTGCTATAGATGCTGCCGCAACTTACTTCCAACCCAAAACAAATTTCGCAGCAAGCTTCGTACTGAAAAACGTAGGCATGCAACTCGTTACCTACCGCGAAAGTTCAAGAGAAAAACTTCCCATGGAACTTCAAATAGGCATAAGCAAGCGTCCGAAGAACGCTCCGTTCTTGTTTCACATTGCTTACGAAAACGTGCAGAAATGGAACGTGAAATACACCGATCCGAACGCAACGGTAATCGTAGACCCGTTGACTGGATTACCTGTTGAAGATAAAACTTGGGTTTTCGGAGATTTGCTTATGAGGCATTTGGTAATCGGTACCGAACTTATTTTGGGAAATAATGTTCGCGTCGGTTTAGGATACAACTACCGCCAACGCAAAGAACTTTCAATTCCAAATAGACCCGCCACTGCCGGACTTTCACTGGGAACAACTGTCAACTTTAAAAAGTTTCAACTGAGCTACGGGAGAAGCATATATCATGTAGCCGGAGGATCAAACCACATTACTTTTACAACTTCAATTTAGAATTATGAAATTTAAACCAGGCGTTTTATCCGGTGACGAAGTTACCGAAGTGTTGAACGATGCGAAAGCTCACGGCTACGCATTGCCAGCAGTAAATGTAATTTCAACCAATAGCGTGAATGCTGTTTTGGAAACTGCACGCGATTTGAATTCGCCTGTCGTAGTTCAATTCAGCAACGGTGGTGGAGCCTTTTACGCTGGTAAAGGACTTGACAATAAAAATCAGGAAGCTGCCGTGTTAGGCTCTGTGAGCGGTGCACATCACGTGCATTTAATGGCGAAGGCTTATGGCGTTCCGGTAATTATGCACACAGACCACTGCGCGAAGAATTTACTTCCTTGGATGGACGGAATGCTAGAGCACGGAATGGCACATTTCGAAAGAACAGGTCGTTCTTTGTTTAGCTCACACATGCTCGATTTCTCTGAAGAGCCACTTCACGAAAACATAGAATTGAGTGTGGAATATTTCAAGAAGATGACTCAAATGGGAGTAACTCTTGAGATTGAATTGGGTGTTACTGGTGGAGAGGAAGATGGTGTTGACAACAGCCACATCGATAGCAGTAAATTGTATACACAACCAGAAGAAGTGGCCTATGCATACGAAAACATGAACGCGGTTTCGAATCGATTCACAGTAGCAGCAGCTTTCGGAAATGTTCACGGGGTGTACAAACCTGGAAACGTAAAACTTTCTCCAATCATCTTGAACAACTCCCAAGAGTACATTCAAAATAAATTCAACACAAGTGCGAAGCCAGTGAATTTCGTCTTCCACGGTGGAAGCGGTTCTTCTCGCGAAGAAATTCGCGAAGCCATCTCATACGGTGCCGTGAAAATGAATATCGATACCGATATGCAATACGCATACATGGTGGGTATTCGCAACTACATGTCAAGCAAAGCGGCTTACTTGCAAAATCAAATTGGTAATCCAGATGGAGATGATAAGCCAAACAAGAAATTCTACGATCCCCGCGTTTGGTTGCGCGAAGGAGAGAAAGAATTCGTTGCTCGTTTGAAGCAAGCTTTCGAAGATTTAAATGCAGTAGGTCGTAACGCGTAATTAACGCGTTACCACGATTGCTTTCATTATAACGGCGTTTTCATTGCTCAATCGCAATTGATAAACGCCGTTTTCGTATCCGCATAAATCAACTTGCTGCAACGACTGGTTGTTCAGCTTGTTTGTCGAAAGAAGCTTTCCAGCATTGTCGTATACAGAGAGGTAAGTGTTTTCATTCATGAAGTCCCATTGAATATTCACCACATCACGCGTTGGATTCGGATACATTCGAAGGTTCGACGCAATAATTTCTTGAATCGAAACATCAACATTCACAGAATAAATCTGCGTGCTTTCACAGCCGTATGCATTCGCCCAAGTCATTTCCAAAGTGCCTATGCCTGTTACGAACTGATCCCAAATAACTTCAATGACGTTCGTTCCCTGTCCGGAAATAATTGTTCCGCCTGTAACGGTCCAATGATAGGTGTAATCTGGAAGCGAGGCAACGGCATACGAATAGGTGTTGTTGTAAACAGCATTCGGTTCTCCTGAAATAGTTGGGATTTGTGGTTCGGGATATTGTTGAACAACTACTTCAGAAAAAGATGAGCAGCCATTTCCGTCGGTATAAGTAACGCCATAAGTTCCTTGGTCAACAACGTAGATGGTGTCTGTAGTCTCGGTGGTCGTCCATAAATTTCCACCAACGTAATTCGACCAAAGCGGAGAAGGAACGTTTTTGCAAATGAAAAGTTCATCTCCAACAACAGGCGCAGCTGGTGCGTCATAGGCATGAATGTAAACCGTGTCGTTCGTTGAACAGAGATCTTGGAAGGCGTAAACATAGGCAAAGCTTCCGGCGAACAATGGAAGAACCGCTCCTTCGAGCGATACATCTGTACCAAGCCATGTGCCTCCAATTGGAGAAGCATTGAGGGCTAGGTTCACCGTGTCACTTGGCAAGCAGACAGACACATCTGTACCAGCCGTCATTTGCAGAGGAACAGCAATGGTGTAGAAGGTCGAGTCAATGTTGGTGCATCCGTTTCCATCTGTGAACGAATATTGAAAACCGAACGTTCCTTCGGTCGAAGGAGTGAAGGAGTTGTTGGAAATATTCGGTCCTGTCCAAGTACCGAAATCCGGAGTTGCATTTAACGCAAACGGTCCGTTGGAAATACAAACCGAAGTATCTGGCGCAGCGGTGACAACAGGAAGTTCAAAGACTGTAATGCCAAGCGAATCGCTGTCTGTGCAACCGAATTCATTGGTAACAAGCAAATGAATCATTTCAGTTTGAAGAACGGTTATGGTTGAATCGCTCGATCCTGTAGACCAGGAGGGAATGCCGTTGGTCGAGGTCAACTGAACTTCGTTTCCAATACAAAATGAAGTTGGTCCATTGGCTACAATGGTTGCAACCGGATTCGGATTCACAACAACGGTCACAGGCGAAGAAGTTGCGGAACAGTTGTAGATATTCGTCAACGTAACCGTGTAATCTCCGGAAGAATGAACAACAATGGTGCTATCTATTGAACCGGTATTCCACAGATACAAAGAGTCCATGCTACTTGCCAAAAGAACGCTGTCGCCTTGGCAAAAAGTAATGGAAGACAACGCAGTAATAATCGGTGTTGGAAGTGGATTCACTATAATGGAAGTGCTCGTTGAAGTGGCAACACAGTTGTCAGTATTGGTCACTGAAACGGTGTAAATGCCAGTGGTGTCAACAGTAATGAAAGATGTGGTATCCCCTGTATTCCATAAATAGGCAGTTCCCATATTAGCTGTTAGCGTGGCTGAAGTGTCAGCACAAAACACCAAGGGATTGCTTGTAGAGATTGCGGCAGTTGGAGCGGAAACCGCTAGTGTAATTGTTGAGCTGGCGTTAGATGTTCCCGCTGTCGCACTGCACGTGTAGGTAGTCGAAGCCGCAGTTGGTGAAACAACAAGGGTGTTGCCAATGGTGCCATCGTTCCACACATAACCAATGGCAAACGGATTGTAAACGGCGGTTGGTAAAGAGGTTCCTGCAAATGTTCCAATCTGAGGAATGGCAGCAGGTGGAAACGTAACGCCAGATGTTACGCCAGGAGCAACAATGCTGATCGCAGGACTAGAAGTAATTGTGCTGAAGTTGGCCTGACTTCCTGCATCGAAAGGCATGTGAACAATGACATTCTGCATATTCGCAGAAATTAATTTTCGGTTGTAAATAGCGCTCACATCCGCAGCAGTCAGAGCAATTTTCCAAACTCGAAATTCATCGATTTGTCCGAGGTAGCCATCATTCGGGTCAGCATCAATGCCGCCCAAAGCGGGATAAAAATTCCCTAGATTAGGACGAAAGGCAACAGTCAATGGCACCCCAAAATTGTTGTTCGCATAGTTAGACCCATTCAATCGTGTTCCTACGGAAACACCATCAATGAATAGTTCGAAATTATTGGAAGTGTAGACAACAGCACAGTGATGCCATCCTATCAAATTAGCGGCGTATGTTAAGCGCGCTGCTGAAAATTGATGGCTTTGCTCCATAACAGAAATACCATTTTTTCCAACTGAAATTCCCGAAGATCTTCGTTGAACACCACTGAAAATACTCTGAGGGTAAACAGCGTAGTTCTGTCCAGCTTGTCCGTCATAAATTCCGATGCCATCGACATGCTCAGGAAGAAGAACAATGGAATCGGGCGTGTTGAACCAAAACTCATAGGAGAAAGTGCCTATGGTTTGAGCAGGCACATTGTTCAAGATTATTGCCTGAGTGGCAGTGCGTGGGAAATTCAATACACGATTTGGGAGACTTGCATCCGCGGTCAAAGTTGCGCTTTCCCCCGGACATAAAATCAGGTCACTGGAAGTAATGCTTAAAGATTGAGCTTGTGAGGCAAGACTCAAAAGACTCAGAAGAGAAAAGAATAGGTACTTTTTCATAAATTCAAATGGATGTCAAATATAAGCACTGCAATAGCCTATTTGGTGATTACAAGTGTATTAAGTATTCGTAAAAAAAAAGAGAATGCTTGGATAGTTTAGTTTTTTCCGTAGCGAGGATGGAACAATTGAATTTCTTCTTTCAATCGAGATCGGTCAATGTGGGTATAAATCTCAGTAGTGGTAATACTTGCGTGTCCAAGCATTTCCTGAACGGCGCGTAAATCGGCACCCGCCTCTACTAAATGCGTTGCAAAGGAATGTCGGAAAGTATGCGGACTCACTTGCTTCTGTATGCCAAGAGCAACGCAATTTTCGCGAATGATGGTGAAGATATACATGCGGCTGAGTTTCTTCCCCCTTCGATTAAGAAAAACAAAATCCTCATGCCCAGGCGCAAGTTTCATGTGATTGCGCATATGCTCATTGTAATGCTGAATCCATTTCATGGCCTCTTCTCCAATGGGAACAAATCGCTCTTTATTTCCTTTTCCAACAATACGTAACAACTGGTCGCTGGTGCGCATCTGAGAAATTTTCAGATCAGTAAGCTCACTCACGCGAAGTCCACAGCTGTATAGCGTTTCAAGTATGGCTCTGTTTCTGGTCCCCTCCGGTTTGCTTAAATCGCAATGCTCAATAATGGAAACCACTTCATCAACGCTCAAAACATCGGGAAGCTTGCGAGAGGTTCGTGGCATTTCAATAAATTCCATTGGGTCAATAGCAATAATCTTTTCCAAAAGCAGGTACGAAAAGAATCCCTTTAATCCAGATATTATTCTTGCCTGAGAAGTGCCTTCAAGCCCCAATTCATGAAGAAATTTTAGAAAGGTTGTGATTGTTTCGTGTGTGATGGAAGAGACTGAAATGCCTTCAGTAAAGTTTTCGAGCTTCGTCACATCTTTTGAATAGGCCGAGCGTGTGGCTTCTGCTAACGATTTCTCCAATCGTAAATAAATATCGAATCCTTTTTTATATCCAGCCCAACTCATTCTACGAAGATAGACAAAACGAAAAACCCTCGCGAACGAGGGTTTTTCAGACTAATTACCTAAACAAATTCTAATTAACCAAAACTACTGGTAACCGTTGTTACTCGGCAGTATACTTAAATATTGTAAAGTGCGTAGCACGTATATTCACAATCTCTAAGCGTTCTTAGACAGGACAAACTTAATACGGCATTTGAAGAGTCGTTAACTTGGTTTTTTGACTTATAAACAGGGGAATGTGAAACGGAACTTGTATTTTTAGAAAATTCATGTATATTTGCACTCGTTTTAACAAAGAACACAGAATATGAAACCAGGAATACACCCAGATAGCTACCGTTTGGTAGTTTTCAAAGATATGTCTAACGAGCACGCTTTCTTAGGAAAGAGCACTTGTAATTCAAAAGAAACCATCATGTGGGAAGATGGCAACGAATACCCTGTGATTAAATTAGAGATTACATCAGCTTCTCACCCGTACTACACAGGTAAGATGCAATTAGTAGATACTGCAGGTCGTATTGACAAGTTCAAGACGCGCTATGCAAAATTCGAGAAAAAATAATAACCATCATCGCTTACAAAGAAAAGCCACTCAAGCGAGTGGCTTTTTTTTTAGTCTTCACCATAAAAACAATGTACTTTTGTTTTCCGTATGAAAAACGTCGAAACTGCCTATCAATTGCTTCATTCAGCTTTGAAGAATGTCTTTCAAAAGAACTTCCAAATGGAAGTTTCAGACAGTGAAATTCAAATACAAAAAACACGAAAAGAATTCGAAGGAGATTTAACCGTTGTGACTTTTCCGTGGGTGAAGAAATTGGGAAAATCACCAGAGGCGGTTGGACAAGAAATAGGGGAGGGGCTTCAAAAAGAAATCTCTTCAATTGAAAGATTCAATGTAGTGAAGGGTTTTTTGAATCTTCATTTCAATGATGCTTTCTGGGGAAATCAATTTCAAAATGTTACACATCTTGATAACTTCGGATTGGCGCCAGCGAATTCAAAACCAAGAGTCATGGTGGAATACGCTTCGCCAAACACCAACAAACCCCTGCATCTAGGACACTTGAGAAATATTTTCCTAGGCTATTCAGTCTCTGAAATTTTCAAGGCGAATGGTCATTCGGTTACGAAAGTTCAAGTCATTAACGATAGAGGAATTCACATCTGCAAAAGCATGATTGCTTGGATGGAATCTGGATTGAACGAGACTCCTGAATCATCCGGAATGAAGGGAGATAAATTAGTTGGAAAGTATTACGTTGAGTACGATAAAAAATTCAAAGGTCAGGTCGCTGATCTTATGGCTTCAGGATTGTCAAAGGAAGACGCAGAGGCGCAAGCGCCTATTGCGTTGGGCGCGCGTGAAATGTTATTGAAGTGGGAAGACAAAGATCCTGAAACGCTAGCGCTGTGGTCGAAAATGAATGGTTGGGTTTACGACGGTTTTGATGTAACTTACAAGACCATGGGCGTAGACTTCGATAAGTTATACTACGAAAGCGATACGTATATTTTAGGAAAAGATGAAGTGATGAAGGGATTGGAAAACGGTGTGTTTTTCAAGAAAGAAGATGGGAGCATTTGGATTGACTTAACGGGAGAAGGATTAGATGAAAAGGTTGTTTTAAGAAAAGACGGAACCGCCATGTACATTACGCAGGACATTGGCACAGCCATGTTGCGTTTCCGCGATTATCCAGATGCATCTTCGTTGGTATATACCGTTGGAAACGAACAAGACTATCACTTCAAAGTATTATTCAAAATATTGAAGAAGTTAGGGTTGGAACAAGCTGAAAAGTGCTTCCACTTGAGCTACGGCATGGTTGAACTTCCCGAAGGAAAAATGAAAAGCCGCGAAGGAACTGTGGTAGACGCAGACGACATCATGGCCGAGATGAAGCAAGTGGCGAAAGAAGTAGCAGAGGAACAAGGTAAGTTGGAAGGAATGTCAGAGACGGAAAAGGATCATCTTCACCACATCATTGGAATGAGTGCGTTGAAGTATTTCTTGCTTCGCGTAGACCCGAAGAAAAATATGTTGTTCGATCCGAAGGAAAGTATCGACTTCAATGGAAATACAGGTCCGTTCATTCAATACGGATATGTGCGTACACAAGCTATATTAAGAAAGGTTGAAGGAGAGTTGAGCGAGTTGAATTACACGGGAGAACTGCACGAAACCGAAAGACAATTGATTAAGCATCTGCTTGATCTTCCTGCGGCTTTCGACGATGCTACAAATACATACAATCCGTCTGTTTTAGCGGCATACACGTATGATTTAGTTCGCGACTTCAATAGTTTTTATCAGCAATGCGCAATCCTTCGCGAACCAAACAACGACTTAAGAGTTTTTCGTTTAGCACTCACCAAACAAGTAGGCGAGGTGGTGAAAAAAACAATGAATGTATTGGGAATTGAAATGCCCGAAAGAATGTAATTATGTCAACACCAGAAGTGAAATTAAATACAATTGAAGAGGCCATTACCGATTTTAAAAAAGGTAAAGTGGTTATTGTTGTTGACGATGAGAATCGTGAGAACGAAGGTGATTTTATAGCCCCTGCAGAGATTGTGACCCCTGAGGTAATAAACTTCATGACGAAATTCGGAAGAGGACTTATCTGCGTTGCGCTTACACAAGAACGCTGTCAAGAGTTGAACTTGGAACTCATGGTTTCAAACAATACCGATCCACACAAAACAGCATTTACTGTCTCGGTAGATCTAATTGGAAACGGCTGCACAACGGGTATTAGCGCCCATGACCGCTCAAAAACAATTCAAGCGATCATTGACCCAAACACGCGCCCAGAAGATCTTGGCCGACCAGGACATATCTTTCCACTCATTGCAAAAGAAGGTGGCGTTCTAAGAAGAAC
>CANGEF010000083.1 GCA_947452685.1 Flavobacteriales bacterium | reverse complement strand
GAATTGAGTGCTTTCCGGTATTGAAGTTTTTCGAGGAAATTCTTGGGTTGTGTCAGCAGAATATTCGGATAAGCGCGAGGCAATGAATGCACAAAAATATTTTTGTTATTCACCTCTTCGCTCCAAACCGATTTGTCTGTGTCGCTCAGCGCATCTGCTTTTACGACATGAACAATGCAATTTTGCTCAGCGAATTCTTTGGCTAATTTTCCCCATCGTCTTCCGCCAATTCCTTTGTTAGGGGGGAAGTCGTAATTAACGAGAATGATATGTTTTTTAGTAGTTGGCATTTACATGCTCGGCTACGTAGGCAATCTGTTCAGCGGTTAATTCGGCATACATAGGTAACGACAAAATTCTTTTTGCCAGTCTTGCTGCTACAGGGTAATCGGCTTCGGTATGATGAAAGCGCTTGGTGTAGCAAGGCATCAAAGGCAAAGGAACGGGGTAGTGCACGGCAGTGTCTATTTGTGCTTCTTTAAGTTTGGCCATAAGGCCGTCGCGGTCTTCGTGTTGAATAACATATAAATGAAAAACGTGGCGGAAGTTTTCGCGTTCGATTGGACGTTGAACGTTTTCATTCAAAAGCGAATGGTACAAATGCGCGTTTTTTCTTCTGCCTTCGGTCCACGATTCAAGGTGTGGAAGTTTGGTGTTCAGCACAGCAGCTTGAATACCGTCCATGCGCGAATTTCTTCCTTCGCGGGTGTGGTTGTGTTTTCCTTCTTGACCGTGGTTTGCGATGGCTCGGGCGATTTTCGCGAAGTCGTCGTTGTTGGTAACCATACCGCCCGCATCGCCGTAGGCACCTAAGTTTTTACCGGGGTAAAAACTAAAACTTGCGGCGTGTCCGAAGGTTCCGGCTTTTTGTCCGTGTATGGTCGCAGCATGCGATTGCGCGCAGTCTTCTAGAACCAAAAGGCCGTGTTTGTTTGCAATCGCCATTAGCGCATTCATGTCAACGGGGTTTCCGTAAAGGTGCACAGGAATGATTGCTTTGGTGCGGTTTGTAATGCGCTCTTCTATTTTCGAAATGTCAATGAGAAAATCTTCGTCTACATCTACAAACACTGGAACGCCTCCGGCAGTTGTTACAGCTTCAGCTGTGCTTATCCAACTTATTGCAGGAACAATCACTTCATCTCCCGGTTGAATGCCCATGGCAACCAGAAGAATCTCCAAGCTGTCTGTTCCATTCGCACAAGCAATGGTGTGCTTCATTCCCATGAATTCGCTGTAGCTTTTTTCGAAAGCATCAGCTGCGGGTCCGCCAATAAAAGAAGTGTTAGAAATAATACCAGCAATGGCTTTGTCCATTTCAGATTGAATGGAAAAATATTGCGCTTTAAGATCTACAAATGGAATATGCATTAGCGTATTTTTTTTGCGGGATTTCCTACATAAACCCCCGGTTGAGTAATATTTTTTGTTACAACAGCACCCGCTCCAATAACGACATGATCGCAAACCGAAACAGGAAGCATGGTTACGTTTGATCCTATAGATACGTGATTTCCAATTTCTGTTGAAGACCACTTCGACTTATCATTTCCGGAAGGTCCACCGTCTTTGAATAGATCGTTCGTAAACATAACGCCGTGCGCAATGAAACAATCCGATCCAATGGTAACCAATTCACAAATGAACGTGTGACTTTGAATGCGCGTGCGGTCTCCGATTTTTACTCCTTTTTGAATTTCAACGAATGGACCTACAAACACATCGCTTCCAATCTCACATTCATATAAATTCACGGGTTCAACAACCGTAACACCTGTCCCAAATTGAACGTCGCGAATTTGTGCGGTGTATTTTTTTACTTCGTTCATTGCAATATGTTGGCGTATATTTTTTCAATAGCGTCTACACTTCGAACACCTTCAATTCCTTCCACATTTTGACCTACTCCTGTTTGAATTTCCTTCACAATGCCAGCAATAACTTTGTCGTGATTGCTGCTTGTGCCTTGGTATTTGCCATAGGCGTTGGGTTTATCATTGAAGTCTATGTTCGTGTCTAATTCATGCCCTTCAACATTCCAAAATTCAATTTTATTGAGGTATGCTCCACCAATTTTTATGCTTCCTTTTTCACCAATAATGGTGATACTTCCTTCGTAGTTTTTCTCATATACACAAGTGGTCCAAACCAACGAACCGAGCGCTCCGTTTTCAAATTCCATAACAGCAACGCCACTGTCTTCCGTTTCAATGTTGTGATTTTGCGTTGCGGCCTTGGCCTTCACACTTACCACATTTCCACACCACCAAATAAGTAAGTCAATAAAGTGACTGGCTTGGGTGAAAAGAGCGCCTCCTTCTTTTTCAAGTTTGCCTCTCCACGGAGAATCGTCGTAATACCCTTGATAACGATTCCACAATACGTCACATTTCACCATGAATATTCTTCCCAACCACCCTTCACGAATGGCTTGTTCAGCAAGAATTACAGGTACATTGAATCTGTTTTGCTTCACTACCCACAATTTCTTTCCGCAAGCTGCGGCTGTGGCGTTCATACGATTCGCTTCTTCAACAGAAAGTGACATGGGTTTTTCAACCAAGACATTGAATCCTGCATTCAATGCAGCAATGCTTTGTTCGGCATGAAGGGCATGCGGCGTTACCACATTAATAACATCGGCTTCAATGCTCTGCAGCATTTCATCAAATGAAGAATACACAGGAATATTCCCGTACAGTTCGGAAAGCGCGCGCGCCGTTTCAATTTGGCTATCGCACAAAGCAACAATTTCTATTTCCGGATTAGCGTCTAAGACAGCAACATGTCGCTTCCCAATACTTCCACATCCGACTACGGCAAACTTGATTTTCATCGGTTGCAAAGTAATCAATCATTTTTGAATTTCCACGACCTTTTGATCGAGGAATTCCTTCAAGGAATAATTTTTCAGTCCTCTCCGATCGAAGAATTCTTTTTCAGTTTCCGTATTGGCAAGTAAGAGTGCCGATTCGAAGTCCTCATAGTTTGAAAGGCAGAGGTTGTTTAACGGGCTTTCTTCAATAGGAAAAGAAGATTTGAATTGCGTGCCAATGAATGTTTTATAGCCAAGGGCTAGACGCTCGAAAAGCAACGTGGAATAGGCCATTAGGCCAATGTTCACTTTGAAAAAACTCTCGCTCGATTTCATTTCAGCCGGTGCAACAAGCGTGTTGGTGCCTTCGAACAGAGAAGTATAGAAATGCTCAAATTCACTGTCCTTCCGTTCCTTCGGATGAGGGAAAACAATCAATTGAAAATCGGGATGATTTTTTAGAAACCGTTGCAACGCCTTCAATAAAAACATTTCGTTCTCTTCAATGCCAAATCCAAATTCGGCGTGTCCTGCTTTTCTTCTCACCCATTCGCCGTGAGAATAAAATCCAAGTGTTTTTTTAGGTGGAAGGGTTGCGTTCGTGTAGCAATGGGCATAGCGCAGATATTGTTCAGGCGGCCAATGCAAAATTCTCGAAATGTACCAGTGTGAAAAATGAGGAATTTCTTCCATTTGATAAGCACTAGAAACAACGACTTCGTCGGCTATCATGAAGGTGTGATGCCCTGTTAGTGGACCGGGCGAAGGTATTTTCGTTACTTTAATTCTCCCGGCTTTTAATTGATAAGCAAGGGCATTGCTGTCTTTTTCGAACGGAGTGAAATCGAAAAATTCCGTGATTTTATTTGCCATAACGAAATCGATAATGGCGGTCCATTCGACCACTTCGCGAATGAGTAGAGCTAGATTTACACGACGCGAATCGAACATACACTGCAATGAAATTCGCAATGCAAACAAATGGAATCTTAACGGGAATGAAGAGCGGCTAAGTTCCTCTCTTACCAAAACGTTTAGTTTTTGAAAAGGAGAATTGGCCGATACATATTCTTGAGCAAGTTCTTTTTGATTCGAGGTGGAAACCAAAACGCAAGGCACTTGGGGAATGGGATTGGAAGGAACAGGTTTCCTTGAAAGAATGCGCTTCCATTCTTTGAATCCGATGAGCAGATCTCTTTTTGCCTTTCTTGGAAGACGATAAGTCAAGTCATGAAGGAATCTCTGCTGAAGCATGCGCAAACGAATGTCGTCTGAAGTGTTCACTGGACGCTTCAGAAGTAACTTCGTAAACCGAAGCGTGATGTCGAGGTTAGTCCTTAGCTTCATGCAACAAGTTTAGGAATGAATCGAGGTTATTGTTCCAACTGAGTATGGGAAAATTGAAATGTTTTGAAAGCTGTTCTGCAGCTGCCTTGGCTCGAAGACCTGTTTCGCAAAGAAGAATGCACGGACGATTCATTTTTTCGATTTCGTCTTTCAGTTCGGAAGCGGTCACAGAAATAATTTCCGAAGGGAGCGCATCGTGTTCTCCGAGAAAAAAAATAGGAGTGCTGCTATCTTTCACTAAATCTACAATGGAAAACGTTGGATTTATTTTTTCTTGTTTCGGGTTGAAGTGAAACCGCGACCAAAGTCCTGACACGCCGTCGAAATAATCGATGGCTCCAATAAACGCACATGGCGAAAGGGTTAAAAACTGAAGAGCTTGGTGGGCAACGTGAATGCCCACTGCAGCCACCACCGTTGGCCAGACACCATCTACAGTGCAGTCGCGTTCAACATTATTGGCATCTTTAACATGACCAAAGAGCATTTCGCTGGACATACTGTTCAAGTGAATGAAGGCGCTAGATCCGGCGCTCATTTGCGCTGCAGCATAGAAAAAAGGAATCCTAAGTTGTTCGAAATGGCGAGCCAAGTCTAGTTTGGTTGCAAGGCGGTCGGTAAAATCGAATACTAAATCGAAGTTCGTGTGAAGCTGATGCGCCTCGAACATACGCTCTTCTGAAAAGACATGGGCTTTAGGAAAGTGAATCGAGCAATATTCCTTCAAGACCAAGGCTTTGTTCCGTCCAATGTCGTTGGGAGTGAAAAGATGTTGTCTGTTTAAATTGGAAGATTCTACAACATCTCCATCGAAAAGTGTTGCCTTTCCAATTCCGGAAGAAAGTAAATAGGGTAGAGCAGCATGCGCCAATCCGCCACATCCTATTATGAGGATGTGGTTCTGTTCAACATAATCTTGGTCCCAGGTCATTCTTTCAAAAGGAGTGATTTTCGATTTGCAAGATAGTTTACAGCGGGCCTTTGGGAATATTTTACTAACAATTTAGTTTAATAACAAATTGAAAATCAATGACTAAGCAAAGAAAATAGGTCTGGAAAGCAAAAAAAAGTGCGTACGTCATGAAAAGTTGTACTTTTGCGGCTGTATTTAACCTTTAAAAAACATCAAGACAATGTCTGAAATTGCACAAAAAGTTACCGAAATCATCGTAGACAAATTAGGTGTTGAAGCATCTGTAGTTACTCCAGAGGCTAGCTTCACAAATGATTTAGGAGCAGATTCTTTAGATACAGTTGAACTTATCATGGAATTTGAAAAGGAATTCAACATCGCTATCCCAGACGATCAAGCAGAAAAGATCGTTACTGTGGGTCAAGCAATTGATTACATCACAGCGAATAAATAATCACTCGGATATTATTCAACTTTCCCGAAAACTATGGAGTTAAGAAGGGTCGTTGTTACCGGACTAGGAGCACTAACACCCATTGGTAATACTGTACCAGAATACTGGAATGGTCTTATCAATGGTGTGAGTGGTTCAGATCTAATTACACGCTTTGACGCGAGCAAATTCAAAACGAAATTTGCCTGTGAAGTCAAAGGGTTTAATATTGAAGATCACATTGAGCGAAAAGAAATGCGCAAGATGGATCCTTACACCCACTATGCAATGGTGGTGGTTAAGGAAGCTATTGTAGATTCTGGAATCGATGTAGAGAAAGTAGACAAAGACCGTGTTGGCGTCATTTGGGGCTCGGGTATTGGTGGATTAACTACTTTCCAAGAAGAGTGTATTAATTTTGCGAAAGGCGACGGAACGCCTCGTTTCAATCCTTTCTTCATTCCGAAAATGATTGCTGACATTGCTTCAGGGCATATTAGTATTCAATACGGATTCAGAGGTCCGAATTACACAACCGTTTCAGCTTGTGCTTCTTCAACAAACGCTTTAATAGATGCCTTCAACTACATTCGTTTAGGTAAGGCCGATATTATAGTAAGTGGTGGTTCAGAAGCTGCAATTTGTGAGGCTGGAGTAGGCGGATTCAACGCGTGCAAAGCGCTTTCTGAAAACAATGAAAATTATAGCACAGCCTCTCGACCATTCGACAAAACCCGCGATGGATTTGTTTTAGGTGAAGGAGGCGGTTGCCTTATTTTAGAAGATTTAGAACACGCTCAAGCGCGTGGTGCTAAAATATATGCCGAGCTTATCGGTGGTGGAATGTCTGCAGACGCTTATCACATTACAGCCCCACATCCAGAAGGAATTGGTGCAACCAACGTAATGAAGAATGCATTGTCTGATGCAGGTATTTCTTCAGATGCTATTGACTACATAAATGTTCACGGAACTTCTACGCCATTAGGAGATGTTCAAGAAGCGAAGGCCATTCAGAATATTTTTGGAGAGCATGCGTATAACTTGAATATTTCAAGTACGAAGTCAATGACCGGACATTTGCTTGGAGCGGCCGGAGCGGTTGAAGCCATTGCTACCATTCTTGCAATCAAAAACGGAATCATTCCTCCAACCATCAACTTCGTCAATACAGATGAAGCGCTCGATCCGAAATTGAACTTCACGTTCAATAAGGCTCAGCATCGCGAGGTGAATGTTGCTATGACCAACACCTTCGGGTTCGGTGGTCACAACACATCAGCCATATTTAAGAAATTCGAATGATTTGGAAATTCTTTTCCAAAGCAAGCTCCAATAGGGAGTTATTCAAATACATTCAAAACACATTTCATGTGAAGCCCAAGAATATGGCGCTTTACGAGACCGCTTTGCGTCATGCAAGCGCGGCTGATGAAATTCAACCAGGAATAAAAAACAGCAACGAGCGCTTAGAGTTTTTAGGCGATGCCATTCTCGATAGTATCGTAGCGCATTATTTGTTTTCGAAATATCCAGCACTCACGGAAGGTGAATTAACCAAGATGAAATCGAAGATTGTCCGCAGAGATAATCTAAATGCCATTGGTTATGAACTGAAGTTGTATGAGTTTCTTCAAGTCAGTATTGGAAGACAAGAAATTCATGAGAGTTTAATTGGAAATGCGTTGGAAGCCCTATTTGGCGCACTGTTTCTCGATAAAGGCTACAAAGTTACGCGTGAAATAGCTCTTCAATTATTGAAAGAACATGGACTCGATGAGCGAGTGCATTTAGACGTAGATTACAAAAGTAAACTGCATGAATGGGGACAGAAGACACGCAGACACCTGGTCTACCATGTTCGTGAGCAACGCAACATGGGCGCTCAAATGCTCTACACCATTGCCTTGGAGTTAGACGGGAAGGAAGTGGGAAGAGGAACAGGCGGATCGAAAAAAGCAGCGGAACAATCGGCCGCAGAAGCCGCGGCTAAAGTAATATTGACAAATTAAAACTGAACCTTATGTACGGAAAAATGCAGGAACATTTGCAGAACGAATTGAACAGTATTCGCGAAGCTGGCCTATTCAAAAGAGAACGCATCATTACCACTCCACAAGCTGCCGTTATTAAAACGACAGAAGGAAAAGAAGTATTGAATTTTTGTGCGAACAATTACCTAGGATTGTCTAGCCATCCCGCAGTTTTGGAAGCAGCAAAAGCTACCATTGATTCTCACGGATTCGGAATGTCCAGTGTACGTTTCATCTGCGGTACGCAAGACATTCACAAAACGTTGGAACAGAAACTTTCTGATTTTCTTCATACAGATGACACGATTTTATACGCCGCAGCTTTCGATGCAAACGGAGGTATTTTCGAGCCACTGTTGAACGAACAAGATGCAATTATTTCTGATGAATTGAATCACGCGTCAATTATAGACGGAGTACGTTTGTGCAAAGCGCAGCGTTACCGTTACAAGAACAACGACATGGCTGATTTGGAAGAACAGCTGAAAGCTGCTTCAGGTGCGCGTTTCAAGTTGATTGTGACCGATGGCGTTTTCTCAATGGACGGTTATGTAGCTCAGCTCGATAAGATTTGTGATCTAGCAGATCAATATGGAGCAATGGTTATGGTAGATGAATGTCATGCTACCGGATTCATTGGAAAAACAGGAAGAGGAACAATCGAGTTGAAGAACGTTTTAGGTCGTGTAGATATCATTACCGGAACTTTAGGGAAGGCTTTAGGCGGTGCAATGGGTGGATTCACCAGCGGAAGAAAAGAGATTATCGAATTGCTTCGTCAACGCTCGAGACCTTATTTGTTCTCGAACTCTTTAGCACCTTCAATCGTTGGAGCATCAATAGCGGTAATGGATATGCTAAGTGCATCTTCAGATTTACGCGATAAACTTGAGGCGAATATCATTCGCTTTAAGGCGGGTATCAAAGCTGCTGGCTTTGAAATTAAAGACGGCGATAG
>CANGEF010000082.1 GCA_947452685.1 Flavobacteriales bacterium | reverse complement strand
GATGGTGACAAAACATGGTTATTTATTTCCCAATGATTGAAGGAAGACCAAGAATCGATTGGCAAAGCAGCAAAATTCATGAAGGTGTTCTCTGTATATACTTGTGTTGAAGGAAGCGGCGTCCAAGGGTTTCCGTTCAATGAAATTGTTCCTGCTCCGGCAGGCTGAACGTCTACGGTTAAGGGGAAATCGTGAATTACAGTGAATACTGCAACTAGCGTGTCGCTAACCATTAAATGCAGAATGACATCGGGTGTAAGGGTATTTGGATTTAGCGGATTGTTGTTTATTTCCCAATGATCGAACAAGGTTACTCCGGGAATTGGATTGGCCGTGAAGGCATAGTCTACGTCTGCAACAATTTCGTTGTTCCAAGGATAAGCGGCTAGTACGGTTCCGTCCATGGTTACGGTTCCTGTTCCCGCTGGCGAAACGTCTACTTGCAAAATTGCGTGAGGGGTCTCGTCGAAAATAGCCACAACCGTGTCGGCGGCACATGGATTAAAATATACCGAAGTTGAAGTGGCATTAGGAAGAATGGTGGCATTGGTAGATTCCCAGTGGTTGAAGGTGAACCATGGATTTACTGTAACGCCTACCGATGTTGAATCTCCGGCATTCACAACAAAGGAACTCGGATAACTTGATTGAGCCGTGCCGTTCAATAAGATGTTTCCTGCGCCCGCTGGTAGGACATCGCTAAGAACAGTGACGGGACCTGAAGCGGGTATTCCGAATACCGCTTGAAGGGTTACATCTGACTGCACGGTTAAAGTGGTTATAGCAGCTGTTGGATCGGCGATGGTTCCGGTACCGCTAATAATTTGCCAACCTTGGAAAGAGCTGCACGGACCTACCACCGAGTCTACAATGGCTTCAATATCTATGGCTAAATCTCCGAAGTAGGTCCCTGAGAAGGGCGTTTCATACGGACTCAATTCTGTTTGTCCGACTACAATATTCCCTACTCCATCTATTTGAAACGTTACATTGTATGGAACAACATCGTAGCAACTGGAAATTCCACCAATGATTTCATTGGCACATCGCGCTTGAATAAAATCGCGCATGGTTTGAACGTTGTTGTTCCAGGTAGCCACACTTCCACCCCAGCGCTGCGTGTGTCGCGTCATTTCAGGATCAATAACCACAATCATGCTGTCTAACACTTCAATCATTCGATCGCAAGAGAAGATGGTGTTTGAAAGTTCCGCGTAGCGTTGAATATAATCGGCGAAGAAATCTGGATTATCGAACAAGGCGTTCAAAACTGGAATGTGTCCTTGTCCACCAACATTTCCTTGACTTTCAATTTGACAAGGATCGGCCGTTGGTTGAGTGCTTGGAACTCCGGTGTAATTGATGTAATGTCCGAAAGTGGCATCGTTGTCCCACAGCGCATATCGCCATCTTCTTCCATCTCCCAAAGGATTCGTTCCTCTCCACCACGAGGTGTTCCAATTGAGCCAATCGGTGCAAACCGTGTAACCATTCAAGATGAAATAATCGATGAGACTCATGGTGTTGTACTGCGAAACGACATAGTCATAATTGGCCTGTGTGGCCATGTTGTTCGTAGTAATGAAGTTCACCAAGTTGTTCCACTGTGTTTGCGGATTGAAGCTTGGTGCTGCGGCAAATTCTGTCCAGGTTGCACCCCATGTCTTCAGGTAATCTACGTTTCCAGCAGGCTGATTGTAATAGTGTTTGGTATAATCGGTATCGTCTACTTTTTCACGAATCTCATAGACACCCCAATATTGTCCGTTGATGTATACAATACAACTTCTTGTTTTTCTTTCATCGAGGTGGAGATTTCCTAAGCGAGACAATTCACACACATAGGCATCGCGAATATGCGCGCCGTCTCCTGAGAAAGGATAGTTATCGTTTGCCGCAGCCTTGAAGATGAGGCGCTGGTAGCTCTGTCTAGTGCTCGTATGCAGCATGGGATACTCTACTTTATCATCGTACCCCAATGCATCACGCGTAATGTAATCGAAACCCCTTTGTCCGTATGCATTCGAATCATTCCCGTGCTCATTGCTGTCTCCATGAGATTCTACGGTGAAAATTCCATTCTGAAAAAATTCTAGGTTGGTCAATTCACTTCCATTCCAACTTCCATCTAAAGTAGTTCCTGAAATAGAAACAACTGGAATAGTGTGGTTGTCGTTGCCAAAGAAATAAGTATTGGTTTCTGTGAATGAAGGAAGAATTCCCGAAGTTGGAGAATAAACGATGGCTCTTAAAACAGTTGTGGTGTTAATGCTTATTGGCCCTGTGTATGGCGTACTTGCGTTTGAAGGCTGAGAGCCGTTGGTGGTGTAATATATGGTTCCACCGGGTTCGAGGGTTGCTATGGAAACCGATATTGGTGCTGCATAATAGCCCGCCTGAATGTCTAAAGTTGGACGAATGGCGTAACCGTTTCCGGTTGCACCAGAATTTGCAGCACCTTCCGAAGGATTCGTTTGAATAAGCATATTTCCGGAACCGTTTGGAACTCTTCCGTATGACTGATTCATTTGATTTGGACTTATGACATCGAAGTCATAGCTCTCTAAAATATTTCCTGTGGGGTCTGAAAAAACAAGGTCCTCTCCGTTCGATTGTGTAACCTTGAAGCTGGTGTTCGTTTGACCTAAATACGTTGGGTTGTATGCACCAACGCCACTTGCTAAAATAAGTTTATATCCATTCGCAGGAACCACCACTCCTGCGGGAATCTGATATTTCATCGGATTCAAGGCGTTATCGCTGAGCCAATACCCACCAATATTTACAACAGCTGCAGAAGGATTGTAAAATTCAATCCAATCTTCAAACTCGCCGCCTACCGAATAGTCTGAATAATTGGCAAAACAAAATTCATTGATTACAACTTGACCAATAGACTGGGTCGAAACTAAAATGCTTAATACAAGAACAATAAATTTTAGACGGGTCATGGTTGGTTACAATTTCCTAACATAGACAATAATACGAAAGATATAGTTGTACTTATAGTCTTCCAGAAAAAAAGAAAAGGCTAACCTTGAGATGTTAGCCTTTTTTATTTGGGTGTTTCGACAATGAAATTATATTTGTGAAAAATTAAACCATGGGACATTCACACGACGATCACGGACACATTCCACACGAAGCTGAACAAAACGAAATTGGCGGACCAGTTCTATTAGCAGTAGCTCTTTTTGCTATTGTTGTTACAGTCATTTATTTCTTGATTCAGCATTCTTAAATCTTAACGTCGAATGGTCATCTCTTCCAAGAGATGGCCAGCTCCGGCGTAGATGTCAATTACCCACAGCACGTACCTCGCGTCTACCATTACATTTCGGCATATTTCCGAATTGAAATAGAGGTCACTCATGGTGCTTTCCCACGTTCTATCGAAGTTAATTCCTACCCATTCTCCATTTCCGTTTAGGGCTGGCGAGCCTGAATTTCCGCCTGTGGTATGATTGCTTCCTGTGAAGCAAACAGGTAAGGTTCCGTTCGAACCGTATGTTCCAAACTCTTTGTTCTTCAGCAACATTTTCAATCGGTCGTTGATTTCGAAATCTGGATTTCCTGTGCTGTTCTTATCTAAAATTCCTTGTCCGGTTGTGAAAGGCGTGTAAGCCATTCCATCTACTGGCGCGCTTCCTTCTACTTTTCCATAAGTCAAACGAAGCGTTGAATTCGCATCGCACCACTTCTCCTTTTTACCACGCAATTCTTCCAACAAGAAAACATACTGCTCCATCAATTGATCGTGTTTTGTTGTGAATTCACGCTTCGAAGGAACCAGGGTGTTCTTGTAATAATCGCTCAATGCCAAGGCTTGAACATACAGGTATTCTGCACTTAAGCGACTGGCAAATTTCTTCGATTTGCTACTCATGACAACGGCTGTGTCCTTAGAGAATGAGCGAATCATTCCCAAGAAAGCAGCGCTGTCTGCAACCATGGACTCTTTGAACCACAAGTCTGCTGCGGCTTCGCGTGAAAGTTTAGCGTGCTCGAAATGCACAGTACCCTTGGTGAACTGTTCGAAAAGCTGGGCTAAAGCCAAAAATCTTTTCTTGTCTGTTTCTAAATCGTAATCTTTGTAAAAGGCCTTTGCTGTTTCCAAAAATTCGTTCATCTTTCCTTCCCACTGATTTCCCTTTTTAAGCTTGGCCTCATCGGCAGCAATGTCATGAAAATCTTGGAACAATTGAAAAACTTCTGGACCATTGAAAACAAATTCAGCATAGGCTGCTGAAGCCATGTTCACTCCGTAATAGTCTTTGTACAATTTGTCTATGGATGAAAGTAAAGTCGAATATTCCAATTCTTTGTTTGAAAGCTTCGCTATTTCCAACCACTTCGCTTCTTCATCTTTCTTCAATTGAATGGCGTTGAATTTATTCAACCCTAACTCTTGTCCTTGCCATTTCTTATAGGCGTTGGCTACACTGCTTTGCTTCGCTGCATACTTGATGCGCAAGACGTCGCTGCTTTTCATTGCGGCGTTAATAACGGCAAGGTTCTTCTCACGGAAATCTATGCGCATGGGAGCCAATTGCTCATGGTTGTAAGCTACTCCTGCAGAAGTCAACAAGTGTTCCGTTCTTCCAGGAAATCCGTAGACCATGGTGAAATCGCCTTCCTTCACTCCTTTCAATGAAATTGGAAAATGATGTGCGGGTTTGAATGGCTTGTTGGTCGCTGAGTATTCTGCGGGTTCATTCTTGTCGTTTGCATAAATACGGAAAACTGAAAAGTCTCCGGTGTGTCTTGGCCAAACCCAGTTGTCTGTATCTCCACCGAACTTCCCAATGCATGAAGGTGGCGCACCCACCAAACGCACATCGTTGTAGGTCTTCGTCAAAACCAAAAAGAATTGTGTGTTGTAATTGAATCCGCGAACGAATCCGTCGCACTTATTTTCAGCTTTTGCCTTCTTTGCAATTGCAGTGAATAGCTCTTTCATTTTAGCTGCGCGATCTTTTTCTTCAACGCCTTCCATTCCTTTAAGAACTTCATTCGTGACGTCACGCATTTCCAAAACGAAGGTGGCAGTTAAACCAGGACAAGCCAATTCTTGATCGCGAGTCATAGCCCAGAAACCGTTTTTCAAATAATCGTGTTCAACAGATGAATGGTATTGAATGTTGTCGAAACCGCAGTGATGGTTTGTAAAAAGCAATCCTTCCTCAGAAACCATTTCGCCAGTACATCCTCCTCCGAATAAAACAATTCCATCTTTCAGTGAAGTGTGATTAATGGAATAAATTTCTTCTTTCGATAACTTCAATCCGTTGGCTTTCATATCATCGAAAGCGGCATTCAGCACGGAAGGAATCCACATGCCTTCAAATGCAAAGGAACAGATAGAACTGATAAGGAGAAGAAAACTAACTGCGATTTTTTTCATGCTGAATTGTTGTGAATTGCGAATTTACGAATTTGAGAAAATATCTTGTTTCTTAATAAACCAATAATAGGAAGCCCAAAGTCCCATGGCAGCGCCCATTATCATGGGAATTAAAAAACTTAAAAATGGACGTTGATCTTTTTCTGGAAGTTCTTGTTGTATAATGTACATATATATGGGCACTACAACAATGAGTAGGCATATAAATAGAAACAGAAAGTTGAAACCATTGTTTACACCTACTGCCAATTTATAGTATTTCGATTTTTTGAATTGCTCGAAATCTTGTCGAGCATATTCTCTTGCTCTGTTGCGCGCTGCGTATTCTTTCTGATGATAATACTGTTCGTAGCGAGGAGTAACTCTTCTGCTTTGAGCAAGGTCGTAAGCTTTCCTTTGCTTCTCGTCTCCAAGAAATTCATACGCTTCATGAATTTCTATAAAACGCAAATGCGCATCTGGATGCGCATTTTTGTCGGGATGAAATTGCTTACACCCGTTTCTGTAAGCTGTCTTAATTTCTGAACTTGAAGCGTTCCGAGAGACTCCTAAAATAAGGTAGTAATCTTTCACGCTTCAATGGCATTAGTCTCTTCTTGCGAAAACGCGCAACAAGAACATAAATAAGTTAACGAAGTCTAAGTACAATGAAAGTGCACCCATTAAAGCAAGCTTCGATGCTTCCGCTGTTCCGAACTCTACTCCTGCTCCAATGCGCTTGATCTTTTGTACATCATATGCTGTAAGTCCGGTGAATACTAAAACACCTACACATGAAATGATGTAATCCATTTGTGAGCTCTTCATGAACATGTTCACCACTGAAGCGATAACAATTCCAATTAAAGCCATCATTAAGATTCCACCGAATTTCGTTAAGTCAGTTTTCGTAGTGTAACCAATAAATGCCATGGCTCCGAAAAGACCAGCAGTGATGAAAAATACTTTGGTAATGATTCCTAAGTCATACACCAAGAAGATGAAGCTTAAGCTAATTCCCATTACAGCAGCATATCCTAAGAATACAGCAAGCAATGTCGTGAACGACATTTTATTGAATCCGAAATTCATGGCTAGAATAAACGCAAACGGAGCAAGCATTACGATCCAACCCAGCGGAGTCATACCTGATCTTGTTACCAAAGAGAAAATTAAGTCTGTTGTTCCGAACAAATACGCCAAAGCTCCTGAAATGGCTAGCGCCAGAGCCATATAGGCAAATACATTTGAAACGAATGATTTTGAAACGGCATTGTCATTCACATAAACGCCGTCGTTAAATTCTAAATTGTTGTTCATGGTATTTATTATTTTTTCAATTGAAGTAAACTTACAAATTCTTTTCGTGTTGTGTCGTTTGTTAAAAACTCACCGCTGTAGGCACTGGTCATGGTGGTGCTGTGTTGTTTCGACACTCCGCGCATTTGCATACAAAGATGATGACAATCTAAAACAACTGCCACACCGACAGGATTCAATGCTTTTTGAATGCTGTCGCGAATCTCAATTGTCAGACGTTCTTGCACTTGAAGTCTTCTAGAAAAGACATCTACCACACGTGGAATCTTACTGAGCCCCACAATCTTTCCATCTGGAATATACGCTACATGCGCTTTTCCGAAGAAAGGCAACATGTGGTGTTCGCACAAACTGTAGACTTCAATGTCTTTCACAATGACCATTTCAGAATACGACTCGTGAAATATAGCACCGTTCAAAACATCGTCTGCACTCTCCTCATATCCCTTCAACAAATGTCCGTATGCTTTAGCAACACGTTCTGGCGTTTTCAACAATCCCTCACGCTGTGGATTTTCACCTACAGCGGCAAGGATTTGCTCCACTGCCATTTCTATCGTTTTCTGATTCTCCATTATTTACCGCCGTAGTATTCTACGTATTGATTTTCAGTTTCTGTTACTTTAATGCTATGCAATTGACAACCTTTCTCGCTTACCAATTCTTCCAATTGTTCCCAAATGGCAATGGCAACATTCTCAGTTGAAGTCTTCATTCCTTTCATGAACTCCACGTCCATGTTCAGATTCTTGTGATCTAATTTATTTATGACTTGCGTCTTAACGATAGTGCTCAAATACTTTAAATCCATGCAATATCCTGTTGTTGCATCAGGAACACCTTTCACCGTAATGAATAACTCATAGTTGTGTCCGTGCCAATTCGGATTCGAACATTTTCCGAATGTCTCGAAATTCTTTGCTTCATCCCACTCGTCGTGCCACAACTTGTGCGCTGCATTAAATCTTTCTCTGCGTGTGGCGTATACTAATTTTTCCATGTTTCAATAATTGTTATAAAAGTAAATCACTTGAGTGCCTTCTTTGTTCGAAGGAATCAATAGATTTTAAGATCTTGTTGTAGATAATTCGTTACATAATCTTTTACGCCTTCTTCCAAAGAATGAAACGGCTTGCTGTAACCAATTGAAATTAACTTATTCATGTTCGCTTCGGTAAAGTATTGATACTTGTCGCGAATGTCTTCCGGTGTATCTACAAAAGAGATGTTCGGTTCTTTTCCCATTGAATGAAAAGTTGCGGTAGCCAGATCTAAAAATGTTCTCGCCTTTCCACTTCCCAAATTGTAAATGCCTGAATCTTTTCTGTGGTGCATTAAGAACATGAGCACTTCAACCAAATCTTTCACATAAACGAAGTCGCGCATTTGCCCGCCATCTGTGAAGTTCGGATTGTGACTGCGGAACAATTTCATTTCGCCAGACTTTCCAATCTGATTGAAGGTGTGCCAGATAACGCTAGCCATGCGGCCTTTGTGATATTCGTTCGGTCCATAGACATTGAAGAATTTCAATCCAGCCCAGAAATATGGCGCTTCTTCTTGTTGCAATGCCCACACGTCGAAGTCTTGTTTCGACTGTCCGTATGGATTCAACGGTTGCAATTGTGGAATGGTCGCATGATCGTCGTTGTATCCGTGCTCTCCGCCACCGTAGGTCGCTGCAGAGGATGCGTAGATAAATGGTATGGCGTGTTTCGCGCAAGTCTTCCACAACGATTGTGTGTAATGAAGATTCAAGCGATCGAAAATTTCAACATTGAATTCAGTGGTGTCTGTGCGGGCTCCTATGTGGAAAACACATTCCACTTGATTCTGATTTTCTTCCAACCAAGTTGGAAAATCATCTCTGTGAACGAGCGCAGTG
>CANGEF010000081.1 GCA_947452685.1 Flavobacteriales bacterium | reverse complement strand
TCCAACCAAATAGTTCTTAATTGTATTTCTATCAGATTCAAGAGCCGCCGATGCTGCCGCAAGGTCATTGCTCGTTTTAGAAAATGATCCGCGCCAAACAATTAGATCAGAATCGAAATTACGACTTCCCATTCCTGTTACGTGAATAAAATTGTCTTTCCCATTTCTGTCTCTGTAACCTTTCATGAAGACATAGGCCGAAAGAATTACACAGACTCCAACAGCTAATGAAGCAAATACGCGCGCATTAAAAATATTTTTCATAGTTCGAAAGTAAACAAAAAAAAGAGGTGAAATTATTTCACCTCTTTATATTTCTATGATTGATTCAATCTTATTGACAGTTCAACGGATAATAGTATTGGTAAGGCGGAGGGTTTGGAGTATATCCTGGCTTCACAATGTAAAATCCAATTTTAGTAATGGTTGATCCTGCCGGAATCGGCATAAAATCCTCTGGAATAAAAGTCTTTCTGAATTTACCTGGAGCAATCTCAGTCATCTTTAAAGAAGGAGTTGAGGTCACGCTTGCAAGCGGTGCAACGTCAAAGAATGTAAATGTTCCTGTGAATGCACGAAGGAAAATGTAACACTCATCGGTTCCCAAGTTTTGCAAATTCACATCGGTCTCCTGCGTGTTGTCATAGCTAATGCTGAAGTAATCGTCTTGCTTAGCAGCTTCAGGGAAGAAGCAAATACGATCTGCGCATAAAGCTGGTACAATATCAACATGCAAATCTTCTGTCTTCGCTTCACCAACTCCTTCTGATCCGAAGGCATTTCCATCTTTCAACTTGGCTAAACAAGAGATTCCATTTTGGAACAACTGCAACGGGGTGCAAGCATAATAGGTCGTTGGTACCATAGTCATCTTGTACAACAATCCGCTAACATGCGTTAACAGCATACAGTTATTTGAATTTCCCCAATCACCGTTACCGCAAGACGGGCCAGCTGGCTGCCAAGTCCACATGTAAACAGAGTCGGCAACTTCAGGATGATTTCCCAACAAGGTTTTTAATCCACCAGTTGTTTGCGCAACATCAATGTACAAATCCATTGTTGCGTTGGCATTGGTAGGTGAGGGAAATACGAATGCTGCTTGTGAAAATCCGACAATAGAAATTGCGAATGCAGCGAGTGTAAATAGTATCTTTTTCATGATTAAATGCGTTGGAAGTTAAACTTATAAATCACGTTCTTGAATCCGTCTGAACAAACTCTGTGGTACTGCAAGCCCATGTTATTGGTTGTAGGAAGCACCATATTCCCAAGGAACAAATCAAGCGTATCGGTTGAATTCATTAATGTAATAATCGACGGAGCTAGGTTGTCATCTACTTTCCAAGTTCCATTTGTCCCGAAGAAGTTTTTCCCCTCAGTGATGGTTACACTATAGGTCTGGGTCGCAACATCTAGGTTTATGCGCATCGGTTCTGCACCAGACACCAAATAGAATTCACTTAAGTCGCGCTCTTCTAAAACTGGATTATTCGGATCTTTTTGAATAAACGAAGTAAGTTCCCATGTGCCACCCATTCCTTGAAGCTTATCTGATTGAGTTCCCAGCTCACCCGTAATCTCAGGCTTACAACCAGCGAACAAACCTGCAGTCAAGGCTATCATCAAAAATAGTTTTACTGATTTCATTTGATATAAATTTAATTTTGATTCTCTTTAATATTTATCTCTATTTAATACGGGCGAAATATTTTTCGCCCCTTTAGTTGCATCCTCCTTCCGGATTCCCAACAAATAAGGCAGAGGTGAATTCACTGTTCGGGAATTGAAGTGCCATGCCCGGACAATTCCAAGGTGCATTGCGCACATAAATGCTTTCACCTTTTCCGCCCATGCGCTTCAACTGGTTAATCCATTTTCCTTCCCCCATGGTTTCAATGCGATATTCTCTGCGCGCTGCCGCAATGACTTCAGCTGAAGTAGATCCTGCCGATAAATCATTCAATCCAACACCAAAGGCTCTATCGCGAACATCGTTAATGTCGTTTATTGCAACAGACAAATCACCACCCATTTCACCAATACATTCTGCACGAATCAATTTCAACTCGGTTAAATAGACAATTGGAATATTGAAAAACACTTTATTTTCAAATCTTCGATTCTTGTATTTTCCACTGCTAGACTGCATCCACATCAATCGGTCATCTGCACTGTTCAAATTAGTGAACTGATAAAGTTCATTCGAGAACATCAAGTTTGGAGGAAGAACTCCACCTGCATTGTAGTTTCCAATGAAGTTATCTGTGCGCTGATCCACGTGATCAGCTCCTGGGTTTGAACTGACAATTCCAAATACAGTTTCAGGATTCATTGCTGGGGTAACAGGGAAACGGTCCAATGTATCACTCATGGTGTAAAGCCCTGAATTAATGACCAATGAAGCATATTGTTCAGCATTCACGAAATTATTCATTTGGAAATAAACCATGGCCAATAATCCTGCGGCAGCATTTTTAGTGGCGTAATTTCCATTGGTTTCTGGAAGGTTTGCGTAGGCATATTCCAAGTCTTCTATAATGAAGGCGTAGGATTCAGCAACGGTGCTTCGTGCAAGCGGAGTATTGTTTGCTTCTCTTCTTAATATAATTCCAAGATGAGAGTTGTTTGCTGTGTAGCCATAAGGCTGAGCCCAAATTTTCACCACGTTAAAATGACAAAAAGCACGAATGAATCTAGCTTCTGCTTCCATTCTGTTGCGGTCAGAATCAGTTAGACCATCGATCAAATCGAAGTTCTTCATCAAGGAATTGCAACGGTAGATAGCGTAGTAAAAATCACCATAGGTTCCGTTTGTAGTAGGAGTGAAGAAGTTCGTTTCACGGTTGTAAACGGCGTTGAAATCCAATCCGTTTGGTTCAGCAACATTGTCGCTCATGAGCTCACAAATGTTCTGGTATTTTCCATCGAACAAATTTGCAATCACGTCGTAGCAACTGTTCAGTAATCGCTGAGCGTCGTCTGGAGTTTTCAATGCGTCGGCAGCTAGAATTGCTCCTTCCGGAGGATATTCCAACATTTTCTCACAAGAGGCAATTCCAAGTGCTAATCCAATAGCTAAAATGAAGTAAGATATCTTTTTCATGTTCGTTCGAATTAGAAGTTAGCGTTTAAGCGAATGTTGAAACTACGCTCCTGCATAGGAGTTAAATAAGTCACGTTTGGACTTAAGTTCCTGTCTTGCGCGTTTTCAAAGTCACGAACAACTTCAGGATCCAATCCAGGGAAGTTCGTAATGGTGAACAAATTGGTAACGCTTAAACCAATGTTCAATCCTGTCATTTTCATTCTCTTCGTAACCTCGTTAGGGAAGGTATAGCTTAAAGCTAAATTTCTCAAGCGCATGTAGCTAGCCTTATACATGAACAACGAAGTATTCCACCAAGGGAAACCATCTGGCAATCCATAAGTAGTTTCATCTAAGGTTAATCTTCCAAAAGTAGACTGATCGCCTGGGGCAGTCCAACGGTCTAAAATTTCTTGTCGCATATTCCAACTTGAAACAACGCCCAATTGGCGCTTCGCGCTTGAATCGAAAATTCGAGCACCCAAGCTATACGTGAAAAGAGCCGATAAACTAAAGTTCTTCCATCCAAAAGTTTGTGTTAAACCACCCATCATTTTTGGCAAACCATTACCCACATAATTACGAATGCTGTTGTCGTAATCTGTTGTATAGTTTCCTTGTGGAGTGCGGTATACTGGAAGTCCAGATTGCGCATCGATATGATCAAACGCAACTAAATAGAAGGAACCAATTGGCTTTCCAACCAATACACGAGAATCGTTGGTTCCGCCTGATACAGCATCTGGAGTGTAATTTCCAATACTCACCAATTCGTTGTAGTTGTATGAGAAGTTTGCACTGGTACGCGCCGTGAACTTTTTGTTTTTGGTCCAATTCACAACAGTTGTCAATTCAACTCCTTCATTCAATACTTGTCCAACATTGTCCCAGAAATTGGTGAAACCGGTACTGGCAGGAAGGCTCACATTCATCAATACATCACGACTGTATTTTCTGTAGCCTTCAAGAGTTACAGTCAATCGGTCTTGCCAAAATCCTGTTTCCAATGCAACAGAGAAGTTCTTGGTTGTTTCCCACTTCAAGTTAGGATTACCAGCTTGCGTTGGATAAAGAATTGGGTTTTGGTTGTAATACGTTCCGTTGTTAGCTGCACTATACAACGCATATTGCGCATTCGCTGGAATATCAGAATTACCTGTTAAACCGAAACTCGCACGCAGTTTCATATAGTTAATTGATTTGCTATTCTTTAAAAAATCTTCTTCAGAGATGATCCATCCCAATGAGGCCGAAGGGAAATTTCCGAATTTGTTGTTTACTCCGAAACGAGAGCTACCGTCTCTACGAATGCTCGCTTCCAAGAAATACTTCGATTTGTAGTTCATGTTGTATTTCGCAAAGAAGCCCAAGAAACTAAATTGATTTGGATTTCCAACGGTGCGAACTCGCGTATTTGGATTGTTTTGTACATCGGAAAATTCCGCAACTGTATTGTCCAAATTCGGAATGTAATCATTTATGAACTCAGTCTTTGAATGCTGTAATTCATGACCTACCAATAAAGATGCATTCAATTCAGGAAGAAGCTCCTTGCTATATTCAGCCGTAATGTTGTAACTGTAGTTTCGAACCAAACGTTGATCATTGCTGAAACTTCCTTGTCCATTAGATAAATCGAAAGTCGCAGGTGTTAATTTGTTTTCTCCTATATGCATCCAATCCATACCCCCAGTAGCAATAATGAAAAGGTTTTTCTTCGGCATATAAATCAAACGACCCGTATTAATTACACGATCCTCAATCGTTGTCCATCGCAACTGCTCTCGGTAGGCTACAGGGTTCTTTACATTTCCGAATTCATCTCTCCAATAAAAATAATCCCCCGGTTTGTTCACAACTTGCCCAGAAGAATTATAGGTCGTATCGGTGTGGTATACGGGATAATAAGGAAGAGCATTAGACATGGCGTCTCCCAATCCTCCGGACCATGCAGCATCTACACGCTTGTTCAATCCACGAGTTCCAGATAAGGAAAGATTTAATTTCAACTTATCTCCTAAACGGAATTCAGGATTTACACGGGCTGAAATACGCTTGTAGCTATTTCCCAATAAGAAGCTTTGGTTGTCATCATATCCAACAGAGAAATAAACATTGTGTTTCTTTCCACCATATCGCGCCGAAAAATTAGTACCGTATTTATTTCCACGTCCAACCGTTTGCTTAATCCAATCCGTATCGGTTTTTCCTGCTTTCAGATAAGCTGCTTTTCGAGTGGCCGCATCGTCAGTTGCTGAAGACATATTGGGTAACCATACGTATCCAGTTCCACCATCATTCTCCCATGCTTCTTGACGAATACGCAAATATTCTGAAGTGTTAAGCATATTTGGAGTAGAAGCAGGAGTAGAGATACCTGCATTCAATCCGTAGTCGAATTTCCAACCTTTTTCTTTAGCACGTTTGGTGGTAATAATAATGACACCATTCGCAGCACGAGAACCGTATTCACCAGCAGCAGCAGCATCTTTACGTACCTCCACCTTTTCAATGTCATTCGGATTAATAGTAGCAAGCGGATTGTTATTCAAGGCTCCACTGTTTCCACGCAAGAAATAATCTTGGGTCATAGGAATACCATCGATGATGTAGAGCGGATCTCCACCAGCAGACACTGATGCTGTTCCGCGAATGCGGATCAATGATCCTGCACCTGCGATACCCGATCCTTGTGATACTTGCAATCCTGCCGCCTGTCCCTGAAGCGCTGCTTCAAAGCTCGGTGTGCGAATGGCCGCAATATCTTTACCACTGATTTTTGCAATAGACCCGGTACTCGGACGATTACGCTCAATTCCGTAACCAACAATCTCAACATTGTCAAGAGTTAAACTTCCTGAACTTAACTTGAAATTTTGTTTTACATCAGAATTTCCAACTGTAATGGTCTTATTGAAAGTTGCGAAATTCAAAGCCTTAACTTCCAATTCGAAAGTTCCAGAACCCGTTTTTAACGTGTAATTTCCAACTTGATCACTCGCCGTTCCATTGGAAGTTCCCTTGACTAAAACAAAAGCCCCAGGAATGGGACGATTCTCCTCATCTGTAACTACACCACTTATCGATTGCCCCCAAGAAACTACAGAGAACAATGCTATAAACACAGTAAGAACACTTGTTTTATAGAGTTTTGACATATGAAAAATAAAATTTGTTTAGGTTTAAGTCGCGCTAATATATCGAGTTTTTACTTCGTGTCCAACATACACTTTCTCGTTGTTCGTAAATTTCAATTTATGGATTCCAAATAAAGGGTGCCGATTCTCTTGTGCTCTCCGTTTCAACAGAGATAATATAAGAACCAGCAGAAATGTTGTTTTCCGATAAATTCCATTCCGTCTTATTGATTCCAGAAATTCCTTGAGTACTGAAAGAAGAAACGACTCTTCCGGTTAAATCACGCAAAACAATTTGAACAGTTGAGGCTTGACTCATGTTGTAAGCCACATTTACGATATCGTTTGAAGGGTTTGGCCAAATCATAAAGTCAGATTTGGCGAATGCCATAACTTCTTCCAATGAAGTACTTAGGTCTGGAACAGCCAATTGATAATCTGTATAAACATGATATTCACCAGGCTCATAAAAGAATGTAGCTCCCAAATCATTTACTTGGAATGAGTTTCCTGTAAAATAGTCGTACCATGTTCCTGTGTGCTGAAATCCGGGTATCATATTAAGAGAAGTTGTTTGGAAATTCCCAACGATTACTGCATTGTTTGTTCCGTTCAAGTGAACACGTTTACCATAACCTGCTAAATCAATATTGAAATTGGTGGTGGAAAAAACGGGCTCATTTTTTTTGAGATTATTCAAGGCAGCAGTAACCTTATACAAGTGCTTTCTATTCTGATTGTCCCAATAGTCCCAACGAACAGGTTTTGCTGAAGTTTTGCAATTCGCTAAATCTACAGTTACTCCATCAGAACAGGTTCCAATTGTATAATCATAACCAAGTTCACCAAATTGCCACATCATCTTTGGTCCAGGAATCGGAATCAATAAACAGTGCGATAACTCTTGTCTTTTCAAAGCTGTATTCAAACTGGTAATGTTGTATGAACCGCTACTCGCGCCGTATTGAAGATCTTTATACATCATGCGCTCTTCGTCATGGCTTTCGGCGTATGTTACAAGGTTTGCATTGTTCCAACCGCGATTCTGATAGCTCCCCCAAGAAAAGTTAGAGGCGTAACCCATTGAACCTTCCATATACTCATGATTCAAATTTCCCCACAACATCATTCCGTTGTTGCTCAACACAGTCTCTTCGCTGTTATCTGCGAAATGTTCCAAAATGGCATAAGATCCAGGCTCAACCGTTTGCATGTGGTTATAGTAGTCCGTCAAAATGTTAATGCGACTTTGGTCATAAGCACCCCATGCAGCTGTATTCCCTAATGTGTTATTTTGAGTAAAACCCTTAGACAAATCGAATCGATAACCATCGATGTGGTAATTCTGCATCCAATGTGTTAAAACACGTTTAACAAAATTCTTTGTTTGAAGACTTTCGTGGTTGAAATCATAACCAACATTGAAATCGTGTTTTGGCGTTTGATTGAACCATGGATTGCTTGCAGTAGGTTGTCCCCAAGTTCCTGCATTGGCATCGAAATACATGCGTACCATCGGGTTCAACCCAAAACTGTGGTTCAAAGCAATGTCCATAACAACAGCAATTCCACGAAGGTGAGCTTCGTTTACAAAGTTCTTAAGCGCTTCTGCTGTTCCGTAGGCTTTATCTGGAGCGAAATAGAAGTCGGGATTATAACCCCAACTGTCATTTCCTTCAAACTCATTGATGGGCATTAATTCTATTGCGGTAATACCCAGATTAGCCAGGTAATCCAAAGAATCAGTCAATGAAGCATACGTTCTGTCTGCAAGGAAATCTCGAATCAATAATTCATAAACAACCAACTTCGTTTTAGCGGTGCGAGAGAAATTTTGATCAGTCCAATTGAATGCAGGTGGATCAGTTCTAAAAACAGAAACGGGTTCAGAGGTTAGCCCAACCGGATAAGAAATTAAATTAGGATAAGTCGTTGAAGGAATCCAACTGTCGTTCCAAGGATCCAAAATTTTATCTGAATAGATGTCAGCCACTTTCATGCCTTCCATATCTATGTAATACTGAAAGCGATATTCAACTCCAGGAGATAAATTTGGAATATCCAACCAATAGGTGTTTCCATCCGGTGTGCGGTTCATCAAATAACTCAAATCCAATTGCCAGTTATTGAAATCTCCAATTACAAAAACAAAACTTTTGTTCGGAGCGTACAATTGTAAGCGGACACCATTACTGGATGTAAGGTTAACTCCGTCAATTGTGCCTGCTGGAGCGGCAGCAATGCTAACTGGAGGAAGAATAATCACAACCTTTTCATCTGTTATAGTAGTTGATCCGTTTACAGCTGACATAGTTATGTGATACTCGCCAGAAACACTTTGACTAAAATTATAATTCAATGAAGTAACACCTGTGCCAGAGGCAACCTGACTTCCATTCACTGAAATAGTCATGTTTGAAGGCGAAGAAGAATTTGCGGTTACAGGCACCACTTGATTAATACCAACAATTTGTGATTCCTGAGTAGGTAAGGAAAATGATGCATTGAACCCAGCCGAGTAAATGTCTAAGTATATATCGCTGCCGTCAGCATTTCTTCCAACCACAGTTCCT
>CANGEF010000080.1 GCA_947452685.1 Flavobacteriales bacterium | reverse complement strand
GCATCAATGGTTTTTCTAGCTTGATAGTAATCGGGTTTAGCCACATACACATCGGATAAAAGCAGAATGGCTTCAAACCTCCATTTTTCGAAAGATGAATACTTTTCAATCAACTTGAAAATAGATTTTTCCGCCTTGTCCAATTCATTCAGTTTGTATTCCACATAGGCATTCTGGAAAGCCGCTTCAGCTGCACCTTCGCCTCCTCGTTTCGCAACTTCTGCATAATCTTCCAATGCGCTCGCGAATTCTTCTTCCTTCATTTTCATTCTACCTCTCCACAAATAAGCCTTCGCGCGATTGTCGGCATTGGCAGAAGCATCTGCAATGACCTTGTCGGCGTATTCTCTAGCCAATCCCATTTCTTCAATGTTGTAGTAAGCCACAAGCAAAGCCATTTGAGCATCCTCAACTTTCTTTTTAGAAACAGCAGCACTTTCAATTTTCAACAAGTGTCCAATGGCATTGGCATACTCACCTTGTTGAAGACGAATGTCTGCAGCGTTGTTCAGCGCTTCTTCGGTGAAGTCCGAGAATGGCAAGGCAATCACCCGCTCGTAATAAGTGATTGCCGACTCTTTGTTCCCTTCATTCTTGAAGCAATCGGCAAGTAAGAAGTTTGCTTCTGCCGCATGAACGGCCTGTGGATATTGATTCAAGTAGGACTCTAACTTTCCTTTCGCTTTGGCGCATTCACCTGCATAGGCTGGTCCAGAAGCTTTCGTGAACACTCCATTTTCAATCTCCAACGCACTCACATTGGCCACCGTTAAATGGGTAATCTGATTTTGGAATTCAACATCGTCGATCAAAACAGGCTTAACAATTTCCAAGGCATCCTCTAGAATTTTATCGTTGCCATAATTCGTGTAAAGCGTATTCCAGGTAGACTTCACCTTCGCGTCGTTTTCTTCGTTCTTGTATATTAGACAGAGGTCAACCAAGATTCTTCGGGTGTAGTTGGAAGTGGGCTCGTCGGCCATTAATTGAAGAAAGACTTCTTTCGCCTCTGAATTTTTCCCTTCACTCAAGTAGGTGGTTCCCAACTCGAACGCCGCGTCTACCTTGAACTTCGAATTACTTTCGGAATCTACTAAAGACTTCAACAAATTAATTTTCCCCGCATTGTTTCCTTCATACCCTTCACAAAGCGCCTTCTGAAAAAGAATGTAATCTTTTTGTGCAGGACTTCCTTTCGAATAACTCTCTATGGCTTGCTTGTAGCTTTTCGAAACGAAGAAGCAATCTCCAATTCTTAAGTATGCATCGCCTTTTTTCACATCGTCAGCCTCTTTCGAATCCACGAATTTTCTGAACGCGGTGTTCGCGTTGGCGTAATATGGCTTCGAAGCATCGTAGTCTTTTTGCGCCACGCCCAATTTGAAAAATGTGTATCCCAAACTGTAGTTTGCCAATGCGTAGTATTCAGAATTGAACGCTGCAGGCTCTGCGATACATGCTTGGTAATACTCTTTCGCTTTTGGATATTTATTCTGACGGTAGTTGATCTCCCCCATCCAATATTTCGCCTGTGCCATGAGGTACGTGTTCACAGGATATTCCAACGATTTTGTGAAATACTCTTCAGACTTCGCGAAGCTTTCCGCTTGATACAATTCCACCCCACGATTGAAAGCAACAATCTGGTAAGAAGTTTTCGCACGAATGTCTTTCACTTTCATTTTATCCAATGAAGTCAGGGCGCGTTCGTAGTTTCTTGTCTTCAAATACACATTCAACAAGAACTCATAAGCTTCATCGTGACGTGCAGAGTTCGGATATTTTTCCAAGTACCCTTCAAACGCTGAAATGGCTTCGTGGAAAGGGTTGTACGATAGTTCGAAAGCTAATTTCGCGTAGTTGAACAACGCGTCTTCTTGCACATCGAGGTTATGCGTTTGCTTGGAAGCGGCTTCGAAAGCGGTGCGCGCATATTCTTTTTGTTCCAATTTCAAATAGCAGTCTCCGATGTTGTAGTTCGCCAATTGTGAAGTTGGAGAGTCTTCTTTCGTGCAGTGTGAGTAGGCATCCACTGCGCGTTCGAAGCTTCCGTTGCGATAATAACAGAATCCCAATTGATAATAATCTTCAACGGAAGGTTTAGCTGTTGGAGACTTGTGGTACTTCTCTAAATATGGCAAGGCCTCTGCATATTTCTCTTGCGTGAAATAAGCATCTCCGATTAAGTGTGCAATTTCTTCGTTGGCATTCGGATAATTGTTTTTCACATTTTCTTCCGCATTGATCAACGGAGGCGCGTAAGCCAACAACTCGTCGAAACGCTTTTGCACGTAATAAATCTGCGAGATGAAATACGGAACCACCGACTTGAAGTCCTTGTCTTCTTTCAACTTCGAAAAAGATTCCAAGGCCACCTGATAGTCTTTGCTGGTATAGGCCATGTAGGCGTAGTAGTAGGTTGCTGCGGCTTTATATTCAGAATCTCCGTCTTTCACTTTCGCGAAATCTACCCGAGCATCTGCGAATTGTTTCTGATCGAATTTGACGAAGCCACGCTTGTAATAGAACGACGGACGCTCGTCGGGAAGCAATTGTTTTTCTTCCACTTTGTTGAACCACTCGAGTGATTGCTTGTACGATTTACTCTTGTACTTGAAGTTCGCCAATTCCAAATAAACACTCTGACACCAGTGTGAATCGGGATGGTTTCTTACGAAGGTGGTGAGCAAGTATTCAGCATCTGGATGAAACAGGTTCATGGCGCAGAGCCCTTGGTAATAGGCCGCATCTGCGCGATAGCTATCGTTTCCGGTAGTTACGGAAAGATATCTCTCAAACGCTTCCTTCGCTGGAACGAATTTTTCATTTTCGAAAAGATTCAGTGCTTCGCGATAGATTCGCTCGGGCACAACTTTTTCGTAAGACTTTTGAGCAAACACAGAAGTGGCGCCCAAAACAAGTAAAACAAAACCCAGTGCAATTTTTCTCATAGTCACAATTTGTCAATGTGAAATTACCAAGACCACCTTCGTGAGAATGGGCTATTTCTGAAACTTGCGAACGAGCAATTGTTTATGGTTATTGTTTAGGGATTCCACTCCCCCGCCCCATGGCGAACAACCACCGGATTCAATCCGGAAAAATCTACGACCGTAGAAAGTAACATTTTAGAAGTGTCTTCAAAGAAAATTTCAGCCACCTCGTTCGACCAATCTTCTTCCAGATCGATGGCCTCAAGCGGATACTCTTCCTTGTTTACTTTTCTATGAACGGAAGAAACCACAAGGGGTTCACCCAATTGGGTAAGCACGCGTTGAAGAAATTCGTGATCGGGAACACGAAGGCCAATGGTGGTTCGGCGTGATGTGAACAATTTTGGAACGAGGCTGCTTGCTTCCAACAGAAAAGTAAACATGCCGGGAGTGTGCCTTTTCAATGCGCGATAATATGGCGTTGAAATAGGTTTGGTAAATGTGGCTAAGTGTGAAAGGTCGTTGCACACAATAGAAAAGCGCGCGTTATCTAAACGCACGCCTTTCAATTGAGCCATTTTCTCTATCGCTTTTTTATCTGACAACGCACAAGCAAAAGCATACACTGTATCTGTTGGAAGAATACAAATTCCTTGCTTTCGAATAAGCTCCGCCGCTGTGTAATCAGCGTTGTTGTCTGATATGGAAATCAAAATTATTTCGCTTCAGCAGCTTTCTTGTGATCGGCAAGGAACTGCGCCAATCCGATGTCTGTTAATGGGTGTTTCAACAATTGCAAGATCACGCTTAACGGTCCGGTCATAACATCTGCTCCAATCTCTGCGCAAGCAATGACGTGCATGGGGTGACGAACAGAAGCTGCAAGGATTTCAGTATCGAATCCGTAATTATCAAAGATGGTTCTGATTTGTTCAATCAGATCAATTCCGTCTGTAGAAATATCGTCCAAACGTCCCACAAATGGGCTAACATAAGTCGCTCCTGCTTTAGCCGCAAGAAGCGCTTGTCCTGCAGAGAAAATCAATGTGCAGTTCGTGCGAATTCCTTTGTCTGTGAAATAACGAATCGCTTTTACTCCGTCTTTCGTCATTGGAACTTTCACCACAATATTTTCATGCAAAGCAGCCAAATCTTCTCCTTCTTTCACCATTCCTTCGAAATCAGTTGCAATGACTTCCGCACTTACATCTCCGTCTCCAACAATTTCGCAAATGTCAACGTAGTGTTTCATAACGCGATCTGTTCCAGAGATACCCTCTTTCGCCATTAAGCTAGGATTGGTGGTTACTCCGTCTAGAACGCCTAAGTCTTTTGCTTCTCTAATTTGATCAAGATTTGCTGTGTCTATGAAAAATTTCATGGTGTAATTATTTTTTGCAAAGTTAGCCATTCGAAGTAGGAAGGTCAAACCGACTTTTCAACCAAAAGCACACACAATTTTTTAGGACTTGCGTTGTTCTTCGTCGTGAGTATCTTTGAAGCATGCGCAAATCACTTGTCATATTGGCTTTAGCCCTCTTGGGGAACTCCTGCTTTGCGGGCATGTTGCTTATTCCAATGGATGAATCGCAGCAGAACCACATTAAATCCTATGGCATCGCTTACTGGGTTTTGGAACAGAAGCTACCCATTGAATGGTTGTTGAATTACCGTGGCGGAAGTTTTCTGATGGAAAACATTCCGACCATTCAAAAAAAGTGCACCGAGCGCGGGGTAAGTTTTCAAGTCATTGCAGATGCACAAGTTCAAGCCATTTATCAAGAAATAGCCGATCCGGAAGTAAACATGGAAAAGGTGAAGTTGGAAGTGGCTCCGAAGATTGCAGTGTACACTCCGCTAGGCAAGCAGCCTTGGGATGATGCGGTAACGCTAGTCCTTACCTACGCTGAAATTCCGTATACGAGTATTTATGATGAAGAAATTATAACTGGAAAACTTCCGGAATACGATTGGCTTCACTTGCACCACGAAGACTTTACGGGTCAATATGGAAAGTTCTACGGGGCTTATAACATGGCGCCCTGGTATAGAGAAGAGGTTCGAAACCAAGAAGCCACTGCAGCGAAGTTGGGATTCAACAAAGTCTCTGAAATGAAGCGTGCAGTGGCGGTGAACATTAAGAACTTCGTTTTAGGCGGGGGATTTCTGTTTACCATGTGCAGTGGAACAGACTCATACGACATTGCTTTGGCGGCACAAGGCACAGACATGGTGGAAAGCGTCTTCGACGGTGATCCGAGTGATCCGAATGCGCAGAAGAAACTTGATTTCGCGCAGGGCTTTGCTTTTCAGAATTACAACATCATTAAAGACCCAATGGTCTATGAGTTTTCCAACATCGATGGAACAGAAGACCATTTGAAGGTGAAAGAGGAGAACGACTTCTTCACGCTGTTCGATTTTTCAGCGAAGTGGGACATTATTCCAACCATACTTACGCAGAACCACACGCAGGTGATTCACGGATTCATGGGACAAACGACTTCCTTCCGAGAAGGGTACATCAAAAGCGAAGTCACGGTAATGGGCGAATCGAAGAACATTAAATGTGCGAAGTACATTCACGGCGAAATGGGACAAGGGCAATGGACGTATTATGGCGGTCATGATCCGGAAGACTACCAGCACCGCGTAGGCGATCCGCCAACAGACCTGTCGCTTCACCCGAATTCAGCGGGTTACAGACTTATCTTGAACAACATTCTTTTCCCTGCTGCCAAGCGGGAGAAACAGAAGACTTAATTTTTTTTCAAAATAATTGCAACCTTTTTAAAACTTCTCCGTTATAACTACCATAACGATATTCTTTCGTTACAAAAAGTTTAGTTAAGGTTTAGGTTAAGGTATTAAAGAACCCGGAAAACGTTCCGGGTTTTTTAATGTTCAACATATTCTACAAACAAAAAAGAGCAGCCGAAGCTGCTCTTTCCATTTCAATATAAAAGCTTATTTCTTCGGGTGAAGATGCGAGTTCTTTCTTGAATATCCGAAATAGATCAACAACCCAAGTGCCATCCATATTCCAGCAACTTTCAATGTTTGCTCATCCAAAGAAGCTATCATGGCGCCGCATACAAGAATACCCAAGATTGGAACCAATGGAACCAACGGAGTTTTGAATGGACGAACAAATTCAGGATTCTTCACACGCATGATCCAAACGCCAGCGCTCACAAGAATAAACGCGAACAGCGTTCCGAAAGAAGTTAAATCACCAGCAACACTGCCCGGTACAAACGCTGCAAACAATCCCACGAATAAGAATAGAATCCAGTTTGCTTTGTAAGGCGTGTTGAAACGCGGATGCAATTCTCCGAATGCCTTCGGCAACAAACCGTCGTTACTCATCGAATAGAACACACGACTTTGTCCCATTAACATAACCAAGATTACACTCGAGAAACCAGCTAGGATAGCCACATTCACTGTTGTTCCCAACCACTCGTATCCTTTCATGTAGGTGGAAATCGTGTACGTTACTGATGCCTCTTTTCCTAAAGCAGGATCACCGAAATCTGACCATGGTGCAACGCCTGTTAATACGTGTCCGAATAAAATGTATAAGATGGTACACACCACCAACGAACCCAAGATTCCGATTGGCATATCGCGCTTCGGGTTTTTCGCTTCTTGCGCTGCAGTAGATACGGCATCGAATCCAATGAAGGCGAAGAATACAATTCCAGCACCCCCAAGAACACCGCCCCAACCCCAATCGAAGAATCCTTCGTGGCCTTTCACCCCTTCAGGGATTAAGTATGGCGAATAGTGATCCGGGTTAATGAACTGCCATCCGATAAAAATGAACACCAATACAATCGCCACTTTCAAAAACACAATAATCGCATTCACGAATGCAGACTCCTTGGTTCCTTTGATAAGAAGAAGCGTTAGCATAAATAAAATCAACAACGCCGGAGCATTGATAATTCCAGATGCCGTTTGAACCGAACCCGCTAACGATGGAAGTTTCTCTAATTGTTCTGCAGATAAAATCAATTTTCCGTGGTGAATTGATTTCGACAAATCAGGAATCAATGTCGTTGCCTGATTCATGGCCTCTCCGGTTAAGTATTGAATACTTTCAAACGGCGAGTGGCACCATTCGTAAGGTATGGTTCCTCCAAATAAATTATTTAAATATTCGCTCCATGCGATAGATACAGTGGCCGCACCCAATGCGTATTCCATAACCAACGCCCATCCGATGATCCAGGCAACTAACTCGCCCATGGTAACGAAAGAGTATGCGTAGGCACTTCCTGAAATTGGAATCATTGCTGCGAATTCTGCGTAACACAATCCAGCAAACGCACATCCAATGGCTGCAACAATAAAAGAAAGGGTTACTCCATTTCCGGAAGCTTCTGCAGCAGCAGCAGCAGTTCTAACAAATAAACCAGCACCAATAATGGCGCCCACTCCAAGAGCTACCAACTGAAAGGCGCCCAACGTTCTCTTTAACGATTTCTCTCCGCCCTCCGCTTCCGATAGCATTGCGGCTAAATCTTTTTTCCTCCAAAGTGACATATTTCTAGGTTTAGGTATTCTACAAATATAATGGATTCGAACAAAGTTCAATTTAAGTGGTTTAAACTTTATAACTAAGACGAATGATACAGACAGAAAAAGAACTCATTGCCATTCAAATCGACGAAATGGGAGATCAGCATGTGATGACCTCCATTGAAACGCCTATGCGTGACGATGCATTTTTATTGAGCGATGACGAGAAGATAGCCCAAATTGAAGAGAAGTTTCGAGACATCATGAACATCATGGGACTTGATTTAACGGATGATTCATTACAGGGAACCCCGCATCGCGTGGCCAAGATGTACATCAAAGAAATTTTTTCAGGATTGAATCCAGAAAACAAACCAGCAATAAAACTTTTCGAAAACAAATACCAGTACAAGGAAATGTTGGTTGAACGGAACATTACGTTCTATTCGAACTGCGAGCACCATTTCGTCCCCATCATTGGAAAGGCGCATGTGGCTTACATTTCAAACGGAAAAGTAATTGGACTTTCTAAATTGAATCGCATTGTGCAATTCTTCGCGAAGCGTCCGCAAGTGCAAGAGCGCCTCACCATTCAGATTGCTGAAGAGTTGAAACGTGTAATGGAAACAGATGATGTGGCAGTGCTTATAGATGCTGTTCACTTGTGCGTGAGCAGTCGCGGCGTGCAGGACTTCAACAGCGCAACGGTTACCTCATCTTATTCGGGTGCTTTCAACAACGAAGCCACTCGCAATGAATTCTTGAAATACGTTAACCTCGACAAGTAATGAATTATTTAGTTATTGGTGGTTCGAAGGGCATTGGTGCTGCTACGGTAGAATTGCTCGAAGCGCAAGGACATGCGGTTTACTTCACTTCACGCGAAGCCTCTTCCCATGTGAACAGTTTTATTTGGAATATTGAAGACGATGCGTTGAATCTTCCGGAAGGATTGGTTTTAGACGGATTGGTGTATTGTCCGGGCAGTATAAACTTACTTCCTGCTCACCGCATTTCTCACGAAGTGTTTCTTTCCGACATGAACATTAACGCCTACGGCGCGCTGAAGGCAACGCAGTTGGCACTTCCCTATTTGAAAAAATCAGAGTCGGCCTCTATCGTGTTCATCAGCACCGTTGCTGTGAAATTGGGCATGCCCTTTCACGCGAGTGTGGCTATGGCGAAAGGCGCATTGGAAGGCTTGGCTAAAAGTTTAGCAGCAGAATTGGCTCCGAAGATTCGCGTGAACGTCGTTGCCCCATCGCTAACACAAACGCAATTGGCCGACAAATTCATCAACACGCCCGAAAAACTCGAAGCCTCTAACAAGCGTCATCCGCTCGGCAGAATAGGCCAACCGAACGATTTAGCAGAAGCCATCACCTTCCTCTTAAGCAACAAAAGCAGTTGGATGACGGGGCAGGTTTTAGGGTTGGATGGAGGGATGGG
>CANGEF010000079.1 GCA_947452685.1 Flavobacteriales bacterium | reverse complement strand
GCGTTGATAGAACCTGTTGTTGAATTTGCGAATTTGGGATTGGTGGTTATCGATGAGCAACATCGCTTTGGTGTTGCGCAGCGCGCGGCCTTGTGGAAGAAAGCGGCTTTGCCTCCGCATATTTTAGTCATGACCGCAACGCCTATTCCGCGCACGCTGGCCATGACGGTGTATGGCGATTTAGATGTGAGTATTATTGACGAGCTTCCTCCGGGAAGAAAGCCGGTGAATACGCAGTGGCACACCGATGCTTATCGGTTGATGTTGTTTGAATTTATTCGTCAGGAAATTGCGTTAGGACGTCAGGTCTATGTTGTTTATCCGATGATTGAAGAGAGCGAGAAGATGGACTACAAAGATTTGTTCGACGGATACGAGAGTATGTCGCGCGCCTTTCCATCTCCGCAGTATTTTATTTCCATTGTTCATGGAAGGATGAAAGCGGAAGATCGCGATTTCGAGATGAAGCAATTCATAGAGAAGAAGACGCAGATCATGGTCGCTACCACGGTTATTGAAGTCGGGGTGAATGTTCCGAATGCGAGTGTAATGGTCATAGAGAGTGCCGAGCGATTTGGCTTATCGCAGTTGCACCAGTTACGCGGCAGGGTAGGGCGTGGGGCCGATCAGAGTTATTGCGTTCTTATGACCGGACATAAGCTCAGTGATGATACGAAGTTGCGCATGGAGACGATGGTTCGCACGACGGACGGATTTGAAATAGCAGAAGTGGATTTACGCCTACGCGGTCCGGGCGATTTGGCGGGCACAGCGCAGAGCGGTGTCTTGCAATTGCGCATAGCAGACATGGTGAAGGACCAACAGATGATGGCTGCCGCTCGCAACATAGCGATCGAATGGCTTACGGAAGATCCGAATTTATCTAGCGAAAGCAGCACGCCTATTCGCGAAGAGTTGTTCAGGTTGAAGAAGAAGAAGAGTGATTGGAGTGGGATTTCTTGATCGCGAAGCCGATGACACACTTTGTGTGATGACCTTCTTCGAAGGATGACACTTCGTGATGACCACTGCGTGGATGACACTTCGTGATGACAATCTGCGATTGATGACGAACAAGTTCGATGACCGTTCCGGATGAAAGGCAACAACGCAGTTCTCCAGCATTTCTTATAATTTTCTGAAAACTATAATTATTTCAACAAATCATGTCTTAAGGAACAATATTGAATTCGATTGCCGAAATGTGAATACCTTCGGCTAGTACCGACACTGTTTTTCCCGCAGGTAGCCAAATTGGCAAGTTAAACGTTGAAGATGTTGTTGAAGTGGAATTAGTTTGAGGGCAATTTATACAACCCCCATTGGTATATGAATATATAGTATTACTTGAAAAAATAATATCACCTAATACGAGGTAATTCAAGCTTTGATAAATACACTGAGTTTGACTACCGGTAATACAATTTGTTAGTGGACTTATAATTACTGGACTGTTAAAATTAATAGATTCAATTTTCAGTACTTTTCCTTGAGGTGTTGAGTATGAAGAACCATAACTAAAATTTAGCACTTGGTTAAATTGTAAATTCCCTTGTGCCTTTATCCCAAAGGCAGCAGTAGCTAGAAAAGCTGCAAAAAGTAATTTTTTCATAATTAGAATCCTATTATAGTGTATAAAATTGAGTTTGAATTGCTTGCATTGCCTGTGTTAGGAATGTATACTGATTGTGTTTGCCCATTCGATAAAGTAATTACTAAATTGTTTCCACTTACGGCAACATTTGTTACGCTTACACCATCAGCACCAGTTGCCCCAGCAGGACCTTGCGGTCCAGTAGCTCCGGCAGGACCTTGCTGTCCAGTCGCCCCAGCAGGTCCTTGCGGACCAGGAGTATTCGATGTTTCAGCGTAAAGGGCATAAGGAACACTTAAGAATTGCGTTGTTCCTAAATCGGTGAATACCGACCCTCCAGTTGGATCCATTTTCACATGAAGAAAACGATCACCGTTGCTCCAAAGGTTTGAAGGTATTGTAGAAATACTTCCAATTTTTACATTGAATAATCCAAACTGATTGGTTGTCGTGCTGTGAGTCTCAGAAAATAATTCAGTTCCCGAAATGTCTTCAATTGCAAGAAGCAATGTAATGTTTTGATTCTGCAACGCAGCGCCTTGTGCATCGCGCGCAACTCCTTGATAAGGGATTTGCAGCGGGGCTTGAGCGCTTGCTAAAAAGGTAAGAAAAGATAAGAAAAGGGTAAGAGAGGGGAAGATTAATTTGGATCTTAAGTTCATCTTAGTTGGCTTTGATTAAAGAAATGGTCTTGAATTCTTGAGATGTAATGTTTCTAACTTGCAAATAATAACTTCCGTTTGCCAACGACCGAACGTCCATTCGGTTGGTTGACATTAAGGTTTGTTTCGAAATGAATTTTCCTGCTAAATCGAAAAGTGAGGCTTCAAACACTCCTGCATTTGGTGCGGTAATTACAAACTCGTCGCGTGTTGGATTCGGATAAACAGAGATATTCCAATTGGTATTCAATTCTTCCACCGAAATAATTTCATCTACCGGCTGAAGCTGTCCGTTCGTGACAATAATTCCATTCGTTTGCGTGGTAATCATTGACTCGCCCACATTCCAATCGACAATTAAATTTCCAACATTTGCGGTTCCTCCTGTGCTATTGATGACAGAAGGGGTAATGGATTGTGCAAATGCATTGCAATTCAGCAAGGCGAGCGCGACAATGAGTAAAAGATTAAATTTCATTTCTAAAATTAGTAAGGTTTCGGTTTACGAATATAATCTTAAATCATCTTCGATGATCAATCTGATTTCATCAGATCAATTGCTTTGCAATCAATCACCTTTGGTGAGCAATCCTAGGGATTTGTCGGAGCGTAGATCGCAGCGCGATTGATTCGAAGAGTTGATCACGAAGTACTTGATCTGAAAGATTGATGAATAAACAGCATATAACCTGCATATAAAAATTAGTGTTTATGCAAAATTGCTGCTAGAGATTTGCCACATGGAAGCAAAAATTTACACTCCGTTTTTTGATGAGATAAAAAACAAGATTCGCTCTGCACAATATGCTGCAATGCGAGAAGTGAATATTCAGTTGATTCAACTGTATTGGGAAATTGGACGGTCAATATCGGAAAAGCAAAAATTGGGTTGGGGCAAAAGTGTTGTGCAAAAACTATCAGATGAACTTCTGCTTGAATTTCCAAAATCATCTGGATTTTCCGCAGCAAATCTTTGGCTTATGGCTCAATTCTACAACAACTATTACCAAAATGAAAATCTCGTACCATTGGTACGAGAAATTCCTTGGACACACAACGTTGTAATTCTGAAACGGGTTAAAAGTATGGCTGACAGATCATTCTACATAACTAAATGTTTGTATGAGCGTTGGACCAAAGCTCAACTGATTAGGGAAATTGAGAATGAAACGCATCTGAAGATTCTGAATTCACAAAATAGTTTTCTCGATCATTCAAAAGAGAAATTAATAACGTTAAAGGATAAATATCTATTTGATTTTCTGGAGTTGGATATTAATCACTCTGAGAGGGATTTGGAAAAGGGACTGCTCAATAATGTTCAGAAATTCCTTCTTGAAATGGGAAATCAGTTTTCATTTATTGGAAGTCAATTTAAAATTCAATTGGAAGGAAACGAGTATTTCATTGATCTCCTTCTCTTTCACAGAACCCTTCAATGTCTAGTAGCAATTGAACTTAAAGTTGGAGAGTTTATTCCCGAATACAAGGGAAAAATGGAATTTTATCTGGCTTTGTTGAACGATAAAGTACGATTACCTCATGAAAATGATTCAGTAGGAATTATTATTTGTAAATCGAAGAACAGAACTGTTGTAGAGTATTCATTAAAAAAGAGTAACTATCCCATTGGGGTCTCAAGTTATTCCACTTCAAAAGAACTGCCTGAGGAATTTAGCGCTCAGCTTCCAACACTTGAAGCCATTAAGAAATCTTTTGAAAAATAGCGGAGTAACACTCACCTTCGGTGATCAATTCTTCGAATCAATCTTTCAGATCAATCACATTGCGATCAAACCTTCGGTGAATTAACAACATAGTTCCAATTACGCAGTAGGAATTATGAAATAGGAATAAAACCGAAGGTTTTCCAATAACGCAGTTCCAGAGCCCCTTAGGGCGATATGAGTAATGCCCCCAGCAGAGCTGGGGGATAAAGGTTGAGATGAACACAAATTCTTAAGACAAGTGCACTATCTAAAATTCTATCCCCCAGCTCTGCTGGGGGCAGTACCTATGCCGCTCGCAGAGCGAGCTCTTTTTTGATCAGAGAGCAACGAAGTTCCAATTATAAAATAGGAATTACGCCGTAGGAACAACGAAGTTTCAACAACATAGTTCTCACAACGCAGTTCCGTAGACTATCATGCGTGTTTCGTTCACTTCTGATAGAAAATAGGGATTCCGAATTGCTGAATAGCTGATTAAATCGACTTTGCGATGAAGCAGTTGTTCCAAATCTTCTTCCAGTTCAAGCAACGCAGTGCCCTTAACTATTGGATCAATTTGCGGTGAAAATTCAACAAGAACATCTACATCGCTAGCTTCGTTAAATCTGTCATTCATGCACGAACCGAAAAGTGAAGCACACGATACCTCATGACGCTCGAATAACTCGACCATCTTCGGTAATTGCATTTCTATTTCGCGATTCAATTGCATATTCAAATTTACATTTTCTATCACAACAAACCTACTTTGTGGAAATAGAATTTACACTAATTTTTATATGCAGTTTATATGCTGTTTATTCTTCAATCCTGCGGATCAATCATCTTCGATGATCAATCTGATTGCATCAGATCAATTGCTGCGCAATCAATCACCTTCGGTGATCAATCCTACGGATTTATCGGAGCGTTGATCGAAGCGCGATTTAAAGATTATCAACTTTGTCGGAAATTTCCTTCAATTTATTCTGTAAAATTCTTTTTTCGGGTAACTGTGTTTTATACTCCGAAACCATAGTAGTAGATAAGTTGCGGCTCAAAGAATATTCAACTACTTCGTTGTCTTTGTCTTTACAAAGTAAAATACCGATGCTAGGATTTTCATTCGGTTTTTTAACATCTCTATCTAAAGCTTCTAGGTAGAAATTCAGTTGCCCAATATGCTCCGGCTTAAACTTATCGGCTTTTAGCTCAATAGCAATCAAACATTGAAGGCCTCTGTGGAAGAATAGTAAATCTATGTAAAAGTCGCTCGCGCCAACCTGAAGCTTAAATTCTTCACCAATAAAGATGAAGTCTTTACCTAATTCAATAATAAAATTTTTCATTTGTCTTAACAGACCCTTCTGTAAATCCGCCTCGCTATGTGGTTCTGGCAAACTTAAAAATTCAAATACATAGCTGTCTTTAAAGACGTTTTTTTCGGCATCTAGAATTTCTCTCACCGGTGGTGAGAGTTTTGAATTCCCAATCATCGTCCGCTCGAACAAAGAAGATGAGATTTGCCTTTCTAACTCCCTAAAACTGTAGTTTTCATTTATGCATTTTTCTAAATAAAACAGTCTTTCATCGGAGTTTTTACATCTAGAGAAAATTGCTAAATTATGTGACCAACTAATTTCTCTCAACAGTGTTGAGAGTTTTAGATCTCCCTTATAAGCCTCATAAAACTGCTTCATTCTCCAAATATTCTTGTCAGAGAATCCCTTTAAATTCGGCTCAATTTTCTTAATGTAATTGGCTAATTCCGTCACAACAGAATCACCCCATTCAGCACTATTCAATTTATTGGAAATATTTTCTCCTATTAGCCAATAGAGATTTATCAATTCTGTATTAACAGCTCTAATCGCCTTCGACCTCGATTGTTCTATTAGTTTTATAATTTCTGTAAAGCGGTTATCCATTGTACTTTTTTTGCAAAGTTCAATAGGGTATTTGGCATAAACACTAATTTTTATATGCAGTTTATATGCTGTTTATTCTTCAATCCTGCGGATCAATCATCTTCGATGATCAATTCTTCGAATCAATCGCGTTGCGATTAAACCTTCGGTGAAAGAGCAACAGAGTTCCAATTACGCAGTAGGAATTATGAAATAGGAACAACGCAGTTCCAACAACGTAGTTCCCCAGCCCCTTAGGGCGGCATGAGTAATGCCCCCACTGAAGGTGGGGGATAAAAATTCAGTTGAATCCAATTGCTTAAGGAATAACTATTAATCTTTGCACTATCCCCCAGCTCTGCTGGGGGCATTTCGGATTCCGCTCGCAGAGCGAGCTCGGTTTTGATCAGAAAACAACGAAGTTCCAATTATGAAATAGGAATTACGTAGTAGGAATAAAATCTTCGATTTTCCAATTACGTAGTTCACGTAACTTCGTTGCGCATTGAACTTTTCAATGAGCGTGATGTTATTCCTTAAATTCCTTTTGCATGCAAAAGTCTGGTTATGTTTTTAAGCCGTTTGAAGAACCCAATCTTTCTCCGTTCGAGAGGCTGTTCGATGTGTTCAGTGAACTCATTACACACACGTCCGGAGATGTAGATGAGGCGCTGGAATGGTTGCGAGAAATAGATAAGGAGTATACCCTCACAACCGACGAATACACCATGGAAGATTTCGTGGAAGACTTGAAGAAGAAGGGGTATTTGAAGGAAGAGATTCTGCCCGACGGACAAGGGCAGATGGCCATTACAGCCAAGACAGAACGCGTGCTTCGGAAAAATGCCATGGATCAGATCTTCGGGAAGATTCGAAAGAGCGGTGCAGGAAATCACAAGAGCAAGAAAAGCGGACAAGGCGATGAAGCAACAGGAGAGTTCCGAAGTTTTCAATTCGGAGATTCATTCGAAAATATTTCAGTGACCGAAAGTTTGAAGAACGCGCAAATCAACAACGGTGTCGGCGACTTCAAACTAACCGAACAAGATTTGGTGGTGGAAGACACCCATCACAAGTCGCAGATGAGCACCGTGCTTATGATCGACATTAGCCACAGCATGATTCTATACGGAGAAGATCGAATCACTCCCGCGAAGAAAGTGGCGATGGCATTGGCAGAACTCATCACGACTTCCTATCCGAAAGATACCCTCGATGTAATTGTCTTCGGCGACGATGCCTGGCCCATAAAGATTGCAGACTTACCTTATTTGAACGTAGGTCCGTATCACACGAACACCGTTGCCGGTCTCGAGTTAGCCATGGATATTCTTCGAAGAAAGAAGAACACGAACAAACAAATCTTCATGATCACCGACGGAAAGCCAAGCTGCCTTCGCTTGCCAGACGGACAATATTACAAGAACAGCAACGGGTTAGATGAACATATTGTTGAACGCTGCTACACCATGGCTGCACAAGCACGCAAGATGCACATTCCAATTACCACATTCATGATTGCGCAAGATCCTTATCTGCAATCTTTCGTGGAACAGTTCACACAGTCGAACAAAGGCAAAGCATTTTATACTGGGTTGAAAGGATTGGGTGAAATGATTTTTCACGATTACGAAACGAATAGAAAAAAACGAATTAACTAAACGAATGAATACTTCGATCAACACATTTGGCGCATTGAAAGCGTCGGGATACATTTCAAAAAGCATTAAGAACGAGTTGCGTGACAACCTCATTGCTTCTATTCAAGCTGGAAAGGAAACCTTTCCGGGTATGCACGGATACGAGCAAACGGTGATTCCTCAATTGGAACGCGCTATTTTGTCGAAGCACAACATTAACTTGTTGGGTCTCCGCGGACAAGGAAAGACGCGCATTGCGCGATTAATGATCAACTTGCTCGATGAATACATTCCTGTTGTAGCAGGAAGTGAAATGAACGACGATCCTTTTCATCCGATCAGCCGCTATGCGCGTGATCTCATGGAAGAGAAGGGAGATGAAACGCCAATTACCTGGCTTCATCGCTCTGATCGTTTCTTCGAAAAGTTGGCTACACCCGATGTGACCATCGCCGATTTAATTGGAGACATTGATCCGATTAAAGCTGCCAATTTGAAATTGAGTTATGCAGATGAGCGCGTGATTCATTTTGGAATGATACCTAGAGCGAACAGATGTCTTTTCGTGATTAACGAATTGCCCGATTTGCAAGCGCGTATTCAAGTCGCGCTATTTAATATTTTGGAGGAAGGAGATGTGCAGATTCGTGGATTTAAATTGAGACTTCCATTGGATTTGCAATTTGTATTCACTGCGAATCCGGAAGACTACACCAATCGCGGCAGTATTGTCACTCCGCTGAAAGACCGCATTGGCTCTCAGATTTTGACGCATTATTCAGCCGATATTCAAACCGCGAAGAAAATCACGAAGCAAGAATCAGAAAGGCTGGAAGATCGTTTGTGCGCTGTTCACGTTCCAGAATTGGCTCGTGATATTCTCGAGCAAATTGCTTTCGAAGCAAGACAAAGTGAATACATCGATCACAAGAGCGGTGTGAGTGCACGTATGAGTATTACGGCGTTTGAAAATTTAATTAGCACTGCTGAACGTCGTGCGTTAATGAACGGAGAAACGAAAACCTCTGTTCGCTTCAGCGACCTCATGGGCATGATTCCTTCCATAACTGGAAAGGTTGAATTGGTTTACGAAGGCGAACAAGAAGGAACCGCATTCGTTGCGAATCACCTGATAGCAGAGGCTACCAAGACCTTGTTCGTTCAATACTTCCCGAAGATTGAAAAACTAAAAAAGCAAAATCAAGAAACTCCGTACGATGAAATCATCAACTGGTTTTTCGAAGCAGACGCCTTTGAACTCACCGACGAATCGAACGAAGAGACCTATGTAAAAGCACTCCTTTCCGTTGAACCGCTTGTGATTTTGTTAAACAAATATCAACCGAAGGTTGCAACGATCGACGTTCCATTCCTCATGGAATTCGTGTTGTGGGCGTTGGTGGAATTCAAACAACTCTCTAAACACCGCACAGCGGGAGGGACGGCGTTTAATGACTCGTTTAACAACTATATTAAAGG
>CANGEF010000078.1 GCA_947452685.1 Flavobacteriales bacterium | reverse complement strand
CGTGTGCGCAAATCGGTTCCTTTCGGCAACCACAGCGGCAAACCACTTCCCACGCGCTGAGAAAAATGGAACAAGCCCATTTCCTTTCCAAGTTTTCTGTGATCGCGCTTCTTCGCCTCTTCCACCTGAACCAAATATTCTTCTAGTTCAGCCGCTTTTGGAAATGTAATGGCATAAACACGCGTTAACATTTTATTCTTCTCGTCGCCTCTCCAGTACGCACCCGCCACATTCATAAGCTTTACAGCCTTAATGAATCCGGTGTTTGGAATGTGTGGGCCGCGACATAAGTCAGTAAAATTACCTTGCGTGTAGAAGGTTATCTCTCCGTCTTCAAGTCCTTCAATTAATTCTAATTTGTATTGATCTCCCTTCTCCGTGAAATAAGAAATCGCATCGGCTTTTGACACTTCTTTACGAACGAATTCGTTCTTCTGACGCGCCAATTCCAACATTAATTTTTCCACCTTTGAAAAATCTTCTTGCGTGAACGCCTTTCCTTCGAAATCTACATCGTAATAAAATCCGTTTTCAATAGGCGGACCAATGGCCAACTTCACACCAGGATAAAGTACTTCAAGCGCTTCTGCCATGAGGTGAGCAGAGCTGTGCCACATGGTCGACTTTCCGTTTTCGTCGTTCCAGGTGAGCAACTTTACCGTAGCGTTATCGGGAAGCGGACGCGAGGCGTCTACCACTACTCCGTTGACTTCTGCGGCAAGCACGTTACGTGCGAGTCCTTCGCTAATTTGAGCAGCCAATTGCATTGCAGAAGTACCTTCTTCTACAGAGCGAACGCTACCATCGGGTAAAGAGATGTTTAACATAGTGAAAAATGAGGTGCAAAGATAGCAACAACGCGGCTATTCTATTTTAAGAACTTTGCAATATTCGGTTTGAAATAATTCGTGCTCTTCATCACCTTTCCATCTTCACGATAGATGGGCTGACCATCATCATCGAGCTTACTCATGTTGCTTCGCTGAATTTCGGCGAAGATCTCGCCCATTTGCTCTTGCAAACCGTGTGCATTCATGGTGCCGCAGAGAATGTAGAGCATGTCGCCTAACGCATCGGCTATTTCAACAATATCGCCGTTCTGAGCAGCTTCCAAATATTCCTCGTTCTCTTCCTTCATTAAATTGAAACGCAAAGTGTATTCGCGTTCTTCCAACACACCTGCTGGTGTTTTTCTAACTGGAATTCGGAAGGCATTGTGAAATTCTTCCACACATCCAATGAGGTGCGAAAGCGCTGGATCTTTTTCGTTATTCATATCTCGAAATTAATTCAAGCACTGTGAAAGATTATTTTTTCTTATTCACACAATTTCACCAAGCGCGTATTCGTTAGCGAAGTAAGGTTCACCCAATCGGGTGTAGGTTTTGGTTAAGGATTCGAAAACGCTCTTCAACGGAAGGGCGTTTTTGATTTTCGAGAAAATAAAAAAGGGTTCCGAAGAACCCTAATCTATACTCTATCAAAGTATTTTTATTTCGCCGACACTGGGCCGAAGTATTTTCTTTCTTGGATACGGCTTGCTTTACCGGTAAGGCTGCGCAAGTAGAAGATACGTGCACGACGCACTTTACCACGCTTGTTCACTTCAATTTTATCAATGAAAGGTGAAGCAATTGGGAAGATACGCTCAACCCCTACGCTGTTCGACATTTTGCGAACGGTGAAGGTTTCTGTTGAACCTGTTCCTCTTCTTTGGATTACTACTCCAGAGAATGTTTGAAGACGCTCTTTCGCTCCTTCAATAATTTTATACGTTACAGAAATGGTATCACCTGCAGAGAATTTTGGGTATTCTGCGATTGGGTTAATTCTGCTTTCAAGTTCCTTTATGCGGTTCATAGTCGTCTGATTTTCGTCCCTAAAAATAGGGGTGCAAATATATGCATTATTCTGAAAGGAACAAGGGAGAGTTCATTTTTTTTTGATTTTACTTCCAATCGTCCCATTTTATTGCTGTTCTTTCGGCTTCTTGTCCTTGTGTTTCCAGCGCTTGTGGGTCCATAACCACAAATAGGGTTCCTTGTAAATATCATCTGCCACACGGTCGTTCGCCAACTGAATAAGTGCCCCCATTTCAAAATCACGCGGATTTTCAGTCAGTAGTTCGAAGTGCGATTCGTAGTAACCTCTCTTCACTTTATTCAAGTGTCCGAAAACCACCGGCAAGTTCAACTCCTTCGCGTATTTCTCTGCTCCAAAATGAGCAGGTGTCTCAATTCCCAAGAAGTCTATCCAAACAGATTTCTTCGGATCGGCAGGCGATTGATCTACAGCGAAGACCATTCCCATGAGTTCTCCTTTGTGCTCTTCCAAATACTCTTTGGTTGCGCGGGTGGCAACCAATTGCATTCCGAATTTCTTGCGCGATTCGCGCATCTTTCGGTCGAAATACGGATTACTCAAGCGTTTGTAAATGGCCACCAAGGGCATATGACTTTGCATGGGTGCAGCCAACGCCCACATTTCCCAATTTGCATAATGACCGCCGCAAACGATGATGCTCTGTCCCTTTTCTGCGTAAGCATGAAGAACTTCAGAATTATGAACCACAAATCTTTTGCGCAGCTGAGTTTCACTGATAGAGAAGTTCTTTATTATTTCCAAAATCAGATCACAGAAATGCCTGTAAAAATCCCAAGCTATTTGCTCTCGCTCCTTTTTTGTTTTGTTTGGAAAAACCAATTCCAGATTGTACATGACCACCTTCTTGCGATAGCCCATGCACATGTACAAGATGAAGAATGCCAAATCAGATATTCGATAAAGAATAAAATAAGGCATCAGACTCAATGGCTTTAAGAAAAGCCAAAACAACAATCGACTCATGCCTATTACAAGTTCTGAATCAGATTCTTCTTCGGATATTTCACCGTGAATCGCAATTGACGCTTCTCTGTCTTCTCGGGTTCAACGGTCATCTTCCATGTTACTTTTCCAGTAGCTGCATCTTGTGTGGCACCAGAAAGCTCTTCCACCGCCACTTCTAGATCTGCATTCTGCGTGAGTGGCACTTGGTCGTAGACTTCAATGTTGATCGCCTTCTTCTTCGTGTTAACAATGGTAATTTCATAGGCCTTCGAAGTGGATTTCTTCACTCCGAAAACACTGGTCTTACAGAAGTCCTTCACTTGATCGCGCTTCACGGTAATGGCGTTGTCGCGTCCCAATGACAATTGGAGGGTGTCATTCGCTAAAGCCGGATCAATGTATCCGTTTCCAACAAATGTACCTTTGAAGTAAATGTTACTTTCTCCGCTTAACAAGCTGTACTGCATCCAGTCAATGATATCTGCTTGCAAATAAGCTGCTGCTTCCAATTTCGGAATTGCTACGTATTTGTATGAAGCCTTCAAGCGTTGTTTTTGCATCACCACTTCCACGGGCTGATTGTCGCTGGCGATGTCGTATTTGATGGAAATCTTGAATTCAGTGCTCACAGAGTTAGAAGTGACAACTGTGAAGGAAGCCGAAGTTTGCATAGAATTCAAAGCCCAAGAAGACTTATCCATTTCTGCTACAAATCCTGAAGCCACAGCTGCGGGTTTATTGGCACTATAATCATCATAAGCCTCTGACTTTGCCCTACCGCGATAAGCTTGAGGAGCGTATATGTTCACATACCATGGATTCAAAGCCGGGACTTGCGCACCCACATTCGGATTACCAGTTGAAATGGTGAGGTTCACACGCTTCCAATCTGCGCCTGTTCCTTGCCACACTTTCGCGCGGTAGGTGAATTCGATATCTGATTCAATGTCTTCAGCACGCAAGTCGTAGTAAGGCGTCCATCCCGCATTGGTTGCCAAATAAGTAATCACCACATCGGCTTTTTTATCTTCATCGGTTGTTACTACGAATTCAATTTCACTCGGATTGGTCACGTTCTGCGATTGCAGTTGTGAAAGTTGTGTTTGCAAATGTTGAAGCTTCTCGTTGCTCTCGCGATCGGTCTGATTCAAATCTAAAATCTTGTATTCAATTTCCTTCATGCGGCTTCTGTAGAAGTCGGCCATCTCTGAAAGGTCTTCGCGAATAAGCAATGCGTTGTCGCCTTTAATTGAGCGATTCGCTTGCAAGAAGGCCTTCTCTTCTTGATAGACAGCGCGCAAACTGGCGCGTTCAGCGGTTTGAAAACCCAAAAGCTTAATGCTGTCTTGTATGGCACGCACGCGGGTATTCGAAACCTTCGAGGTGTAATTCATTTGATGCTTCACGCTTAAAATGGTGTACTCTTTACTTCCCAAAATCTGAATGGAATTCACATCCATGCCGGCTGTTAAGCCCGATAGAACAAGAGTGTTTTCACCTTTCTTCAAGTTTACATCGCCCTTGTGCGTGATTTGCGCACCGCTTAAGAATAAGGTCACATCGGTAATTGGAGCGTTTACGCTCTTCGATTGAGAGAAAGAAACAAACGCACAAAGCGCGAAGAAAAGGGTTAACCTTCTTTTCATGGTCTAATAATTTTTTGTAAAAATAAGTCTTTTGTCAAACAGAAACGGAATTCAAATATTGCCCATTTTCAGAATTGAAGAATTCGCGTTGCGAATTGCTTGTTCAATTGAAGTTCATGCGAGCACAACAGAACCAGTTTATTCTCCTCCTTCGCCCATTTCAACAATTCACCAAAAAGTTCTTGTCGTGCATTCGCATCGAGATGCGCAGCGGGTTCATCGAGCAACACTATTGGCGTATCCTGCACCCAAACCCGCGCCAACTGAACCCTTTGGAATTCACCGTCGCTTAATTCCGTAAGCAAATTGTCTTGAAGATTTTTCAAATTGAATTTTTCAATGGCCTCTTCCACCCGACTCATTTTCCTTCCAACTAAATCTCCAACGGCAATGGCTGTTCTTACTTCCAGCGCAGCAGCGGTAGTCTTTCTGGAAGGAATAAATGAAATGTAATGGGCGCGTTCCGCGAAGGAAAGTTTGGAGAGACTGTTTCCTTCCAACCGAATTTCACCCTGTGTGGGTTGAATGAATCCGGCAAGCGTTTCAAGGAAAGTTGATTTACCCGACCCATTGTTTCCTTCAATAGCCACCAACTCCCCGAAAGAGAAAGACATATTCAAGTTGGAAAGAACCGATTTCTTTCCGCGAACAACGCTAACTTCCTTCACCACTAGCTGATCCATACACCGCTTCGTTTAGGGTTGAACACAATGTAAAACACGCACGGAATGCCAATGGCAGCAGTGACTGCGTTGAGCGGCAATGCGTAATAGCGCGATAGAGCATCGGAAATAACGAGCAACAGCGCTCCAACAAATGGAATGAAGAATATGAGTTGAAGTTGATTGAAGGTTCGAATGAATAGGCGCGCCACATGCGGCGCCATGAGTCCAATGAAGGCGATTGGTCCACAAAACGCGGTGATTGTTGCTGTTGAAATTCCAACCGCAATTAAAAACACCCATCGCAGCTTCACCACGTCTACTCCGGAAGTTGCAGCGATCTGTTCGCCCATGGCGAACGCATTCAACTTCCGTAAGAAATAAAACGTTGGAATGAAGGGAATGAAAGCACCTGCAAATAACCACGGCAATTGCGAAAGTGTGAGTCCGTCTAGCGATCCCATGCCCCAAACTACAAACTGGTTCACATTGTTGGCCCCCGCCATTTTCTGAAGAATACTTTCAATGGCACCCGTGAAATGCGAAAAGAGAAGTCCAACAACCAACAGCGTTGAAGCCATTGGAAGTTTTCGTTGAATGACCAACAAAAGCGAAAGCACCAGCATGGCTCCGGCAAATGCAGGGATAAACAACGCCCAGGTTCCCGCGCTCAGGAACCAATTCATTCCCCAAGAAGTTAGAAAAACAACGGCCATGGCCAACGATGCTCCGCCTGTAATGCCCAAGACGGAAGGGCCTGCGAGTGGATTTCGAAAAATAACTTGCATGTAATTTCCGCTTAACGCGAGAGAACTTCCAATTACCATTGCCCCTATCACATGAGGCATTCGATGTTGCCAAAGCACGCGTCCAGCAGGCGATTCAGCACCTTCGAGCAAAGAAGCAAATGAGACAGATTGGCTTCCAATTAAAACTGCGGCAACACAAACCACAATAAGTAATACGAGTAGTATGAGGAACTTTATTGTTGAAAGGGTGAGCTTCATGATTTCGGCAAAATTCACGATTAATTGAAGCGAACACAAAAAAAAGTGGAAGTTTTATGAATACTTCCGACTTTTGCACCTCATTTACAAAACATGAAATTCGATAAAAACACCGTCATTGGTCTTTCGTTAATGCTGTTGATTGCCGTTGGCTTCAGTTGGTATTCTGCAAAGAACAAAGCTGAAGCGGCAGCTAACGCACCGCAACAAACCGAGCAAGCTGCGCAGCAGTCGAGCACTCCAACGCCAGAAAACACAGCCGTTGTTGCAACAAACGACACAACATCACAACCGCAAGTTGCAGTTTTGAACACTGCGAGATACGGCTCTTTGGATGCAGCAGCAATGCCTGCAGAAGAGACCTACACGGTTCTTTCCAACAATAAAATAAAAGTTAAGATTTCTTCGAAAGGAGGACTTTTACATTCGGCAGAATTACTTGAGGCTGACTACAAGAAATACAAGTCAGACAAACAAGTTCAGCTTTGGGATACTGCTCAGAGTAAAATGGACATTGCTTGGAAGAACGGCAGCGGCGCTGTTTTGCTTTCGAGTGAATTGAACTTTGTGGCTTCAACGAGCAACGCCAATGCAACGGATGGTGCGGCGACGGTTGTCTTAACAGCGACCGGAAGTAACAACGCGCAATTGCAATGGACGTATACACTTGAGCCGAACTCGTACAATGTAAAATGTAGTTTCGAAGCGAAGGGATTGGAAAATGAAATGTTCGCTTCTCCGTTGGTGTTCCGTTGGTTGTTGAATGGATTGGCGCAGGAAAAAGGTATTCAAGCAGAGCGCAGCAAGTCTTCTATTTTCTATCGTGAAGTGGAAGGAGATCGCAAATATTTGAGCGAAGGTTCTGGCGATCAGAAGCGTCCAGAAAAAGAATTGAACTGGGTGGCGATGAAGCAAGATTACTTCACTGCGGCTATTATTAGTGCTGAAGGATTCGACAAAAATGCCGACCTAAGTGTTATGGTTCCTGCAGATTCTCAGCATACGAAATCATACTACGCAGAATTGCCTTTGAAGACCAAAGCCTCTTCAAACGCTAAAACTGAATTCCAATTTTACCTAGGTCCGAATGAATACAAGGCGCTTGAAGCTAGCGGCGCAGCTGAGTTCACGAATATCATTGACTACGGATGGTGGATCATTGGTTACGTGAACAAGTATGTGGTTCGTCCGTTGTTCTGGTTCCTTTCAGATTACATTTTATCATTTGGATTGATCATTTTGATTGTGACGATTATTATTAAAATGGTCCTCTTCCCTATCACTTGGAAGAACTTCTTAAGCGGCGCGAAGATGCGTGTGTTGAAACCAGAGATCGATGAGATTAACAAGAAGTTCGAAGGAAAAGATCCAATGGAAAAGCAACAAGCGACCATGGCGCTTTACCGCCAGACGGGTGTGAATCCGTTTGCAGGTTGTATTCCCGTTCTTCTTCAAATGCCAATCTTGTACGCGATGTTCCGCTTCTTCCCTGCGGAGATTGTATTGCGCGGAAAGAGTTTCTTATGGGCAGACGATTTGGCTGCCTATGATAGCATCTTGGATTTCAACTTCAACATACCTATGTATGGCTCACACGTAAGCGGATTCACTTTATTGATGGCTGCATCTACGTTTGTTTATTCGAAGATGAGCATGGGTTCACAGCCAACGATGACTCAACCGGGAATGCCGAACATGAAAGTGATGATGAACATCTTCTCGTTCATGATGATCTTCTTCTTCAACAGCATGCCTTCTGGATTAAGCTTATACTACTTCACAGCGAACGTAATTTCTATTGGGCAAATGTGGGCCATTAAGAAGTACTTCGTGAATGAAGATTCGATTCGTGAGAAGATTGAAGCGAACAAAAAGAAGCCTAAGAAAAAAGGTGGGTTCGCTTCACGCATTGAAGAAATGCAAAAGGCGCAGCAAGCGAAGTTGGATGCCAACAAAAAGAAATTGAAAAAGTAAAAACGTCAAACCTCAAATAAATCAAATGAAAAAAAATCTCATTCTCGCACTTACCGTGCTCATGATGATTCCAAGCGCAATGTTCGCTACGGAAGGCATGTGGGTGGTGGCTATGTTGAATAAAATTAACGAAGCTGAAATGCAAGGTCTTGGATTGAAACTTTCCAAAGACGACATCTACAACATTAATCAAGCATCGTTGAAAGATGCGATTGTACGCTTCGGAGCAGGATTTTGCACCGGAGAAATTGTGAGCGACAAAGGACTCGTATTTACCAATCACCACTGTGCTTACGATGCAATTCAGTCTTCTTCAACATTAGAAAACAATATTCTTCAAAACGGATTTTGTGCGAAGTCGTTGGATCAAGAGATTCCAATTCCAGGATTAACACTTTCTTTTTTGGTTCGTGTTGAAGATGTAACCGCAAGCGTTTTAGGTGCAGTAAATGATAACATGACCGAAGCTGAGCGTGATGCAGCAATTATGGCTCGCAACAAAGAATTAGTGAAAGCAGCGAACGAAAGCGGTTTATACAATTCTGAAGTAAAAACATTTTATGCTGGAAACGAATTTTACTTGTTCGTTTATCAAACGTATCGCGACATTCGTTTGGTTGGTAATCCGCCAGAAAGCGTAGGTAAATTCGGTGGCGACACAGACAACTGGATGTGGCCTCGTCACACCGGTGACTTCAGCATGTTGCGTATTTATGCAGGTGCTGAAAACAAGCCTGCAGATTACAGCAAAGACAACACGCCTTTGAAGCCTAAGCACTTCTTCCCTATTAACATGGGTGGTGTGAAGCAAGGAGATTTCGCCATGATCATGGGTTATCCAGCAAGAACGTCTCGTTACCTAACCTCATACGGTGTTCAGCAAGCAGTAGATGTTCAGAACCCTGTTTTGGTGGAATGCTTCGG
>CANGEF010000077.1 GCA_947452685.1 Flavobacteriales bacterium | reverse complement strand
TTCCGTTTTCCATGTTGAAATTTATTGAAACTATATTGAATGAAAAGGGCTGCCGAAGCAGCCCGTAATATTATCCTCTTTTTGCAATGGGCACATAATCGCGAAGATCATGTCCAGTGTAGATTTGACGTGGACGACCAATTGGTTCTCCTTGTTCAATCATTTCTTTCCATTGTGCAATCCAACCTGGTAGACGTCCCAATGCGAACATTACCGTAAACATTTCGGTTGGAATACCAATAGCGCGGTAGATGATTCCAGAGTAGAAGTCTACGTTTGGATACAACTTACGCTCTACGAAGTACTCGTCTTTCAACGCCACTTCTTCCAATTGTTTTGCAATGTCTAATACTGGATCGTGAATACCTAATTTGTTCAATACATCGTCGCATGCTTTCTTAATGATACGTGCACGTGGATCGAAGTTTTTGTATACGCGGTGACCGAATCCCATAAGACGGAATGGGTCATTTTTGTCTTTTGCTTTCGCCACCCACTTCGCAACATCTCCACCGTCGTTCTTGATCTTCTCAAGCATTTCAATTACCGCTTGGTTAGCACCACCGTGAAGTGGTCCCCAAAGTGCAGCAATACCAGCAGAAATAGAAGAGTACAAGTTACTTTGTGAAGAACCAACCATGCGAACAGTAGAGGTAGAGCAGTTTTGCTCGTGGTCTGCGTGTAAGATTAAAAGTTTGTTCAACGCATCGTCGATAACCGGATCAATTTCGTATTCGAAGGTTGGCAAAGCAAACATCATGTGCAAGAAGTTTTGCGTGTATGAGTATGCGTTGCGTGGGTATACAATCGGATGTCCAATACTTACTTTGAAAGCTTGAGCAGCTAACGTTGGCATTTTAGCCATTAGACGGTGAATGGTTAATTCAATGTCTTTGAAGTTATTTGGATTTTGAGATTCAGGGTAGAACGTAGACATGCTCGCAATCATGGAAGACAATACTCCCATTGGATGCGCGTGTGTTGGATACGCTTCATAGAAACGCTTCATGTCTTCGTGCACCAACGTGTGGTGACTAATGCTATCTGTGAAGTAGCGTAATTCTTTTTCGGTTGGAAGGTCTCCGTAGATAAGCAAATAAGCTACTTCTAGGAATGTTCCATATTCTGCAATTTGTTCAATCGGGTAACCGCGGTACCATAATTTCCCTTCTTCACCATCTAAAAATGTAATGGCGCTTTTTGTAGCACCTGTATTTTTATAACCGCTATCTAAAGTTACGTAACCTGTTAAGTCACGAAGCTTCGTAATGTCAATAGCCTTCTCGTTCGCAGAACCAGTAAATACGGGTACTTCGTATTCTTTTCCGTCTAAAATAATTTTCGCTGTCTCTCCCATTGCAATAGCAGTTTTTAGTGTGCGCAAGATAATCTAGGAATTCTCAACTACAAAGTATCTTTTGAGAAAACAGAACAAGGAGGAACTTCGTTGTTGGAACTTCGTTGTTGGAACTTCGTTGTTGGAACTTCGTTGTTGGAACTTCGTTGTTGGAACTTCGTTGTTTGAACGGAGTTGTTCGGTTGAGTTTATGCGAAAGAAGGAGGTCTGGAAGCTTTGATTTTATTGAGAAAAAAGAATTTCGATGTTAAATAGATGAATAAACAGCGCATAGGGATTTTTGGAGGATAGTTTGAGATTTGCTCAAATTAAAACTAAAAGAACTATGAAAATACGTGAAGTGTCGAAAGACCTATCCTATGAAGTTTTCGATTTATGCAATGAGCTCAAATTAGTGAAACGAGAATTTGAAATCTGCAACCAATTAAAACGAAGTAGCACAAGCGTAGCTGCAAACATTGAGGAGTCTCAAGCAGCTGAATCGAAAAAAGACTTTATACACAAGTTGCGGATTTCCAGAAAAGAGTGTTTGGAGAGTATTTATTGGCTTCAGCTAGTAAAGGACAAAATTGAAACAAATTCAGATGTCACGCCATTAATTAACGAATACAAAAAACTAAGTTTTATGATTTGGAGGATTACGGTCAATTCAAAATAAATCGAATCACAACTCAGTTCCAACAACTCAGTTCTAACAACGTAGTTCTCACAACGTAGTTCTCACAACGAAGTTCCAACAACGAAGTTCCAACAACGAAGTTCCAACAACGTAGTTCTAACAACGTAGTTCCAACAACGCAGTTCAAACAACGTAGTTCTCACAACGCAGTTCTAACAACGTAGTTCCAACAACGTAGTTCCAACAACGCAGTTCCTAATTTTTTGGCAAAAATTCCGTCACCTTCGCAATCCAAGCATCTGGACCGCCAGCCATGTAACCGTTTTGACCAAGAGGAGCAAGGTTAATGCGCCCGTCGTCAGAAGGAGTGGGCATAACGAAATGACAAGTAGGGTAGCCCTGAACTGCGAACATTTGTTGCAGTTGTCTATTTTGATCTTTAATGGCTTGCGGTTGTTCTTTTTTTCGAGGGTAGTCTAATTCAACCAAGATGACATTGTCTTTCGCCCACTTGGTGAAAGTCTCCGTTCTGAAAACTTCGTTTTGTAAACGAATACACCATCCGCACCAATCGCTTCCTGTAAAGAATAACATGATTGGTTTTTTCGTTTCGTATGAAAGAGCTATGGCTTTGTTTAAGTCAGTTTCCCAAGCTTCTGCATCGGATTGAATGGAAGCGGTCCCATTTGGTTTCGCAACCGTAGAAGGTACATTTTGCGCGCAAGCATTCAGCGAGAATGAAACGATTAATGCAGAAAAGATAACTCGGAATGACATAGACTTTTGTAATGAGTTCATAAAGCGAATATAAGAAAGTTCATTGAAAAGAAAAGGGAACGACAATTATCGTTCCCTTCTTTCTATCAAATAAATTATTCGATTAACGAAGACCGTGCATCATTTTCAAAAGCGTTTTGCTTAAGAAGAATAGGATCACAGATGCAACACCTGCAAGGATAATGAACACCACGAAGAACTCGTACAAGTTTTTAATTTCTTGTCCGAAAATGCTTGGTTTCTTCGGATTCAAATCCCAAGTTTCAAAGGCCACATTCATTTTTTCTTTGTTGATCTCATCTGGAGTCATTTTTAAAACGTATGCGGTGTTTCCGTCTTGACTAACACCAATTGAGAACTTGGTTTTCTCTCCTTTTGGAGTGATTTGTTTCAATTTGTGTTCTTCAATTTTAGGTGTTCCTTCTGTTTGAATAGCTACAGAAGTAACTACATCTGTTTCTTCTGCTGCCGTGAAATAATCTACCAATGGATCAGCGGTCATGTTTTGCATGAACTTAGCCATTCCCGTTTTTTCCGGAGCTTCTTTTTTATTGTCAGCAGTAGTTACAACTGTCCACATGCCAGGTTTCGCGTTGTTCGCGAAGAAGTTGGTCTTTGCATCTACAACTATAGTTGAGTCAATGCCATTGAAATTCGCGGCAAATTGTGGAGCGCCGTAAGCCGATTTTTTGTGCACATCTTCTGGGTAGTATCCGCTTAAGTCTCCTGCTACTTTGTTCGCTAATGCAGTGCTCAAAAACCAAACTCCCATAAGCAAAGAGCTGTAACGCACAGGAGCTAATTTTACTACCATTGAAAGTCCAATAGGAGAGAGGCAAAGCTCACCCATGGTATGAATAGCGTACAAGCTAAACAACCAAACCATCGATACTTTTACGCCAGGCCCGAGGTCTTTTACGACCATTGCAATGATCACATAGCCCAATGCAACCATGAACAAACCAATGGCTTGCTTCATTGGCGAAGCAGGCTCTTGGTTATTCTTTCCTAGACGAACCCAAAGCATTGCAAAAAGAGGAGCCAAACCTACAATTAATATTGGGTTCACCGATTGGAACGCACTTGCTGGAATATCAAACCATCCGAATAAATTACGATCGGTCTGTTCTTCAGCAAAGAAGGTTAATGAAGCACCTGCTTGCTCGAACGCTGCCCAGAAAGCAATAACGAAGAACGCAATGATGTAGATAACCCAAATGCGGCTGCGCTCAATCTTGTCAAGAGACGGGTCGGTAATAATGTAACCAGGAGCTGCAATGGTACAAGCGAAGATGAATGAACCAATGATATCTAATCCTAGCACGCCTTTGAACAATAAGTAAAGTCCAATTAATACAGCTAACCACATGTAAGCTCTTCCATTTCCAACTTTGTCTGCAGCAGCTTTTTCTTCAACTGTTGGCACAACTTTTTCTGGAATACCACCGATTGGTGCACCTTCTGGTGTAACAATGTATTTGTTTTTCATGGAAATGAAAATGATCAAACTCAAAATCATTCCGATACATGCAGCCAAGAATCCCCATTTGAAGTCTGCCGGATCACCAGTGTCTCCAACAGCACCGCAGGCTAGCGGAGCAATGAAGGCGCCGAGGTTAATACCCATGTAGAAAATGGTGAAGGCTGCGTCAATGCGCTTGTCTCCTTGCGGATACAATTGTCCAACCATCGTTGAAATGTTCGGCTTGAAGAAACCGTTACCAACGATTAAGGATAACAAGCCAAGTAGCATAATTGCCGTAGCGCTTGATGGCGTGGTATAAAACATTCCGCTGGTGAACATTAAGAACTGACCTATAGCCATTAATACACCACCGACAATAATCGATTTTCTATTTCCCCAATAACGGTCGGCCACGAATCCTCCGATAAGTGGAGTCAAGTATACCAATCCAGTGTAATCACCGTAAATAGCAGAAGCTAGTGCTTTGTCGAAAAGAAGGGCTTTGGTCAAATAAAGCGTGAACAACGCTCGCATACCGTAGTAAGAAAAGCGTTCCCACATTTCTGTAGTGAAGAGCAGGTACAGTCCTTTAGGATGACCTTTCTGAGTAGATGCTTCAGACATAAATCTTGATAAATTAATAAAGGTTAGGTTTCAAAAATAAGAGAAAGGAGCCAAGTTTCATTACTTCACTAAGAAAGTTCCTGAAACTGGGTAGTTTTCAACGCCTCCGCAAACGGAAGACAACACCAATGTGTAGAAATAAGTACCCTGAGAAAGTTCTTCCTTGGAAGGGCAATACACCGTTGGTGTTGAAGCTTCAAAAATGAGCTCTCCCCAACGATTGTAAATTTTCAAATCGTAAGTGTTCAATAGAGAAAACAATTCACTTTGAGCAAGTCCGGGTAGGAAAGGAGTCCAACAGGTATTCAATAAATCGCCATCTGTAATGGTTAAAATTGTTGGATATTGAACCAAGTCAATGGCAAACTGACTCGAAGAACTTTCAGGTACAGCAATCGTTTGAGTATCTGTGCAACCCGATGCATTGTCTGTAACCAACAAGGTGTAATTAGCAGCAACGGAAACATTGGGGGTCAGACCGCTTGTTCCGTCAACTAAAAAACCATCTACTGTGCTCCAGGCAATGGAGTAGTCGGTCGAGTTGTTTACTGTGGTATTCTGAATGGGAATAACAGGATGCAAACAACTTAAGGTGTCTTGAATTCCAATGTTAACAGCAGGAGTGGTGAAGTTTTCGCTTACAGGCACATTCGCGCTAGCTTGACATCCATTCACGTTGTCGGTAACAGTTAATGCGTATGTTCCAGCTGCATTAACTGCAATTGTCGAAGAACTTTGTCCAGATTGAATTCCAGGACCGGTCCAAGTGTACGAAGGAGTAGTTGCATTGGTCGCAGAGCTAATAGATACGGAAGGGGTGATGCAATTCAATCCGGATAAACAAGATAGGTTAACCGATGGAACATCGAAATTTGCATTGACGGTTATGGTCTCCGTGTCGAAACAATTGTTGTTCAATGTGGCGTTTACCGTATAGGTTCCAGCAGCAGCAACATTAATGCTTGGTGTGGTAGATCCGCCGTTAATGGTTCCCCCAACGGTTGTCCAGTTAAATGCGGTAGTTGGAAATCCATTTGCAATAGCCGTCAGCGAGCCATTCGGGGCAAAGCAATTTAACAACTGCGTTCCTCCTGTAGTAATTGCAAAGTCTGAATAATCGGCAACAATGGTTATGGTGTCAATGGCCTGACAAATTCCTTGGTAGTCTGTAAGTACTGAATAAAATCCGGGAGCGTCAACTCCAACAGAAAAAGCATTTGTATTTGTAATGAAGTTTCCTCCTGTCGTAATCCACATGAAGGTTACGCCATTTGTATTGCTTGTTGCATTGATAGTGGCTTGCGCATTTGCGCAATTGATAGCGTTCGGAGAAGTCGCGTCTACGGTCAACGGCTCAACGGTTACAATGAAATCTTGCTGAGAAATAATTCCACATAAATCGGTGTAGTCAACATGATAAGTGGTTGTTGTGTCCGGAGTTGCAACAGGGCTAGCTGCAGTTACTGAACTTAGCGCGATAGCTGGAGTCCAGTTGAATGTTCCGCTTACATCTGCACCACTAACAGTCAAGACAGCAGAGGCGCCCGGACAAATGGTTATGTTGTTGGAAGTATTTAAGATGTCCGGAGTTAAACACACGGCTTGAACATTTGAAAGTCCTCCCGTGCCTGCAGTGAATCCCCAGTTCACCATATTCACACCGCTGAAAATAGTATTGGTAATATCAATTGTGGTTTGAAGGCGTAGAACGCAATCGAAATATACCGAGAACATTTGAGTGACAGGCTCCCAAACAATTCGCACGGGATGGTTTTGCCCGTCTTCTGTGTTAGCGTTGGTGGCGCTCATCTGAACAGGACCGGCCAAATTATCTGTTGAAGTATGCGTTACATTTCCATTGCGTTGAATGGCAATGTGGTCGTAATTCGGATCTGAATATGGACTCTGATTCTGGTAAGTATCAAACTCAACGGCGAGACTGGTTCCGAAATTTAAATATCCCATTCCGCCACCGCTTGCGCCAATGGCCGAGGTTCCTTGCGTATGCAAAACGAAACACATTCCGTCGGCACCGTTAACATCGGTGTAACCCAAAAGCATTTCAAAGGCCAAATCAAAGGGTTGGTTCAAATCTATTTGATCTGCATACCAAACGGTTCCGTTTTGTGTGGCTACCGCTGGAGTAAGCTGGTAGCAGTCGTTTCCAGTAGCAGTAGCAGATCCGTTTAAGAAATACGCCTGTCCAAATGTTGCTGAAACAGCTGAAACAAGCACGAGAAGTAAAAAGAGTTTTTTCATAAAAGAAATGAGTGAAGTAAATATACGCAATTACTTCATTCCTCGCTCTTTTCTCAATTGATCGTATGCTTCTTGAACCTTAATGAATTTCTCTTGCGCAGCCTTTTGATAAGCATCACCCAAATCTTTCACTTTATCTGGATGGTATTTCATAGCCATTTTACGGAAGGCTTTTTTCACTTCTTCATCAGTAGCTGAAGCTTCAATTTCTAAGATTTTATATGCAGAAGCTGCATCTTTATAAAACATCGCCTGAATGCTCTCGTAATCTTTTTGACTGATATTTAAGTCAGATGCAATTTGTTTGATCAACTCGGCTTCCGCCTTTGCAACCTGACCGTCTGACTTTGCAATTCCAAATAAATAATGTAGCAATTGCAGGCGCATCGGATGTTCCATGAAATCGCGAATCTGATAACACACTTCGCGAACAGGAATTTCTTTGTTCAAAAGCTCTTTCAAAATTCCAATTTGCTCGGCTGCTGCTGCAGGTCCAAATTGTCTGTCGAAAAATTCCCGTATGTACTGAAGTTCGCTCTTCATCAACTTTCCGTCTGCCTTCATTACTGCTGCCGACAAGACCAAAAGGGCAGAGGAGAAATCGCCGCTTTGCGTATGTCTCGCGTACGTTCTTGGACGAGCGCCCGCTTGCTGTTCTTGTGTGCTCAGCGATTTGTCTTCGGCCATGTAGCCAACCGCAAATCCTATTAACCCGCCAATTGGTCCGCCTAAAGCCCAACCAATTGCGCCCCCAACCCATTTCGCAAATGCCATAATTTATTCAATAATAATTCCAACCGGACAATGATCCGACCCCATAATTTCATTCATAATAAACGCGTCTTTTACATGTGGAAGGAAATTCTCACTCACCATAAAGTAATCAATTCTCCAACCCACATTTTTCGCACGCGAGTTGAATCGCGCGCTCCACCAACTGTACTTCACCACTTCCGGATAAAAATGTCTGAATGAATCTTTGTATCCAGATGAAATGAAGGTTGAAAGCCCATCGATTTCACGTTGCGTATAACCCGCACTCTTGTTGTAATTGCTTTTCGGATTGGCTAAGTCCATGGCTTGATGCGCCACGTTCAAGTCTCCGCACAAAACAACAGGTTTTGTTTTTTCCAAATTCTGAAGGTGCTTCAACAAATCGGCATCCCAGGTCTCTCTGTAATCCAATCGAGCCAGCTCAGATCCACTGTTCGGAACGTAAGTATTCACCAAGAAAAACGTGTCGTATTCCGCAGTAATAATTCTTCCTTCCTGATCGTGCTCTTCAATGCCCAGTCCGAAAGTTACGCTCAAGGGCTTTTGCTTCGAGATAAGCGCAGTGCCGCTGTAACCAGGACGCACAGCAGAACTCGAGTAAATGTGATACCCCGAAATTCCTTGAAGTGCTTCCTGAACTTGCGCGTCGTTTGCTTTCGTTTCCTGCAAGCAAAGGACATCTGGATTCATGATTTGAAAATCTTCGAAGAAGGTTTTCTTGGTTATGGCGCGAACACCGTTTACATTGAATGAAATGAGTTTCATATTCGATTACATGTTTCTTCTGTACTGACCACCAACATTAAATAGGGTAGAAGTAATTTGTCCAAGCGAACAATACTTCACCGATTCCATCAATCGCTCAAACAAATTCCCTTGTGTGATGGCAATTTTTTGAAGTTCTATTAATTCTTCAGCCGCTTGCGCTTCAAATCCTTTTTGAAGGTTTGAAACCGTTTGAATTTGAAATTCTTTTTCCTCCTCAGTAGCGCGAATAATTTCTTTCGGAAGAACGGTCGGAGAACCTTTTGAAGACAAGAACGTGTTCACGCCAATAATAGGAAACTCGCCGGTGTGCTTCAATGTCTCGTAGTACAAACTTTCTTCTTGAATCTTTCCACGCTGATACATGGTCTCCATAGCTCCAAGAACTCCGCCACGCTCTGTGAT
>CANGEF010000076.1 GCA_947452685.1 Flavobacteriales bacterium | reverse complement strand
GCCAATCACAGTGAAACCAAAGAGGCTTTGGTAATATACAAATCCGTTCCTTTCGGATCTGTTTATGCACGTCCGCTTGCCATGTGGGAGGAGGAGTGTGAGCTTGGGCGCATTAAGTTTAAGCGGTTTGAAATAATTGAATAAGTTGAAAAGTCTCATGTTTGAAGTCACGGTTTCGAATTAAAAACCGCTGTATCTTCGACCCAAATAATTACTATATGTTTGAACGTAAAGAATTTAAAAAATATGCTACTGGACACCTAGGTATCAATAGCACGGTGGTGAACGATGTGATCTCTCACATGTATGGTCCAGAGAACATGACTAGAACGGTAATTGAAGAGCGTCACATGCCTTTCCGTGAGGTAGATGTGTTCTCTCGTTTAATGGCCGACAGAATTATTTTCTTGGGAACTGAAATCGATGACTACATCGCGAATATTATTCAAGCGCAGTTGTTGTTTTTGGAAAGCACAGATTCTAAGAAAGACATTCAGATTTACATTAACTCTCCAGGAGGAAGTGTTTACGCGGGTTTAGGTATCTACGACACCATGCAGTACATTAATCCAGACGTTGCAACCATTTGCACCGGTATGGCCGCTTCTATGGGAGCTGTTTTGTTGTGTGCTGGTCAGGCAGGAAAACGCACAGGATTGAAGCACTCACGCGTTATGATTCACCAACCTTTGGGTGGTGCGCGCGGACAAGCTTCAGACATTGAAATTACTGCACGTGAAATTCAAAAATTGAAGAAAGAATTGTACGACATTATTGCTACACACAGCGGTAAGACGTATGATCAAGTATGGGCAGACAGTGATCGCGATTACTGGATGATTGCTTCTGAGGCGAAAGAATACGGTATGATTGACGAAGTTTTGGAAAGAAAACCATAATCGTTTCAATTCGAATTAGAATAGAGACACGACCTTCGTGTCTCTATTTGTTTATAGACCATGAAAACATTTTTTGTTGATGTCGTTGTTCCACTAGCACTTCCGCAAGTGCTTACCTACAGGGTTCCTGTGGCCTGGGAGAACTACGTTCAACAAGGCGTGCGCGTGGTAGTTCCATTGGGAAAATCGAAGCGCTACACAGCCATTGTTTGGCGCGTGCACGAAGAGGTTCCGAAGGACTATGCGGCAAAGTATTTTGAAGAAGTATTAGACGATGTTCCCGTGGTTTCTGAAACACAGATGCAACTTTGGGAATGGATTGCGAAATATTACGCATGCACACTCGGGGAAGTCATGACAGCCGCACTTCCAAGCGGATTGAAATTATCGAGTGAAACAGTCTATACAACAAAGGATCTTGCTGTGGAATTAACACCGAATGAACGTTCGGTTGTCGATGTTATTTTGGAAAAAGATCGCGGTATGGGTGTTATGTCGAAAGACATACAACACGCTTTGCCAAAGGTTTCCATTCATTCTACATTGAAAAATTTGTTGAAAAAAAACGCCATTGCGTCGTTTGAAGAGGTGAAAGAAAAGTTCATTCCGAAGCGTGTTTCTTATGTAACCGTTGGAGAAAACGGGAATACCGACGAACAGTTGCAACATCATTTTTCTGCTTTGGAAAAACGCAATGCAGATAAGCAGATTCAAGTGTTGATGACCTTTTTGCAAATGAGCAAATGGGACGGAAAGACAGGAGAGTCCGTAAAGAAAAAGGAACTCGAGATACAATCGAAGACCGATGCTTCAGCCATTTCAGCATTGGTGAAAAAGGGAATTCTTGCCATTGAAGAACGTTCGGAATTGCGCATGGTTACAGGAGATCATGAACTGTTACCCCTTCCGGTTTTAAGCGAATTGCAACAGACGGCTTTTGAAAAAATAAAATCGCATGCTGGAGTTACGCTGCTGCACGGAGTAACCTCTTCCGGAAAAACCGAGGTGTATTTGCACCTCATGCAAGAGCAAATTCAACAAGGAAAACAAGTGTTGTTGTTGGTTCCTGAAATTGCATTGACATCGCATTTAATTGACCGCATTCAGAAATATTTTGGAACTCGCGTTGGCGTGTACCACAGCGGCTACAGCACCCATGAACGCACAGAAGTGTGGCATCGGGTGCATTCAGATTTACATCGATTCGATGTGGTGTTGGCTGCACGTTCGGGTGTATTTCTTCCCTTTGAAAATCTGGGGTTGATCATAGTCGACGAAGAGCACGAAGGAACGTTCAAGCAACAAGACCCCGCTCCGCGTTATCATGCGAGAGACACTGCTATAAAGTTGAGTGTTTTGTCGAATGCGCAAGTGGTATTAGGTAGCGCAACTCCTTCCTTGGAATCGTACTTCAACGCGAAACAAAACAAGTATCAGTTGGTTGAAATGTTTGAGCGTTTTGGCAATGCCGTTCAACCTAAAATAGATTTTGTAAACCTTCGCTCTGAGTTACAAGGAAAGCGCATGCAGGGAGTCTTCTCTTCGGTGTTGTTGGAGGCCATAGACGCAACCGTGAAGGCTGGAAAGCAAGTCATTTTGTTTCAAAACCGAAGAGGTTACACGCCGCTTTGGGAATGTGAAATGTGTCATTACACACCCGAGTGTAAGAACTGCGATGTGAGCTTGACCTATCACAAATTTCATCATGAACTGCGCTGCCATTACTGCGGTCATCATGAAATTCCGGTGCAGCAATGTCCTTCATGTGGAGCGAACGCTTTCAAAATGTTGGGCGCAGGAACAGAACGCATTGAAGAAGAGTTGGGCGAATGCCTTCCGCATTTGCGTATTTCGCGTATGGACTTGGATGTTGCGAAAGGCAAACACGCGCACCATAAAATCATCTCTGGATTTGAAAGTGGAAAGACCGATGTGCTGATTGGAACGCAGATGGTTACGAAAGGCTTGGACTTCAGCAATGTTCATTTGGTTGGAATTTTAAATGCCGATCGCATGTTGAAGCATCCCGATTTTCGTTCGATAGAACGGGCTTTTCAGATGATGGTTCAGGTTGCGGGAAGAAGCGGAAGACGCGAAGAACGCGGGTGTGTGCTTATTCAAACGTATGCTCCCGAGCATTGGGTTTTTCCGTTGATTGAAAACAATCATTACGGACAATTTTTCGCTTTAGAGTTAGCAGAGCGCAAGCAGTTCAGGTATCCGCCGTTTACGCGAATGATAAAGCTTACTGTAAAGCACAAGGAACTTGGTGTTGTCTTAGGTGCAGCCGCTGAATTAGCACGATGGTTTTTTTCTTCATTATTTGGAAACTACACGGGCCCTGAAACCCCCGCTATTGGCCGTGTGAACAACTATTACATTCAACAATTCTGGATTCGAATTCCACAAGAATTACCACCTCCTCAAGTGAAGCGCTATCTCTTAGATTGTTCGCACGCCCTCACTTCCCAACAGAAATATAAAATGGTTCGCGTGTCTATTGACGTAGACCCTATGTAAACAGTCGAGATTCATTACCTTTGTTGGAAAGAATTAAAGATGTCCAAACAAGAGATTAATTGCTCGTTTTGCGGAAGAAAAAAGAGTGAGGTGAATGTGCTAATTGCAGGTGTTTCCGGACACATTTGCGACGACTGCGCGAGACAAGCTAGCGAGATTGTAAAAGAAGAAGCGGTTGTTCCCCAAGAAGAATTTAATGCGTCTGAATTATTGAAGCCGATTGAGATCAGAGATTTCTTAAACGAATACATCATTGGCCAAGACGAAGCGAAGAAGGTGTTGAGTGTTGCTGTTTACAACCACTACAAACGTCTAGCACAGCACGCTGCTGGAAAGCAAGACGACGAAGTAGAAATTGAAAAATCGAACATTGTATTGGTCGGAGAAACCGGAACCGGAAAAACACTTTTGGCCAAGACCATTGCGAAAATGTTGAACGTTCCGTTCTGTATTGCCGATGCTACCGTGCTTACACAGGCCGGTTACGTAGGAGAAGACGTAGAGAGTATTCTTTCTAGACTTTTGCAAAGCGCAGATTTCGATGTTCAAAAAGCAGAGCGCGGAATTGTGTTCATTGATGAAATAGACAAGATTGCGCGCAAGAGCGATAACCCAAGCATTACGCGTGACGTAAGCGGCGAAGGTGTTCAACAAGCGTTGTTGAAATTGTTGGAAGGTGCAACGGTGAGTGTTCCGCCACAAGGAGGAAGAAAACACCCCGAGCAAAAAATGATTCAGATCGACACGAAGAATATTCTCTTCGTTTGCGGTGGTGCGTTTGATGGAATTGAAAAGCACATTGAACGTCGCATGAATACGGCAAGCATCGGATACCGCAATGCGAAGACCGTTGAAGAACAAGGCGGATGGTTGCAATACATTGCTCCGGCCGATTTGAAACAATTTGGTTTGATTCCCGAATTAATCGGTCGTTTCCCAGTGTTAACGTTTTTGAATCCATTAGACGAATCTGCATTGAGAAGAATTCTAACCGAGCCGAAAAACGCTTTGGTGAAGCAATACGTAAAGTTATTTGAAATGGACGGCGTGAAGTTGTCTTTCGAGAAACAAGTGTTGGATTACATTGTGGAAAAGGCCATGACTTACAAATTGGGAGCGCGCGGATTGCGTTCGATTTGCGAAGCCATCTTGTTGGATCTCATGTTTGAAATTCCGAATCAAACGGAACTAAAAGAATTCAAAGTAACGTTGGCTTACGCTCGAGATAAATTTGAAAGTTCTAAGCTGAGTCAACTGAATCAGGCATAACATGACAGAAGAAAAATCGACTGTGGTGGAAACACCACTCATGAAACAATACAATGAAATAAAGGCGCAATATCCAGATGCGCTTTTGTTGTTTCGTGTCGGCGATTTTTATGAAACCTTCGGTTCAGACGCAATTGCGGCTGCGCGCATTTTAGGAATTACATTAACGAAGCGAAAAAACGGAGCAGCCGCATTCATTGAATTGGCGGGCTTTCCGCATCATTCGTTAGATACTTATTTGCCAAAATTGGTTCGCGCTGGAAACCGTGTGGCTATTTGCGATCAGCTGGAAGATCCGAAGCTTACCAAGAAAATTGTGAAGCGCGGAGTAACGGAGTTGGTTACACCGGCGGTGAGTTATAACGAGAAAACGTTCGATAGTTCGAACAACCAATTTTTGGCTGCTGTTGTCATGCGTGACCAGCAAGCGGGTGTGAGTTTTTTAGATATATCTACGGGCGAATTTTATTTGGCCGAAGGAACCACCGCACACATTAATAAACTGCTTCAAAGCTTTCGGCCAAACGAAGTGCTTTTTCAAAAGCACGAAGACCACCAGTTTCGTGAAGCCTTCGGAGATACCAAGTGGTTTACGTTTCGCGTCGACGAATGGGTGTTCTCGTTGGACTACGCCAAAGAAGTTTTGCAAAAGCAATTCGGCACACAATCGCTCAAAGGCTTCGGTGTTGAAGAATTAAAACTCGGAGTTATTGCGGCTGGCGCCGTGTTGCATTATCTAAAAGATACGCAGCACGACAAGACCCAGCACATTCAGAAAATAGCGCGTATTGAAGAAGACACGTTCGTGTGGTTAGACCGCTTCACCATTCGAAATTTAGAATTGGTGCATTCGAACTACGACGAAACAGCAACGTTGTTCTACACGCTCAATCACACGAGCACACCCATGGGTGCGCGACTCTTGCGCAGATGGGTACTCATGCCACTTAAAGACATTGCACAAATTGAAAAGCGTCAGTTTGTAGTTGGAAGTTTTGTCAAAAACGCCGAGCTGCTAGCCGAGACCCGTTTGCATTTGAACACCATTGGCGACATGGAGCGCCTGGCTTCGAAGATTGCTACGGGACGCGTGAATCCACGCGAATTGCTTCAGTTAGCAAAGGGCATGCAAACGGCAGAGCACATCAAAGATTTAGGCGCAAATTCGAAGAGCAAAGAAATACAAGCGTTGTTCAATGTGTTGAAACCCTTGACCGATTGGTGCAATAACATTTTCGAAAAAATAAATGCAGAAGCACCTTTAGCGCTGAACCGCGGTTCTGTTATTGCCGAAGGCGTGAATGCAGATTTAGATGAGCTTCGCAACTTGCAAAAATCTGGAAAAGATTATTTGCAAATGGTGCAAGAACGCGAAAGCGAACGCACCGGAATTCCTTCCTTGAAAATTGCGTTCAACAATGTCTTCGGTTATTATTTGGAAGTGCGAAACACGCACAAGGATAAGGTTCCGCCGGAATGGATACGCAAGCAAACGGTGACCCAAGCCGAGCGTTACATTACCCCTGAACTGAAAGAATACGAAGCGAAGATTACCGGCGCGGAAGACAAAATTTCGATTTTAGAAAATCAGATTTATCAAGCGTTGATTGAAGAGACACTTCCGCATTTGGTGAACATGCAATTGAATGCACGTGTGCTTGCAGAGATTGACACCTTAGCGTCTTTCGCAACTGTTGCAGTAGCGAACAAGTATTGCGCACCGGAATTCACAGAAGAGAACTGCATAGAGATTGAACAAGGAAGACACGCCATTATTGAATTGCGCCTTCCGCCAAACGATCCGTATATAGCGAACGACATAAAACTAGATCGCGATGCGCAGCAGATCATGATGATCACCGGTCCGAACATGTCGGGTAAATCCGCTGTGCTTCGTCAAACCGCGCTCATTGTACTCATGGCTCAGATGGGTTCTTTCGTGCCGGCGAAGCGCGTGAGAATGGGCATTGTAGACAAGGTGTTCACGCGTGTGGGAGCGAACGACAACATGAGCGCAGGAGAGTCTACGTTCATGGTTGAAATGAACGAGACCGCGAGCATCTTGAATAACCTAAGTGATCGCAGTTTAATCTTGCTCGACGAGATTGGAAGAGGAACTTCAACGTACGATGGGGTTTCTATTGCTTGGGCTATTGCGGAATACCTTCATGAACATCCGCAGTTCCGCGCGAAGACCCTCTTCGCAACGCATTACCACGAGTTGAATGATATGACGAATTTATTTCCACGTATTAAAAACTTCAACGTGTCGGTTTCTGAAGCGAAAGGAAAAATTGTTTTCAGAAGGAAGTTGCAAGAAGGTGGAAGCAATCACAGCTTCGGAATTCACGTTGCGCAATTGGCAGGAATGCCGAAGACGGTTGTGAATCGCGCGAATGATATGCTACATCAATTGGAAACGAAAAGAGGTGAAGCCCCTGCGGGGAAAGGAAAAGCGAACGTGGCTCAAGGAGAAGAAAAGATGCAATTGAGCTTTTTCCAACTCGACGATCCGACGTTGGTTCAGATAAAAAAAGAAGTAGAAAAAATAGATATCAATACGCTTACTCCGGTTGAAGCATTGTTCAAGTTGAACGAGATCAAGAAGATAGTGGGAAGCTAATTTGTATATTTGAGAATATAAAATAGAAAACATGGGATGTTCGAGTTGTGGAAGTAAAGATGGTGGCGTTCCAAACGGCTGTAAAAGCAATGGTAATTGCGGAACATGCAGCACCGGCAAGATGGAAGTTTTCGATTGGTTGTCTGGTGTTCCATTGGCAGACGGCTTGAAGCCGTTTGACGTTGTAGAAGCGCGTTTCAAAAATGGCCGCAAGGCATTTTTTAGAAAGGGAAGTTTGGAATTGTTTCAGGGCGATGTAATTGCTGTTGAGGCCTCTACCGGATATGATGTTGGAATTGTTTCTTTAGCGGGTGAGTTGGTTCGTGTTCAAATGAATCGCAGAGACGTTAAAGACAATTATGAGTTGAAACGCGTTCTTCGCAAAGCAGAGCAATCTGACTTCGATACATGGCAAGCTGCGCGTCAGTTGGAAACGAGCACGATGATTCGCTCACGTGAGATATCGCGCGAGTTGGGTCTTCAAATGAAGATTAGCGATGTGGAATATCAAGGCGACAAAACGCGCGCGATATTTTACTACACGGCCGATGACCGCGTAGACTTCCGTGAACTCATTCGCAAGTATGCTGAAGAGTTCAAGGTGCGCATTGAAATGCGTCAGATAGGACTTCGCCTAGAGGCAGGACGCCTTGGTGGTATTGGTTCGTGCGGAAGAGAGCTTTGTTGTTCTACTTGGTTAACCGATTTCAGATCGGTGTCTACCGGAGCAGCGCGCTATCAGCAGCTTTCATTGAACCCAGGGAAGTTAGCAGGGCAATGTGGAAAGCTAAAGTGTTGTTTAAATTATGAATTGGATCAGTATGTAGAAGCGGTGCGAATGCTTCCTCCAACACACGTGAAATTGAAGCTTCCAAAAGGAATAGCTACACATTTTAAAACAGATATTTTCAAGCAAGTTATTTATTACACCATTGAAGGTCAGCACGCCGACGGGCCGTTTGCGCTTTCTGCAGATGTGGTGAAAGACATCATTGAAAAGAACAAGCGCGGTGAAGTTATTGGTGAAGTTCAGACGTTTATTGAAGAGAAAGAAGTTGTTGAAAGTGTTGAATTTGCTGAGGTTGTAGGACAAGACAGTTTAACTCGTTTCGACAATAAAAAGCGTAAGCCCAACAACAACAATCGCAACCGTAACAACAAGCCAGGAGGAAACGCAAATAGACCTGCTGCTCCGGGAAATGCTAAACCTGGAAATGCGCCGCAAGCAGCAGCACCGAAGCCGAAAGAAGGCAATCGTCCTGCTGGAAACAGACCGAACCGCTTCAAAGGCAAACCAAACAATCCGAATCAAGGCCCAAAAGAATGATGAGAATAGTTTTCTTCTTAAGTCTGACGCTCCTTCTTAGTTCATGTGCCGATGACTTTGTTTACGAAAGCAACATGCCCATTGAAGGCGGCGTTTGGGACAACAAACAAGCAGCGAATTTCGAATTCGATATTCAAGATACCGTGAGTCTTCACGACTTTTTTATCGACATTAGAAACGGCGAGCAATACGAATTCAGTAATCTTTTTGTGTTTATTGAAATGGAATTCCCAAACGGAAAATTAGCCGTAGATACGCTCGAATGTCCTATGGCAGATGCGCAAGGAAAGTGGTATGGGAAATCAGGATTAGGCGATCTTTACGACAACCGAATCATTTATAAATCACGCAAACAGTTCCCGCTTTCAGGACACTACAAAGTGTCTATTCATCAAGCGATGCGCGTGAATCCGGTTGAAGGAATTTATGATGTAGGATTTCGTCT
>CANGEF010000075.1 GCA_947452685.1 Flavobacteriales bacterium | reverse complement strand
TTAGCGATATTAATCGCCTCGCCGCTCGCATCAAAAATCTTGTACTCAAGTAAAGCATTATTACTCGAAGACTGCAATTCAATTTTAATCTGGAATCGTTTTTTCCAACGAGATAGAATGGTGTTGAACCACCAACCTTTGGTTAGGTAAGCTTCAACCATCGGATGAATAGCTACAACAATGTGTTTGTGAGCGGTAGTCTCTGCAATTAAGCGAATGCTGTTTTCAATTTCATCTTCGAACAACAAAGCCGCTTCAATTTTTCCAGTACCGCTGCAACTTGGACAAGTCTCTTGTGTTTCCACTTCGGTAACCGGCTTCACACGTTCACGGGTAATTTCAACAACACCGAAACGGCTAGGGGCAAGCACGTTGTGCTTCGCTTTGTCGCCTTGCATATACTCTTTCAACGCATCGTGAAGGGCCTTTTGGTTTTCCTTCTGCTGCATATCAATGAAGTCTACGCATATAATTCCACCCATGTCGCGCAAACGCAAGAGACGTGCAATTTCTTTCGCACACTCGAGGTTGGTTTGAAGGGCGTTTTGCTCTTGATCTTTCGCAGAGGCACTTTTGCGATTTCCACTGTTCACGTCAATCACGTGCATGGCTTCGGTGTGCTCTACGATCAAGTATGCGCCAGATTTAAGATTCACCTGCTTCGCGAAGCCGGCTTTAATCTGACGATAAATGTTGAATGTATCGAATAAATCTGTGGTCTTGTGAACCTTCACAATGCCTTCTTGGTCGGGTGCAATGCTATGCATGTACGTGCGTACTTCAGCTCCCAACTTTTCATCGTTCACGTGAATAGCAGTGAACGAATCGTTCAACAAATCGCGAAGCACCGAAGAGGTCTTCTTGATTTCGCTGAGGATACGTTTTGGAGGAAGGGCATTCGGAAGGTTTTTCACCAACTCTTCCCAACGTAAAACCAGGTCTGTAAGATCTTGATCAAGCTCTTCAACGCTAGTATCTACGGCTTGCGTTCGCACAATAACACCCATGTTTTGTGGACGAATCTTTTGCATGAGTTTTTTCAAACGATCACGCTCGTCTTCGTTGGTTATTCTGCTTGAAAGAGATACTTTGTTCGAAAAAGGAACCAGCACCAGATACCTTCCGGCAAGGGTTATCTCAGCTGTGAGGCGAGGGCCTTTTGCAGAAATAGGTTCTTTCGCAATTTGAACCAGAATCATGTTCCCTTGTCCAATGGCGTCTTTTATTACACCATCTTTTTTCAACTCGGGCTCTTTTTGAAGCCCAGCTAAATCACCGGAAGCACGTTCACCGCCAAGAATGGGGCGCACGTATCTATTCATTGTAGGATAGTGCGGACCAAGGTCGAGAAAATGCAAAAATGCATCCTTCTCGTAGCCAACATCTACAAAGGCAGCGTTCAAGTGGGGAACCATTTTCCGCACTCTTCCAAGGTATACGTCGCCCACAGCAAACTGCGTATTACTAACTTCACGGTGCAACTCAACTAAGAGTTTATCATGAAGCAAGGCAATTTCCACTCCCTTGGAGGAAGCGTTAATGACAAGTTCAGCGTTCAAATTTTTCTAAGATTTAATGCATGACGGGAAAGGCGCATGCTAGCGCCTTCCGTCAATACAGATGTTTCAAGCAAAGTTCTAGCGAACTTTTTTCTTGTGACGATTCTTTCTTAGACGCTTCTTTCTTTTGTGCGTTGCCATTTTATGGCGCTTTCTTTTTTTACCGCAAGGCATATTACTTATTTTTTAATTTAATATCTATTTTCTTAATAAATGCATTCACACTGTCTCTAACTATAGGATCTTCGTTGTGACGAAGAATTTGGCTGTAAAAGACTTTCGCCTCTTTCCAGTTACCCAACTGTTCATTCATTTTCCCCGCATACACCAAGGCTATACCCGATGTAGAATCTGTTGCAATAGCGGCCTTGAACGTAGTCAGCGCCGATTGAACACTATCCATTTGCATAAGCGCTTCGCCCTTGTAAATATAGGCCAATGTATTTTGGGGTTGAAGTTCAATAATGGTATTGAATCTTGCTACCGCCTTTTCCATTTGTCCGGAACGAATTGCAAATTCACCCAATACGAAATGAGCTTCAACATTTTTCGGGTTTTCTTCCACCATAGCTAAGAGCATTTGTATGCCCTGCATGGGTTGTGGTCCGTTTACCAATTGAATGGCTTGCTGAATCTTCACGCTATCTGCTACAGGGCTATTCGCCTTATCTATAGCCGACTTCGGTTGAGTGGGGAGTAATAAAAAAAGAACGATTAGCCCGAGGGCAACACTAACAATAATGGCTATGAGATACGATTTACGCATTCTCTGCCACCTTCACTTTTTCTTTCACCGCATCTACAAACTCTTTAGCAGGTTTGAATGCTGGAATATAATGAGCAGGAATAGTCACAGTGGTTTTAGCCAAAATGTTTCTTCCCAATTTCGCAGCTCTCTTCTTTACGATGAAGCTTCCAAATCCTCTTAAGTATACATTCTCTCCAGCCTCCATAGATTTCTTCACAGTTCCCATGAATCCCTCTACTATCGCTAACACGTCGTTTCTGTCGATTCCCGTTTTATTCGAAATTTCTGTAACAATATCCGCTTTCGTCATCTTATTCCGTTTTGTTTGATTTTCTTTTCTCAATTTTGGGGCTGCAAATATACGTCTAAAATCTTAAAATCAAACGATTGCCTTATGAATTCGCGTGACACAGCCGCCTTGTTGCAGTGGTATAACAAAGAGAAGCGCGATTTGCCTTGGCGAAACACGAACGATCCGTACGCCATTTGGCTCTCTGAAGTGATCCTTCAACAAACCCGCGTAGATCAAGGAATGGCCTACTACCACAAGCTTTTAGGACACTACCCTACAGTGAAAGATTTGGCCAATGCACATCAAGATGAGGTGCTTTCCTTGTGGCAAGGTTTGGGTTATTACAGTCGCGGAAGAAATTTGCACGCAACCGCAAAAAAGATTTATGAATTGGGAAATTTCCCTTCAAGCTATACTTCACTTCTTGAATTGAAAGGCATTGGTCCTTATACCGCTGCGGCAATTGCATCGTTCGCTTTCAACGAGCGCGTGGCCGTCTTAGATGGAAATGTTTTCCGAGTAATCACGCGCTTCCTAGCGTCTGATCTGCCTATAGACAAAGGAACTACACGAAAAACGTTTCAGTCATTGCTGAATGAATGGATTCCTGCGCATGCCCCAGCCGACTTCAATCAGGCGACAATGGAGCTTGGCGCAACGGTCTGCACACCGAAGAATCCGAAATGCACAGATTGTCCGCTTGCCCCGAATTGCGCGGCTTTCAGCGCACAAACGGTTTCAAACTTTCCGGTTAAAGCGTCTAAAACGAAAGTTGAGCCGTTGTTTTTGTACTACGCTGCAATAGAAACGCCTTCAGGTTATGTGGTGAAGAAACGCCCTGAATCGGGCGTTTGGGCTGGCCTCTACGACTTTCCTTACGTTGAATCGAAGGTTCCTTTGACAGAGGAAGAGGTGCTTCTTGAATTCCAGCAACGCTTTCCTTCCACCCAAAATGCAACATGGAAGAAAGACCGTTTTTATACGCATGTGCTCAGCCATCGAAAAATTTCAGCACAGTTTTTCAGTTGCTTATGTCGAAATATGTCCGACGAATTCGCTTCAACAAAAACAACTGAAGAGCTTTTGAATACAGGTATTTCAGCGTTGCTTATGAAATTCATCAAAGAGATTCATATATGAAAACCGCATAAGCATTGCTTTCCGAGGGTGTTTGACTGAAATAGTTTTGACGCATTAACTAAATTTTATTTTTTATGTCAAACACCATCAACAAAGTGATCCTCGTGGGTCACCTGGGCAGAAACCCAGAAGTCAAGACCTTCGACAACGGAGGCAAACTTGCGAACTTCTCCATGGCCACCAAAGAGATTTGGAAGGACGCCAAAGGAGAAAGACAAGAACAGACGGAGTGGCACAACATTGTTGTGCGGAAATCGTCGAGTCTAACATTTACCGAACAGTACTTGAAAAAAGGTATGTTGGTTTATGTGGAAGGAAAGCTACGCTCTCGTTCCTATAAATCGAAGACCGGCGACGACCGTACGATTCTGGAAGTGTTTGCCGAAGATGTTCAACTCCTCAGCAACACTAAGAAGGAAGAATCAGTTCCTACTAACACCGAGATGGTGGAAGAAACTGAATTCTAATCTTCTCGTTTTTTTTCTTTCGTTACCTTTACAAACATATTGGTAAAGTAAAGAATGGAATTCAATAGTGTGATCTTGTTAAACAGCGCGGGCCCTTTGTTGCTCGTGCTGTTGCTTTTGTCTTGTAGTGCAATTATGTCGAGCTCGGAAGTAGCCATCTTTTCGCTTTCACCCGCACAACGCAAAGACCTCGAAAACGCAACGGATTCTCAATCTAAAAATGTGATTCGTTTGCTCGAACACCCAACACCAGAGATTGCTACAAAGCGACTATTGGCATCTGTTCTTATTGGCAACAACATGGTGAACATAGCGGTGGTCTTGGTGTCTACGATTTTGTTCGACATGTGGTTTGAAAAATCTACCCTGGAACATTGGGTTATTGATCTGATAAACGTTGTAGGCGTAACCACAATCATTGTCTTGTTTGGTGAGGTTATTCCGAAGGTGTATGCTACCGCAAACAACATTAAGTTGGCAAAGCGCTTTGCGTTTTTATTTGTGATTCTCGACAAAGTATTTTCTCCAGTTATCTGGATTCTTACCACTGCTGGTAAATGGTTCGAGAGCGATCAAAATCAGCAGGGAGGAAATATTTCTGTAGATGAATTAGGCCATGCCCTGGAGTTAACCTCAGACGACAATAGGTCAGAAGAAGAGCATCGCATCTTAGAGGGCATTGTCACTTTCGGCGACAATGAAGTGGTTCAAATTATGACACCGCGCGTAGATATTGTGTGTTTGTTTTTAGGAGAATCCTTCAAAAGCGTTATCCAGCGCGTTGAATCTTCCGGATATTCACGGTTTGTTGTTGCGAATGAAAAGCTCGATGCCGTAAGTGGAGTCTTGTATGCAAAGGATCTACTTCCTTACATAGATACCGAAGAATTCAATTGGGAGAGTCTGCAGCGCAAGCCTTTTTTTGTTCCTGAAAGCAAACAGGTAGATGATTTGCTCACCGAATTTCAACGCGATAAAATGCACATGGCTATTGTGGTGGATGAATACGGAGGCACTTCGGGGATTGTTACTCTTCAAGATATTCTTCAAGAAATTGTGGGGGAAGTGAAAGACGAGTTCGATGATCAAAGTGAAATATTATGGTCGAAACTCGACGAGAAAAATTTGTTGTTCGTTGCGAAAATTCCGTTGATCGATATGTACCGCGTCTACGACATTGACGGAGACGATTTTGAGGCTTCGCGCGGAGACAGCACCACGCTTGGCGGATTCATTGTTGAGCAGATGGGACGCATTCCGAAACGCGGAGAAACTTGGCAGTTTGGAGATTTCGAGTTCACCATTGAAGCGGCAGATAACAGAAAAATCAGTCGCGTTAAAGCGAAGCGATATGTTTAAGAAATACAGACGTTGGATTATTTTATCTGCAACTATTTTGGTAGCGGCTTTCGGGACGTATTATTTTTTCTTCGCTGAGCAAACGGCAGTTCCAAGAAAGAAATCATATTTCCGAATTGATTTTCCAGAAAAAAAATACACGGCTTACGAAAGTCAGTGTCCTGTTACGTTTGAAGTGCCCAACTACGCGAAGATTGAAAATGTTCCTGCCGAAGATGGCAGCACGGGTTGTTGGTTCAACCTTTCCGTTCCTCGCCTTCGCGCTACGGTTTATTGCTCGTATTTCCCCGTGAACAACGATCTAGAAAAACACATTTCAAAAGCCTACGATTTCACGCTCATGCATGAAGTGAAAGCAACCGCTATTCGCAGAACACAAGTGCGAATAGATTCAACCAAGATGTATGGAATTATCTACGATCTGGAAGGGGACGCTGCTTCGCAACTGCAATTTTTTGTAACCGACAGCGTAGATCATTTTTTACGCGGAGTACTCTATTTCCGCAACAGGCCGAATGCCGATTCACTAGCACCCTGCTTGAGTTTCATGCGTGAAGATGTAATTCACATGATTGAAACCATGCGTTGGAAGTAATTACTTCATCCAACGTGTGATGAGCACAACAAGTGCCACCACAAATACTAAAATTGAAATTTTATTAATCCCGTGCATCATGCGTAGGTTAATGTCGCCTTGCTCTTTTTTGAAGAGATTCAAGGGGTTCAGGTAGTGAAGAATTTTTTTAAGTATCATTATTTTACAATTGCGATCATACTAATTTCAACCTTGGCGCTTTTCGGAAGTTGCGCAACTTCTACAGTTTCTCTAGCCGGAAAAGGAGCCACCATGTACTTCGAATAAACAGCATTCACTTGAGCGAAGTCTGACATGCTTTGCAAGAAGATGCTCGTCTTCACCACGCCGCTGAAATCCGCGCCTGAAGCATCAAGTAACGCTTCCAGGTTTTTCATTACGAGTTCTGACTCTGCTTCAATGCTATCGGGTGCATACTCCCCTGTAACTGGATCAATGGCAATTTGTCCACTTGTGTAGACCATGCCGTTGGCAACAATGGCTTGGCTATACGGACCAATGGGCGCAGGTACTTTTTTTGATTCAATTGCGGTTTTCATTCGTAATGTTGCGTTGTTTTTTCAAACTTCGACATAAAAGGTGGAACAACCAAACAAGAACATATTATTCGTAGACAACTTCGATTCGTTCACCTTCAACTTGGTGCACTATTGCGAGGCCATAGGTGCGCAAGTTCGCGTGGTTCGCAACAACGAAATTCCGTGGAATGAAGTCTTGAATTACGATGCGGTTGTGCTTTCACCAGGCCCTGGATTGCCAGAAGAATCAGGCGATTTAATGAAATTCATTTCCGAATTTTGGGATCGAATTCCTATGTTGGGAATTTGCCTGGGGTGTCAGGCTATGGCGCTTCACGACGGCGGTAAATTGAAGAATTTAGATTACGTTTTGCACGGAACATCTTCTACTGTAAATCAAATTCAAGCCGCTGTGCTTTTCCAAGGATTGCCGCAAACCTTTGAAGTTGGGCATTACCACAGTTGGGTCATAGCCAATGAATTTCTTCCTCCTTCGTTCGAAGTAACGGCAAGGAATTCCAACGGATGGATCATGGCCATTCAACACAAAGCATTACCTTTAATGGCTGTTCAGTTTCACCCCGAATCGGTATTGACGAAAGAGGGAATGCAGATGATGCGAAACTGGATTCATTCAATTTAGATTATGGAAATTTTAAGAAAAAGTATTTTTATTTTCTGTTTGAATGTCCTTGCCAATGCGGCTTTCGGACAGTCTTATCAGATTGCTGTTTTGAAGTACAAAGGAGGCGGAGACTATTACGCCAATCCGACGAGCTTACCCAATTTGGTTTCGTTCGTGAATCGCGAATTGAAAATGAACATAGCGAAAGAAACACCTTATGTGGAAGTGGGCAGCACGGAGTTGTTCAACTATCCGTTTGTGCACATGACTGGACATGGCAATGTTGTTTTCTCCACAGCAGATGCAGAGAACCTTAGGATTTATTTGTCGAGTGGCGGCTTCTTGCACATCTCTGATAACTACGGATTAGACAAGTTCATTCGCAAGGAAATGAAGAAGGTTTTTCCAGATGCTGAATTTGTAGAGATTCCGTTCGGTCATCCGATTTATCATCAGAAATACGAATTCAATTCGGGCTTACCGAAGATTCACGAACACGACAACAAGGCTCCGCAAGGGCTTGGAATTTTCATTGAAAATCGCTTAGTTGTGTTCTACGATTATGAATGTGATTTGGGCGATGGATGGGAAGATTCGAATGTGCATAAGGACTCGGAAGCTGCACGCACCAAGGCTTTTCAAATGGGAGCGAATCTCTTGCAATATGCATTCACCGGAGGTAAATGAGGAATTGCGTGAAGCACTGGAACGGTCTGTAGAGAAATACAACCGCAGTACTTTCATTGAGGAAGATCCGATTAGCATTCCACATTCTTTCACGAAGAAAGAAGACATTGAGATCGCAGCTTTTCTAACAGCTACCATCAGTTGGGGCAATCGGAAATCTATTTTAGTCAGCGCCAACAGGCTCATGGAATACATGGATAGCGCACCCTATGACTTTGTTATGAATGCGCAGCCGGAAGATTTCAAAAGTTGGAAGCCCTCTATTCATCGAACGTTCATGAAGGAAGACGTAGCTTTTTTTATTCAGTCGTTGCGAAGAATGTATGTGGAAGAAGGTGGAATGGAAGGCGTTTTTACGGAAGGATTTTCATTGGGAAGTTCGAAGGAAGGCATTGAGTTTTTCAGGAATGAATTTATTGGGAATGAAGCGCATCGCGCCTTGAAGCACGTGGCTAGTCCAGAACGAAACAGCACGGCAAAGCGCATTAATATGTTTTTGCGTTGGATGGTTCGCAACGATAAGCGAGGTGTTGATTTCGGAATGTGGAAGGGAATACCAACTTCGCAATTGTCCATTCCTTTGGATGTCCATTCGGGAAGAACTGCTCGCCTGTTCGGACTTTTGTCTCGCACGCAATCCGATTGGAAGGCGGTTGAAGAGTTGGATCGAAATCTTCGGTTGTATGATTCTTCTGATCCGGTGAAGTATGACTTCGCATTGTTTGGCTTATCGGAAGCCGGTTTTGAAAAATGAAAAAGGGCCTTTCGGCCCTTCCTCTTTATTTTGAAACTGCAGAGATTACGAAAGCAATTGTTGACGTAGAAGAAATTCGAATTGTGCGTTTTGTTTTTCAAGACGTTTGATTGAATTTTCTTTATCTGCCATTTCTTGATAGTTCTTGAAAGCCGCTTGCAGCGTGTCGTTCATCTCTTCCTTTTTGAAAGGTTTTGTAGACACACGGAATACGCGCGCTTGGTTTATTGCGTTCAGCATGGCTTCAGCGGTAATGTTTCCTGAAAGTAAGATTCTTTGTGCTTTCGGGAATTCGTGAGCCATTCGTTGAAGGAAGTGTGTACCAGACATGATAGGCATTTCCAAATCAGAAATTACGATATGAATGTTTTCTGACCTCATTAGGTTGTATGCATCGAACGGATCGTTCGTTGTGAATACCTTGTAATCGTTACCGAAAAGTGA
>CANGEF010000074.1 GCA_947452685.1 Flavobacteriales bacterium | reverse complement strand
CCACCGTCGTGGTTGGTTTGAAGTGAATCGTTGTTCTCACTTCCTTTTCTTAATGTAGAAGAAAACCCATCTCCAATTTCAAAAGCTTTGACTGCATTTATGGAAAGCATCGCATGTCCCAATTGCGCATGCAACTTATCGAAAACGGGTTCTCCCCATCCGGCAGGAACGCCTGAAGCTACGCACGTAATTATTCCACCTAAACTATCTTTTTCATCTTTTGCTTGACGAATTGCAGCCTCCATTCTTGCGGCTGTTTCCTCATGCGGACAACGAATAGCAGAGCTGTAAGTACCTTCCAAATTCAATTTATCATAAGTCATTGGAACCATGATTTTATGAACGCTACTCACATAAGCACTCACCCGAATGCTCATTCGGTTTAACACTGACTTCGCAATTGCACCCGCAACTACGCGACAAGCTGTTTCTCTTGCAGAACTTCTTCCACCGCCTCTATGATCTCGAATTCCAAACTTCTCATGCCATGTGTAATCGGCATGACCGGGGCGGAACACATTTTTCAAACTATCGTAATCAGCAGATTGTTGATCTTCATTTGGAATACGAAAACCTATGGGTGCTCCGGTTGAAACTCCATTCAAAACACCTGATAAAATTTGAACACGATCAGACTCTTTTCTGGAAGTTGTCAAATCGCTTTGTCCAGGCTTCCTTCGATCCAATTCCATTTGAATGAAAACTTCATCAATAACAACTCCCGCAGGACAACCGTCAATGATTCCGCCAATAGCGGGTCCGTGCGATTCTCCAAATGTGGTTAAACGAAATAAAGTTCCAAAGGTGTTTCCTGCCATGTTGCAAATTTAGTTCGCTTTTGAGTCTACAAGATTTCCATTTACAACAACTTGATCAATGTTGTTTTCGCCGAAGTAGTAAAACAATTCAGCCAATGAATTCAATGGCTTTGTTATGAAGAAGGAAGCCTTCTTTCCAACCGCAATACTTCCTAGAACATCTTGTACATTCATAGCGAAAGCGCCATTCAATGTGGCAGCGTTCACAACTTCATTGGGCAGCATACGCTGCTGAATGCACGCTAAACTGTTCACGAAATTCATATTCCCTGAAGGTGAAGAACCGGGGTTGAAGTCCGTTGCTAAAGCCAGTGGCAAACCTGCATCAATTATTTTCCGAGCCGGTGTGTACGGAATTCGCAAAAAGAAAGAGCACGACGGCAGTGCTACAGGCATTGTATTTCCTGCTAACAACACTTGTAAGTCATAATCTGAAAGTTCTTCTAAATGATCAACACTCCTAGCATTTCGCTTCACAGCAGCTTCCACTCCTCCTATGATATTGAATTGGTTAACGTGCACTTTTGCTGGAATACCCAGCACTTGAGCTGCATCAATCAATTGATTCATTTGATCTACAGAAAAATATCCTTCTTCACAAAAAGCATCAACAAAATCTGCCAAGCCTTCTGCTGCTACTTTCGGAAGAATTTCATTTACCATTAACGCAACGAACTCATTGACTCTTTCTTTGTATTCAATAGGTATTGCGTGAAGGGCTAAAAAAGTTGACTTAATTTCAATTGGGTGCTCATCTTTTAATCGCTTGATTACACGAAGCATTTTCAATTCGTTTTCTTCATCAAGGCCATATCCGCTTTTTATTTCTACGGCAACCGTTCCTTGTTGCATCATTCCATTCAAACGTTCAAATGCAGAACGAAACAATTCCTCTTCACTCATCGAAGCGAGCTTCTTAGCGCTGTTTAAAATACCCCCGCCTCTATTCGCAATTTCCTCGTATGACAATCCATTCAAACGATCTTCAAATTCTTCTGCTCGTGAAGCTGCGAAAACGGTGTGCGTATGACTATCGCACCATCCCGGAAGAACAAACTTGCCTGCGGCATCTATAATGGTTAAATCTCTCCAATCTTCAATCCCTTCAAAATCTTCCATTGACCCAAATGCAGCAATGGTTTCATTTTCAACAGCAAGCCACGCATTTTCTAAGCAAGGAAGCGCTTTCATATTTGCTCCTTTCACCAAGGAGACGTCCTGAGAATGAGTCCCGTAGAGTGATTTTATGTTTTTTATGAATATTTTCATGTTGTACAAAGATGCATTATTCCTAAATTTGCCGTCCCGCGCCTATAGCTCAGTTGGTTAGAGCAACAGACTCATAATCTGTGGGTCCCTGGTTCGAGCCCAGGTGGGCGCACAAAGATAACCCCGCAATTGCGGGGTTTTTCATTTCATTATTCAACGATTATTTTCTTCGTTGAAATTGACTTTTCACCAGAAAGTTTCAACCAATAAACACCCGGTTTCAACCTTTCAGTTTCATTGAAAAAGCCTTGTTGTAAAATCACTTGTTTCAAAACACGCTTACCCGTTGCGTCAAACAACTCAAGTAAATTGAACATTTCACTTTTCCATTGAATGGAGAATGTTCCTTGATTTGGATTCGGAAATACATTTAGTGCATTGCCTTCAACGTTACTTACATTTCCACAAAGCATGCATGCAGCTAAAGGATCGGCTGACACAAAGGAATGTGCCGTTACATAATCTGTATAAAGTGCTTCTACACATTCCGCATTCAAAAAGTATCGAAGCCAAGCCGTCATCATTGTCAAATATGCTTCTTGTTGATCTGCCCTCGCTAAACTTCCCCCCAATGGTTCTCCGAAATCGCATAGCGTTCCTGCATCAATGTATCCACAATGTGACCCACCGGTTAGCGTAACAAATGTTTTACAAACGGTATTGGTTCCATCAAAAATGGGTTGGTGATTGTCCGCTGGCGGGGTAACAGTATCATCACTTCCAGAAAAAACAAGCGCATTGCAAATAACTGAGGGTGCGGCGGCAATAGCACTTGGATTTGTCTCGGCAGGCGCTAAACCCACAACGGCATCAATCAAATGATCCGAAGCTGCAGCTAACCAAGCAGCTCCTCCGCCCATGCTATGTCCAATTATAGCTTCCTTCTCCAAACTCACTATGTTGTGTAAAACTGAAGTAGAATTCATTGACTCTTGTTGAAGGGCATGTGTAACAAAAGCTAAGTCAAGACCGAACTCTTGGTGGTTCGGAGAAAATCCAGTCTCTGTATTCACGAGCGCAACTACGAATCCGAAAGGAATCAAATGTTCAGCAATTAAACCATAGCTTGACGCACCAATGACGAACCCGTGTCCAACTGCAATTGCAGGATAACCGTTTAATGCTAAAAACGAAGGCGCTAATGCAGGAGTATTCTCTCCCGCCGAAGTAGCTGGATAATAAACTTCACAAGGAATTGAACGGTTGTTTCGAGAAGCATCTGAGAAGGTCAATGTTGTATGTCCAAGACCTTGCGAGAAAGAATACCCAACAGTGAAGAACGCAAAAATAAAAAGTAACGATTTTTTCATTTTATTTTTTTTGAAGAGGAACCACTTGAATTCCTTCTGATGATTCGATTACGAAATAATATTGACCGGAAGGATGTGAAGCAAGATCTACGTGATAAATTGCCCAAGGATTACTGTAATTGTAATCCCATTTGTCATATTTCACCGACCTTCCACTACTGTCGTAGAGGTAGTGGTAATTGCTTGTATTGGGAAAATTCCCCTCAACACGTATTTCGAATTGCCCTTCTGAAGGCTGCGGAAAAACAAGAACCGAATTTTCATTCGGTTGACTGTATATCTGATTTGAAAGGTTTACGAAAGCCTTCCAAAAATCTGGAATACCATAGCCCATTGAATCATTCGGATTTGAATACAAACTTGCACTTTGTTCAATGGCATTGAAGATATCCATATTCGTGGCGGTTGGAAAAGCTTGCCACAGCGTCGCTGCCATTCCGGCTAAAATAGGTGAGCTAAACGACGTTCCGTTTCCTCGCGAAATAGTACTATCCATGGCTGCGTATACTGTCTGCCTGCCCATTGCAACGACATTCGGCTTAACATCACTTAGCCCTGGAGGATGATATCCTGAGAATGAAGCGTGAATTCCATTCAAATCAACTGCGCCTATACACAGCACGTGTTCTGCATCTGAAGGGGCTGTAATGACGTGCCACGGATCATCGCCACTATTGCCTGCGCTGTTAACGACAAGAGTACCTTTCAGCGCACAAATTTCAGCAGCTTGAGAAATTCGAGTGGTTGTTCCATTCATGTCCGAAGTTGAATAGTTCATGTAATCTTCATCAAATAGGGAATAACCCAAACTCGAATTAATTACGTCAATTCCAATGCTGTCGGCCCATTCTGCTGCTTGTATCCACGTGTCTTCTTCCAACCGAACTTCACGAAAAACATCTTCGGTTTGAAACAAATAGTAATTCGCATCAACCGCTGTTCCATAAAGAGAATCTTTCATGATACCCGCCATGTGACTAAGCACCATGGTACCGTGAGTAGCGGCATCGAATACTTCGGGAGAGTTGTAATGAAGGAAATCGTGTGTTTCAACAATTCGTCCTTCTTCAAACAAACGCGCCATAGCTGGAAGCACATTGGCAAAAAGAAATCCGCCATCAAAAACAGCAATATCCATTCCTTGTCCGTTCAAACCTAGCTCATGAAGAAGTTGTCCGTTCATCATCTCCGTTTGTCTAAAACTCGGACCATAGAAATCGTCTGAAACCATTCCTTCTTCTGATTGCATTCCCTTGTGAATTGAAATTTTCTCGAGCGGAACACTTGGCAATGACTTCACTTGAAAAACACAAGGAAGCGCTTCCACTTGTTGTTTCCAAGCAGCTGCAATAGCAGTATCTAAAAGCTCTACGGTTATGGAGTTGAACCATTTACTCTTCAACAATAAATTTGAATTCCCTTGTTGAAGTACTTGTTGAATGTAGGTTGCATTGACCGGAATATCGAGCGAATCGAAACCTAGCCCTGTTCTAATTCTTCGCTCAATGGCGTTCGCCGACAAATATGCGGAAGGATTGGAAAGTGAATAGGGCGTATTTGCCTTGTTTCGAAACTGAACGAAATAGGTGTTGTAAGAAGACTGTGCTAAAATTTCATTTGCGAATAAAAATGAAAGAAGTATGAAACACAAAGCGTAAAATTTCTTCATGATTTTATTTTGTTTCTTTCAATTTCCCATTCTCATAAACTTCTGTCTTCTCCAACTCCCCTGAGATTTTGAAATACAAAACCTCACCGCTTAGAAGACCATTGACATACTTACCCTTCTGTTTCACTTGCGTGCCTTTTAATTGTTCGCGATAAGCAATCCCTTGTGCCACATCTTCAGGAGAAGCAGGGACTTGCTCGTAAGAGCCCTTGTCGTAATATTCTATGAATGCCCCTTCTTTGTTGTAGTTTTTGTAGGTATATTCAGACTGCGGAATTCCAGATTCGTAATAAGTAAGAAAGGTTCCATTGGCGTAATGCTTCTTTTCAATTTTATCGTTCTTGAACCATATCGTCTGTTCAGGCAAGCCTGTTTCAAGATAAAAATTCCATCCCCCATCTCGCAGGCCATTCACAAATTTCCCTTCTTCCTTTTTCTTTCCACTTTCATAATTCACTACAATGTTTCCGTCATAAATCCCATTCTTGTAAGATCCTTTTTTACTCACCTTGCCGTCAACGGTGTATTCCGTAAATGGGCCTTCCATTTTATCATTCAGGTATACCATTTCATGAGAGACCTGGCCGTTAGCAAAAAAAACTTTCGACTCTCCGTTCAGTAAATTGTCTTTATAATTTTCGAAACGAATTAACCTTCCTTCGTTGTCGTAAAATTCCCATCGGCCTTGCTTTTGACGTTGCCATTCCTTCCCAACTTTCTTCCCAACATATCTTCCTTTGCTATTCAATGTCTTTCCATCTGCATAAAAATTCACCACATCATTTATGGTGGTGTCTTGAATATGATTAACCGTAGACTTTAACAATCCTTTCTCGTTGTAAAATTCAAAAACACCGGTAGGAACACCGTTCTTAAACGTCCCCTTGTAGTACATCACCTTTGGGTTTGATTTGTAGACACGAATCCAAATTCCTTCACGTTTGTTTGAGCTATTGAAGGCATTGTAGTCTGTGCCATAGGTTCCGATTGGAAAAATAGTTCCCGGGGCTTGTCCCAAAGCCAACAGCACATTCATAAAAAGCACACCCAACAAAACAGACCTCTTCAGTTTACTATTCATTTCGAAAAAAATTAGATTTCAATTACAACGGAAAATTAGGCCAAAAGATTACATCTCCGTTTTAAAACAAAAATCATTTTCAACACGAATATAGATTCACTAATTTCGCAGTCTAAAATTTGAACCTATGAAAGTAACCGTAGTTGGAGCTGGTAATGTTGGCGCAACCTGTGCCGATGTATTAGCGCATCGTGAAATTGCCAACGAAATTGTTTTGTTGGACATTAAACCAGGCTTTGCAGAGGGCAAGGCGCTTGACATTTGGCAAACTGCACCCATTAACTTGTACGACAGCAGAACCGTTGGTAGCACCAATGATTATGCGGCTACTGCTAATTCAGATGTCGTTGTAATCACCAGTGGATTACCAAGAAAGCCGGGTATGAGTCGCGATGATTTGATCGCTACCAATGCTGGCATTGTGAAGAGTGTTACAGAAAACATTGTAAAGTATTCTCCTGATGCAATCATTGTTATTGTATCGAATCCACTGGATGTTATGACTTATTGCGCTTTCCTTGCTGCAAAAGTTGATAGCAAGAAAGTATTTGGAATGGCAGGAATTCTTGACACTGCGCGCTACCGTGCATTCATTGCATCTGAATTGAATTGCTCTCCAAAAGACATTCAAGCGGTGTTGATGGGTGGACATGGAGACACAATGGTTCCCCTTCCTCGTTATACTACTGTTGGAGGAATTCCAGTTACTGAATTAATCTCTGAAGAAAAATTAAACGCAATCGTTGAGCGCACGAAAACAGGTGGTGGCGAAATCGTAAATCTTTTAGGAACATCGGCTTGGTATGCTCCTGGAGCAGCAGCAGCACAAATGGTTGAAGCCATTGTTCGCGATCAAAAACGCATCTTCCCAGTTTGCGCCCTACTCAATGGAGAATATGGAATGAAGGATATTTATCTTGGCGTTCCTGTTAAACTTGGAAAAAACGGTATCGAAGAGATTATCGAATTGAAATTGAATGACGCTGAAAAAGAATTACTAAACAACTCTGCTACCTCTGTTAAAGAAGTTATGGGAGTTTTAGACTCAATGAATTTGTTCTAAATTATTCTTTGATGGACATGAAAACAGCACCCGATGGTGCTGTTTTTTTTTGCTTATTTCTTTCTGTAAAGCCTAACGTAAAATGGCATATCGTTGAGCGGTCTATATTCCCTCTTAGGACGAAACTCTTTCAGTAAGACAAGCGTAGTATCGGCGTTCATTTTCTCAATGGGGGTATTCTCTTCATTGGGCCCGTAATGTCCGTCCCAAACGATTAGGTCGCCCTTTTGAGCGTATTCATAGAAGCGCAATCGATTTGTCTTAGAATAATCGTTTGGATCTATATCCAAAGCAATGGTAACATAGGCATGTCCAGCAAAGACACTTCCATGGGTAGTTACACCTTCCGCTTTCATCCAAGCATGCATTTCATCAAGCACCGCTTCTTCAATTCCATATTCAACCGGAGCGCCAAAGGCTCCGAGAATGAGTGTATTCGAACCGAGAGCAGTTCCGCACAAGACAAATACAAGAACATGAATCGTTTTCCACTTGCCAATACTTTGGCGTTGATCTAAAAATTTATTCAACTCGATCAAGGCAAGAATAACCATTGGAGCCGCTATTACAAACATAACGCGCAACAATCCTAGACTTGCCCACATACCCAACCACCACAACATGGTATGCGCCATGAAATAGCCCCAAAAAGAACCTAAGACAATCCAAAATAGCACTTGATGCTTCAAGAGAAATACCTTGGACTCTTCTGATTTGGCGGGACTCTTCCAATCCGCTGTTATTCGATTTCGAATTCCCAGTGCGCTAAACCATGTTGATTTCAACAAAAACAAAAATCCTATTCCGAAAACGGGAATGGACCAAATAAAAAAATGAAAAAAGCTGCCACTTCCGTATGAAGTAATATCTGTATGCACATAGGGATTCGAATCAAAAATCCAAAGGGGAAATCCTGTATACAAATACCCAATGGTATTCATTACAATGGACCCTGCTGCAAGCAAAGGAATATATTTCCAGCGCCTTGTGAAAAAGAAAAACATAGCAGCAATCCCTAGAATTACAAAACCTTCACTGCGCGCAAAAGGCATAAAACTTAAAACCAGAGCACCAAGAATAAAGCGGCCTTTCAGGCTCCAGTGAATGAACAAAATCAGAAACAAAGCGCAAATTATTTCTGTTAACGCAGAAACGGCATTGTCAAAGATTACTGGACATGTCAAAAACAATAAGGGAGCCAACCAACTTCTTTTTAGTTGGAGTTGATTTGCAATTTTGAGCACCAAAAACGCTTCAAAAAAGATTAACAATAGATTGGCCCAAATAACGGCCTGGATTCCAAACTGAGCAATTGGAGAGAACAATACGGTAAAAACAGGTTTTCCCCATTGATTCAAAAGAAGTTCATGGTGAATCCATGAATAACGAGACATTTGATAATGTACAAACGTGTCTGCTCCGCCGTTTACGCCATTTGCGAAAAGAACAAGTAGAATATATACTACCGCAGCAATCCCGAAGACTTTACCTTCCGGTTTACTCCAAATTCTAGAAAATGTATTCATTAAGCATTAACGCTTACTGATTTCACACTAGCTATAAAATCGTCGAATAAGTATCTTGAATCGTGCGGGCCAGCGCTTGCTTCGGGGTGGTATTGCACCGAGAACACAGGTTTTGATTTCAGGCGAATTCCAGCAACGGTATTGTCATTCAAGTGAACGTGAGTAATCTCAACATCTGTATTGTTTGCAATGCTTTCCTTGGAAATTACGAACCCATGATTTTGGCTAGTTATTTCTCCTTTGCCCGAAATCAAATTTTTAATCGGATGATTAACCCCTCTATGTCCATTGAACATTTTCACAGTTTTCAACCCCTGACTTAATCCGATTAATTGATGTCCCAGGCAAATTCCAAAGCAAGGAATCCCCGTTTCAATAATCTTTGCGGTAAGTCCAATGGTATAAGGCATTGCAGAAGGATCGCCAGGGCCGTTTGAGAACATTACACCGTCTGGCTGCCACGCTTGAATTTCTTCCAATGTAGCATCCAAAGGATAAACCTTTAAAAAGGCACCACGCTCTTCTAAGCAGCGCAATATGTTCAACTTTACTCCAAAATCTAACACTGCAAT
>CANGEF010000073.1 GCA_947452685.1 Flavobacteriales bacterium | reverse complement strand
CCCGACATAGCGGCCGACTTGTCAAAGCTAACAGGTTACAAAGCAGAAGATTGGATAGCAGCCAATGCATCCTATATGGCGGCTTCGCGAATGAGAAAGATTGTTATTACTTTCATTTCGTTCACGCTATTGATAGTGTCGTGCTTCGGGATTTACAATATCTTGAACATGACTGTCTCTCAAAAGATTAACGACATTGCCATATTGAAAGCCATTGGATTCAATGGAAAAGATGTTGTTCGGATATTTGTTTATCAGGCCCTTACTATTGGAATGATAGGTGTTGCGCTAGGAGTGGGGTTCGCCATGATTTTAGTGAATATCTTGAGCCATGTATACATTGGCGGCGACATTGGGAATTTCCCGATTCGATTTGAACCATTTGTTTTCTTAAAGGGAATAGCAATAGGGTTTGTTATCACATTTTTAGCAGGATATGTCCCTGCCCGAAAGGCAGCAAAAGTTGATCCTGTTAGTATATTTCGAAAATAATGGTACTTGAAGTAAAGAACATACAGAAGTTTTTCCACGACCCAGTGGAGTTCAAAGTGCTGAACGATATTTCTTTTGGGGTGAAGAAGGGTGAGTTTTTGACTCTTGTTGGAAAATCTGGATGTGGGAAATCGACATTGTTGTATGTCCTTTCGACGATGGATACCGATTACAAAGGCAAGTTAATTATTGATGGTGAACATGTTAGTTCTTACGGTCAGGATAGATTAGCTGCCATTCGAAATGAAAAGATTGGCTTCATTTTCCAATTTCACTATTTGCTTTCTGATTTTACCTGTTTGAACAACATCATGATTCCGGCTTTGAAATTGGGGAAATTGTCGAAAGAGGAAATTGAATACAAGGCCATGGAGAAATTGCGAATGTTGGATATGGTTGATCAAGCTTTAAAACCGGCTTCAAAACTTTCGGGCGGACAGCAGCAACGAATAGCAATTGCCAGGGCACTCATCAATGATCCTTTGATTATCATGGGAGATGAACCGACCGGGAATTTGGACAGCAAGAATACCCAAGTGGTGTTCGAGATTCTTCAGGAATTGGCTCATGAAAAGGGTCAAACTATTATTGCGGTAACGCATGACAATGATTTTGCGAAGGCGAGTGATCGAACAATTACGATGTCGGATGGGCGGATTGTTAGGGGCGAATAATCATTCGCCCGTATTAATTATAAGAGGTTAAGATTGGTTAAGAGAAGTTAAGAAAGATTTAGCAATGGCAGGATTAATGATTAACATCTTACTTTAAAACCTACTTTACATAATGTAAATTATGTGTCATAATGGATGTTTGAAATCTGATAATCAAAACATTAAAAAAACTCGGATTTCCCCGAGTTCTATATTTTCACTTATGAATAAGATTCAGTTACTGACCTTCTTCTGAATGCTGACAACCTGCACCATCTATCTTGCAACAAGATTTTTGCTGAACAGTTGTGTCTCCCTTACAACAAGGATCCGTTCCGTCGTGTTTGCATCCAGGAATACAATTCGGTCCGCATTTCTCTGAATTCATGTATGTGCATCCTTCATGGCCTGACATACCTGTGCAACCCTCATGTCCAGACATTCCTTTGCAAGATTCTCCCGATCCTTCAGCTGAACAACAACTTGAAATCTCTGGATGACGAATTTGGCCTCCAGTTAATCCAGCTTTTCCAATTAGAACAATTGCGACAATTCCGATAAAAACCACTAGAATTTCGGCTTTTTTGGTGTGTTTATGTCCTTTTCTGTTGCCAATTAGCGCTAAACCAACAAATAGTCCCGTTGCAATGCACGGCCAAAAAGCCAATTCAGCAGCTTCTTCGTGTTCGTGAATTAATTCTTCACTAACACAGTATTTCCCTTCATTTTCTTCAAAAAAATGCTCGGTAGCTCCTCCAGAATACATCGTCGGATAACTCGAGAACCCCGCAATCATGGTAATCCACAATCCTACTGAAGAAATGACCTGTTTTTTGCTAAAAAGGCCAAAAATAACTACCAAAATCCCGATAATTAGTCCAATTATTGGCAAATGATTGATTAAAAGATGGATATGCGGTGCGTTCATATTTGGTTTGTTATATTATTTAACTCAATATACTTTAATTACTGAAATTCAATCACTTAATTCCCGTCAGTTAAATCTAGAATAAAGAGGGCTGAATGGCTTCAGTTCCGTCTTCATTTAAGGCTGTAGTCGTCTGCGGACGGGTTGCTAAAATAGCCTCGTTGGCTTCTTGTTCACGTTCCGCATCCGGTTCAAGTAGATCAACTGAAAGGATTGGATAGGTCGAAAGTCGATTTCCAATTGCTTTAATTCCCTTCACAGAAATAAAATCTGGCAGGTTCACAGTCTCGTCCATCTTGTTTTGTGCCTGCTTAAATTTCTTATTGAAACGTATGTAGACATTTGGGAAGTGGTTCGTTGTTGCAACCGCCAACTTCGATTTTGGGTGTTCGGTAATGAATCGAACCAATCCTTTGCTGGGTTCAATTAAGAAACGCTTCACCATCCAAGTTTCTTTCTCTCCGTCGAAATAAACCGAACTCATCGGTTTCTCAGGTAGCCATTTTTCGATGGTTATCATATTGTCAGGAAAATGAACACTTAAATCTGGTGCAATTAACTGATAGTCTCCCGAAGATTGTATGACAAGAATCTTGTCCTCTGGACCGAAATCTCCTAGGAATCTACCGCGACCTTCGTCGTTGAGTCTTTGAACGCTTTCATCGATCCAAATCTTACGAGCACTCAAAGTAGAAACCCCAGCCGATTTCAATTCAACCTTTTTAACAGGGTACTTCGTTGCAACGTTACCCTGGGCGTCTCGACCTTTAACCGCCAATTCAGAGAAATCAACGTCGAACTTCAATTTCTTCAATCGCTCAAGAGCTCTTAAATTGACTGTAACTACTTCAGCTTCTCCGTTCGGATTGGCGCTGAAATAGAGAACCTCACTTCCAGGAGTACCTTTTGTAAGGTCGTATTCTTTATCTCGGGTAATGGAAGTAACCGCGAAGCGCTTCATGTTGGCGCCGCCGTTCTTACCGTCGCGATACATTAAATTGTAAATGGTGCGACGGTCGTCTTTCTTCCAAACGGCAATGTGAATGATGTCTTTTCCGAAGAACGCTTTCTGTTGAACTTTCGAAACCATCATTTTTCCGTCTCTACGGAAAACGATGATATCGTCGATATCGGAACATTCGCAAACAAATTCACCCTCGTCGCGTTTCAATCCAATTCCGGCGAATCCTTCTGCTAAATTCACAGAAAGTTTGGCGTTAGCGATAGCCACTGCAGCCGCCTGAACCGTATCGAAGGTTCTGATTTCCGTTTTACGCTCTCTTCCTTTGCCGTATTTCGCCTTTAAATCTTTGAAATAAGCAATGGCTGTATCAGTCAAGTGATTCAACTTTTCCTTCACCTCATCGATTTCACCTTCCAATTTGGAAATAAAATCATCTGCCTTCTTACTATCGAATTTCGAAATTCGTTTGATCTTGATTTCAGTCAAGCGCGCCACATCTTCATCGGTCACCGCACGCAAGAATTTCTTGGTATGTGGCTTTAATCCTTTGTGAATCGCCACAATGATATCGTCCCACGTTTCGCATTCTTCAATGTCGCGGTAGATTCTCTTTTCAATAAAAATCTTTTCCAACGAAGCGAAATGCCAGCTTTCTTGAAGTTCATTCAACTGAATCTCGAGTTCTTTTCCAATTAAATCACGCGTTCTGTCTGCTGAAATCTTTAGAAGCTCATCCACAGGAAGGAACTTCGGACGATCGTCGTGAATGACACACGAGTTTGGAGAGATACTGATTTCGCAATCTGTGAATGCGTATAACGCGTCAATGGTCTTATCCGGAGAAACACCCGTTGCCAAGTGAACCATGATTTCAACAAACTCAGCGGTGTTGTCTTCAATTTTCTTGATCTTGATTTTGCCTTTGTCGTTGGCTTTCAAGATGGAATCAATCAAGGAAGATGTCGTAGTTCCGAATGGAATTTCAGTAATAATCAAGCAACGCGCGGCGTCGTCTTTTTTAATTTTCGCGCGAACGCGAACCTTTCCACCGCGAAGTCCACCGTTGTAATCCGAAAAATCGGCCATTCCACCAGTCAAGAAATCGGGAACAATGTGTGTCTTCTTTCCGCGAAGTACATCGATACTTGCATCAATTAACTCAACGAAATTGTGTGGAAGGATTTTACAAGCCAATCCCACGGCAATTCCTTCAACCCCTAAAGAAAGCAAAAGCGGAAATTTAACAGGAAGCGTTTCCGGTTCCTTATTTCTTCCATCGTAACTCGCTAACCAATTCGTTGTTTTCGGATTGAAGATGATCTCTTGGGAGAGCTTGTTCAATCGCGATTCAATGTAACGAGGCGCAGCAGCGCTGTCACCCGTAAAAATATTCCCCCAGTTTCCTTGGGTATCGATGAGCAAATTCTTTTGTCCGATTTGAACCAAGGCATCACCAATGGAAGCATCACCATGCGGATGATACTTCATGGTGTTTCCGATTACGTTCGCAACCTTGTTGAAACGACCATCGTCCATTTCCCACAAGCTGTGCAAAATTCTTCGTTGAACCGGCTTCAGACCGTCGTACAAATGCGGAACAGCACGTTCCAAAATTACATACGACGCATATTCCAAAAACCAACCTTCATAAAGGTCGGTTACGCCAATGACGTTGCCTAATTTATTTTCCTCTGGATTTGTATTCTCTTCCATCTCCACTCCTATTCTGTTTCTGGTTCAATTTCAACTTCCTTCTTCTCTACAATTTCGTCTTTCTCTACGCGAAGGTTTCTAATAATAAAGTCTTGTCTATCGGGCGTGTTCTTCCCCATGTAGAATTCAAGAATGTCTTTGATGTGAATGTCTTTCGTAATTACAACGGGTTCGAGACGAATACTTTCACCTATGAAGAACTTGAACTCGTCCGGTGAAATCTCTCCCAATCCCTTGAATCGGGTGATTTCCGGCTTGGTTCCTAACTTCTGAATGGCATGCTGACGCTCGAGATCGGAATAACAATAGATGGTTTCCTTCTTGTTTCTCACACGGAACAACGGTGTTTGAAGGACATACAAGTGTCCCGATTTCACCAAGTCAGGGAAAAACTGAAGGAAGAACGTGATCATAAGCAAACGAATGTGCATGCCATCGACATCGGCATCGGTGGCAATAACCACATTGTTGTATCGAAGTGAATCGAGTCCGTCTTCAATGTCCAAGGCCGCTTGAAGCAAGTTGAACTCTTCGTTTTCGTAAACGACCTTCTTCGTTAAACCATAAGTATTCAAAGGCTTTCCCTTCAAACTGAAAACGGCTTGGGTCTGAACATTTCGAGAAATGGTAATGGATCCGGAAGCCGAATCACCCTCGGTTATGAACAATGTTGTTGCTGAGGCCAAGTCGCTTTTATCTGCGTAGTGCACTTTGCAATCGCGCAATTTCTTGTTGTGTAAGTTCGATTTCTTCGCACGCTCTCTGGCCAATTTTGCGATACCCGCAAGTTCCTTTCTTTCTCTTTCCGATTGAAGAATTTTCTTCAAGAGACTTTGCGCAATTTCAGGATTTCTATGTAAGAAATTATCGAGTTCTTTCTGAAGGAATTCTAAAACGAAAGCCTTCACACTCTTTCCGTTCGGTTCAATTTCGTTCGAACCCAACTTCGTTTTTGTTTGTGATTCGAAGACTGGTTCAATGACTTTGATAGCAACTGCCGCAACAATTCCCGAACGGACATCGACAGCTTCGTAATCTTTTTTGAAGAAATCACGAATCACTTTTACATAAGCTTCACGAAAAGCCGCTTGGTGCGTTCCACCTTGTGTGGTGTATTGTCCGTTTACGAAACTGTAATATTCTTCTCCGTATGAATTCGTGTGTGTGATGGCCACTTCAATGTCATCACTTTTTAAGTGAATGGCCGTGTAAAGTGGATCTTCGGTCATGTTCGCAGCGAGCAAATCACGCAGTCCATTTTCCGACTTGAATTTCTGTCCGTTGAAAATGATGGTTAATCCAGCATTCAAATAACAGTAATTCCAAAGCAGGCGTTCGATGTGTTGCGAGCGGTATTGGTAATTCACGAAGATGCTATCATCGGGAACGAACGACATAAGCGTTCCGTTCTTCTCGTTTGATTTAGCAATTTTAAAGTCTTGTGTAATTTCCCCTTTTCCGAATTCAGCCGCCTTCATTTCGCCTTCGCGGAATGATTCAACACGGAAGAAGGAACTTAATGCGTTTACGGCTTTGGTACCGACCCCGTTCAAACCCACAGACTTTTTGAAAGCGCGCGAGTCGTACTTACCTCCGGTATTAATTTTCGAAACGCAATCGATTACTTTTCCCAATGGAATACCTCTTCCATAGTCACGAACGGTAACTGTTCCATCTTTGATGGTGATCTCGACATTCTTTCCATTCCCCATGACAAATTCGTCAATGGAGTTGTCCATAATTTCCTTCAACAAAACATAGATACCGTCGTCGGCGGTAGTGCCGTCTCCGAGTTTACCGATGTACATTCCAGGGCGTAGACGAATGTGTTCGTACCACTCGAGGGATTTAATGTTGTCTTCTGTGTATTTAACTTCTTGAGCCATCTCGTCTATTCTAAATCAGACTTCGAAAGTAATACGCAGAATAACTTTGGAAATTCACAATGGTTGGTAGTTTTCAACAGGTCTGTGAAAACTCCCGTTGATACTATTGCTCAGACATCTGAATCAATGCGAAAACGGCATAATTGATCATATCGCGAAAACCGCTGTCGATTCCTTCAGAGACAAGGGTTTTGCCTGCATTGTCTTCAATTTGCTTGATTCGAAGAATCTTCATGAGAATTAAATCGGTGAATGAAGAGACACGCATATCGCGCCAAGCCTCACCGTAATCGTGATTCTTGTCCATCATTAAATCCTTGGTAATCTTTGCCTGTTCCTTGTAAAGTGAAACCGCCTTTTCAGGTTCAAGTTCTAATGGAGCATCGGATGGCAATTCCAACTGAATAAGAGCCATTAAGCTGTAGTTAATGATACCTACAAATTCGTCTTCGATACCTTCTCCAACTTTGCTTTCTCCCTTCTCTTCAATGGTGCGAATGCGTTGCGCTTTGATGAATATTTGATCGGTTAAACTGGAGGGACGTAAAATTCTCCAAGCGGTTCCATAGTCGTGTGTTTTCTTTTGGAAGAGATCGACACATTTTTGAATGGCCTGATCGTATTGTGCAGAAGTGTCTTTTATTGCGCTCATGATTCGAAATGCAAATGCGATGAAAATGTTCATCTTTGCGTTTCAAAGATACATCTTGAAATGAATTCCTCCGCCTCACTCCCATTGGTCATGGGAATTTTAAACCTCACACCCGATTCCTTCTACGCTGGAAGTCGCTCTAATTCTGAAAAGGACATTTTATTTCGTGTGGAAAAAATGATTTCCGATGGAATGGACATTTTGGATTTGGGCGGACAATCGACTCGTCCGGGTGCGGTTTATATTTCTTCCGAAGAAGAATTGAATCGCGTCTTGCCTGTGGTTCATTCCATTCGAAAAGAATTTCCTGCCTTAACTATAAGTATAGATACGTTTTATAGTGAAGTGGCTTCGTCATGTCTTCACGAAGGAGCTCAATGGATAAACGATGTTTCAGGTGGAAGAATGGATTCTAAATTGTGGACTGTCGCAGCGGAAACGCAATGCACCTATGTCCTTATGCATTCACGCGGTGATTCTTCCAACATGAAAACATTGGCGAACTACGAAGATGTTGTTGAAGAGATTTACACTTATTTCCAATTTGAAATTGAAAAATTGAATCAACTTGGAGTTTCTAAAATCGTTCTAGACTTAGGTTTCGGTTTTGCGAAAAACAAGGAGCACAATTTCAAATTGCTTCGAAACCTAGAACGATTTACAAAATTCGGATATCCTGTATTGGCAGGTGTTTCAAGAAAAAAGATGATTCAACAAACCCTGAATACAACGGCTGAGGAAAGTTTGAATGGAACTACAGTGCTTCATGCATTCGCTTTGGATCGAGGCGCATCTATATTGCGGGTGCACGACGTTTTGGAAGCCAAACAAGCAGTCGAACTATACGGCGCGCTTACCTTCCGCGGCTAACAGGGTGTTTTGCATTAATGACACAATGGTCATAGGTCCTACTCCGCCTGGAACTGGCGTTATATAACTGCATTTCGGGGCGACTTCGTCGAACGCAACATCTCCTAAAAGTTTGAATCCACTTTTCTTCGAGGCATCGACAACGCGCGTAATTCCAACATCAATAACCACTGCTCCTTCCTTCACCATGTTCCCTTTCAGGAATTCAGGTTGACCAATAGCGGCAATGATAATATCAGCTGATTGACAAATTTCTTCGATGTTTTTTGTTTTGCTGTGACAGAGAGTTACAGTGCAGTTTCCAAACGGGTGATTCCGTTGAAGTAAAATAGAAACTGGAAGTCCCACGATGTGTGATCTTCCCAAAACAACCGCATGCTTTCCCGAAGTTTGAATGTTGTTTCTTTCCAACAAAGTAATAATTCCCATTGGAGTCGCTGGAAGAAATGTTGGAAGATTGAGCATCATTTTCCCAACAGATTCTGGATGAAATCCGTCTACATCTTTATTCGGCGCTACGGCCATTAATACCTTCTTCTCGTTGATATGCTTCGGAAGAGGAAGTTGAATGATGTATCCATCTATGTTGTCGTTTTCATTCAACGAACGAATGGTTTGAAGAACTTCTTCTTCGGTACATTCTCCATTTAATTGAACCAGTGTTGAATCAAAACCAACTTCTTCGCAAGACTTCACTTTTGCGTTGACATACGTAACGCTTGCGCCATTTTCACCGATAAGAACAGCCGCTAAATGCGGACGTTTGTAACCTTCAGCTACTCTATCTGAGACTATTTGCTTTATCTCAGATTTAATGGTTTTAGAAAGTGCTAATCCGTCTAGAAGTTGCATAAACTTGGTTTGAGGAACAAAGTAACATCAATTTTTCCTAAAAATTATCATTCAAGGTTGTGTACTTAGTACACTTTCCTATATTTGAAGAACTAACTACCTAACTTATGAAACAAAAAGTACTCTTCTTTTTCGTAATATTATTTTCTTTTTTGTCATTTCGCATGGAGGCACAGATTCTAACCTCTACTCCTGCTTTTCCTACACAAACTGATCAGATAACGGTTTATTACGACGCTACTTTGGGTAACGCGAATCTATCTGGTTACACGCCAATTTATGCGCATACGGGAGTAATTACAAGCAACAGCAT
>CANGEF010000072.1 GCA_947452685.1 Flavobacteriales bacterium | reverse complement strand
TTATTCACGTAACAGGAATGGGAAGTCGTAATTTCGATTCTGATCTAATTGTTTGGCGCGGATCATTTTCTAAAACGAGCAATGACCTTGCGGCAGCATCGGCGGCTCTTGAATCTGATAGAAATACAATTAAGAACTATTTGGTTGGAAAAGGCATTCAGGAAAATGAAATTGTTTTCTCTGCGATGGAGATTAATAAAAACTACGACGATATTCGTAATTCGGAAGGAGACATTGTTGGATCTGTTCTAACCGGCTACAGTCTTTCGCAAATGGTAACCATAGAATCTTCGGAGGTTTCTAAAGTTGAACAAATTTCTCGTGAAGTAACCGAGCTTATAGCTTCAGGTGTTGAATTCTATTCAGAAAGTCCCGAGTTTTATTACACGAAACTTGCAGAATTAAAAATTGAAATGGTTTCCGAAGCAACAGCCGACGCACGCCTGCGCGCTGAAAAAATTGCGCAATCGTCTGGTGGCAATCTAGGAAACCTTCAAAGTGCAGAGATGGGAATTTTTCAAATTGTTGGTCAGAACAGCGACGAAGATTATTCTTGGGGTGGTGCTTTCAATACTTCCTCAAGAAGAAAGACTGCATCGATTACCATGCAATTGAATTTCGAGATTGATTAACACTGGATTGTTTCTAGATCAAGAGAAAAGTTTTTTTCCTAAATACCTTTAGCCGTATTTTCGCGGTCTAACTAAACCCTCAACACATTGAATACACTTGCCTTTACCGCAATTTGTCTTTACGGTTTCTTTTTAATCTTCATCTTTTTCTACTCTTTGGTTCAACTGAATTTGGCCATTCAGTTCGTGAAAAAGAATAAGCGCAAACGTCAGATGCCTGTTATTGCAGAAGAAGACTTGCCGTATGTAACCGTTCAACTTCCCGTATTCAATGAGATGTACGTGATTGAACGTTTAATTAACGCCGTTTGTGAATTCGACTATCCAAGAAACAAATTAGAGATTCAAGTATTGGATGACGGTAACGACGAGTCTGTTGAGATTGCGGCTAAGTTAATTGCTGAAAAGCAAAAGCTTGGAATAGATATTCAACATATTCGAAGAGAAGATCGAAAGGGTTTCAAAGCCGGAGCTTTGGCTTACGGATTAGATATTTCAAAAGGGGAATTCACAGCCATCTTCGATGCCGACTTTGTACCAAGAAAAGACTTTTTACGTCAGACTATCCCCTACTTCTATGCAGGAGATAAGATTGCGGTGGTTCAAACACGATGGGAACACTTAAACGAAGATTATTCTTTGCTTACACGTCTTCAAGCTTTCGGATTGGATGCTCACTTTACGGTTGAGCAAATTGGTCGCAACTATTCCAACCATTACATAAACTTCAATGGAACTGCAGGTGTTTGGAGAAAGGAAGCAATTTATGATGCCGGTGGATGGCAGAGCGATACGATTACTGAAGATTTAGATTTAAGCTACCGTGCTCAATTGGTTGGATGGAATTTCATTTACCTTCCTGCAATTGGCTCTCCGTCTGAGTTACCGGCTGAGATGAATGCATTGAAAGCACAGCAGTTCCGTTGGACCAAAGGTGCAGCTGAGTGTACACGCAAGAACTTGGGGAAAGTTTTGAAAGCTAAAGACATGGGATTTGCCCATAAGGTTCACGCCAGTTTCCATTTGATGAACTCTGTGGTTTTCTTGAGTATTTTAGGAACTTCTATTTTAAGTATGCCCATGCTTTTCATAAAGCATTACTTCGACGGGTGGCATACGTTTCATGGAGAACATTTGAATGATTATTCAATTTATTTTGCTGTAGCCTCTGCCTTCTTGGTGAGTTTCTTCATTTTAGGTTTCTTCTATTGGGTATCACGTCCACCAATGCCTTTCTTCCAAAAATTCGGACGATTCGTAATTGACTTCCCGTTGTTCCTTGCCGTTTCTATGGGATTGTCCTTGCACAATGCAGTAGCTGTGATTGAAGGCTTGACTGGAAAGAAATCGGCATTCGTTCGTACACCGAAGTTTGCCATTAGCACGGGAAAGAAAGGAACTTGGACAGATAAGAAATATCGCGCTCCTAAAATTTCACCTCTGACTATCTTGGAATTTATTCTGTTGTTGTATTTCGCAAGTGGATTGGTTTGGCCTTTCATACTTCGTTTCTCTGAGAAAGATGGCGCTACACGTTTAACCGATTTCGGGTTAATGCCTTTCCACTTGATGTTAACGATTGGATATTTCTATGTGACCTACTACAGTGTTAAGCACGCTAGAACAACATAGAAACTCTCGTTTAGAATTAATAATATTGAAAAGCTCGGCCAATGCCGAGCTTTTTGTTTTTATCTTGCGAAGAACAAATACGACTATGAAGAATTTCCTTTTTTCACTTTTTATTTTATGTTCATTTGCCGCTACTGCTCAGCCTTGTGTAGACGGAATGGCTGGAATTTATCCTTGTAACCAAGTGGATTTATTGTCATTCGTTTCGCTGTCTGACATGGGTGCAAATCCGAATACCGACAATACCAATGACATTTGGGGATGGGTTAGTCCTGTATCCGGAAAAGAGTATGCCCTGGTTGGCGTTTCAAACGGATTGGCGTTCTTTGATGTTTCGAATCCTTCGTCTCCAATTTATTTAGGAACTCTTCCTCCGCATACAGGCAGTAGTTTATGGAGAGACGTTGAAACTTTGGATCATTATTGTTTTGTTGGAAGTGAAGCGAGTGGACACGGTCTTCAGGTATTTGATTTGTTACAATTAGATAATGTAACTTCTCCTACTTCATTTATTGAAACAGCGTATTACGGTGGATTTGGACATTCGCATACCATAGCAATTGATCCGGTTAGTAAAATCTTAATGGCTATGGGTTCCGACACGTTTAACGGTGGACCTCATTTGGTTGATATTTCAAATCCACTTCAGCCTACATTATTAGGCGGATACCAAGATGCTGGATATACGCATGACGGAACAATTCTCACTTATTACGGTCCGGATGCAAACCACCAAGGACATGTTATTGTTGTGGCATGCAACGGAAATAGCAGTTGGGGTGTGGTTACGTTGAATGTAACGGATCCGACAGATATTTTGTATTTAGATAATTACAACTACCCGGAAACAGGATACACGCACCAAGGTTGGTTCACGAAAGACATGGCTCATTATCTTGTAGATGATGAATTGGATGAGCAGACGTTAGGAACCACTACTCGCACGCACATCTTCAATATGACCGACTTGGACAATATTGGTTACATGAACTATTATTTAAGCACCAACACTTCCATCGATCACAACCTTTATACAAAGGACCAATTCGTTTACGAAAGCAATTATAGAAGCGGTGTAAGAATTTTAGATGCGTCACGAGTGAGTACAGGTGTATTGAATGAAGTTGGCTATTTCGATTTATTTCCTTTGAATGATTTACCACAATACAGTGGGACATGGAGCAACTACCCTTATTTGCCGAGCGGTATTGACCTGGCAACGAGCATGTACGACGGGTTCTTCATTCTTCGTCCTACGTTGCTTTATTTGCAGAGCAACCATTTAAATGCTTGCGGAAAAACAGTTGACACGCTGCAATTGAAGATAAATGCCGATTTACAGTTTCCATTGACCGCAGGCATTTCAGGACTTCCGGGGTCACCAAGTTTAAGCGGAGTGAACATTGGAGCGACAGGCACATATTCTGTTGTCATTTCCAATTTGAATTCTGTTCCATCTGGAACTTACCCTTGTATCCTTCATCTTCAAACCACCTTTGGAGAATCTTACGACCTGAATTTTTCAATTTCTGTTGGGACTGCTCCAACTTCGCCAAGTTTGGTTTCTATTCCGGCTACCATTGTTTTCAATGGCTTTGATTATACGTTTAACTGGAACGCAGTGGCCGGAGCTACTTCCTACTTTTTTGAAATATCTGAAAACGACGCCTCGTTTGGAAATGTGGTGTACAGTTCCACTGAAACGAACAACTTTGCAACGCTACCTATGAACTTTGCATTTGGTGAAGGAAAGACATATTCATGGCGTGTAACGGCCATTGGAGAATGTGGATCTTCGGCACCCTCTTCATCCGAAGACTTTCAGTGGATTCCTGCTGGTGTGAATGAAATTACAGAGCGCCCATTCGTTGTATATCCGAATCCAGCAGAGAACCAAGTCTTCATTCAGAACTTCCAATCGGGTAAATCGAATGTAACCATTTTCAATTCTACGGGTCAAGTTGTTTATGCTACAAGCTTCAATCAACCTGGAGTGCACACGTTAGAAGTTGAAACTCTTTCAACCGGAATTTATACGATTCAAGTTGGAAGAATTACAAAGCGTCTATTGATTAAATAATGAAATTCAATCTGGGAAAATTTTTCCTGGATTGAGTATTCCATTCGGATCAAAAGCTTCTTTTATTTTTTTCATGAGGTTCAGTTGAACATCATTGAAGGCAATGTCCATGTAGTTCTTCTGCACCCACCCTATTCCATGTTCGCCGCTGAGCGTTCCACCCAGAGAAACTGTTAGCTCAAATATTTCGCGAATGGCTTTGGGAAGTGTATTGTCCCATTGCTCATCTGACATTTCATCTTTCAAGATGTTAATGTGCAGATTACCGTCTCCCGCATGTCCGTAGCAAACGGAACGAAACCCGTATCGCTTTCCAATTAATTTTACTTCACGAAGTAATTTCGGAAGTTCAAATCTTGGAACAACGGTGTCTTCTTCTTTGTAGATGGAATGTGACTTCACTGCCTCGCCTACTTTTCTTCTCACTTTCCAAAGCGCTTCTTTCTGATTGTGATCTTCAGCAAATAGAATCTCACCGCATTCGTGTTCCATGAGTACGTTTGAAATGGTTTCACAATCGAGCATGAGCGATTCAACATTAGATCCGTCCACTTCAATAAGCAAATGTGCTTCCACCCCTTCTAAATTCACTTGTGCATCTGGAACAAACTGAAGTGTGTATTCAATGGCTTCGCGCTCCATGAACTCCATGGCACTTGGAGTTATACCCGCTCGGAAAACAGCGCTCACGGCTTCGCATGCTTTTTCCGCAGAAGCAAAAGGCGCAAGCAATAGCAAATTGTGTTTTGGAAGTGGAAGCAATTTCAGAACTGCTTTGGTAATAATACCCAGCGTTCCTTCACTTCCGACCATTAATTGCGTTAGGTTATAACCGGTCGAGTTTTTCAAGGTGTTGGCTCCGGTCCAAATAATTTCGCCGTTAGCCAAGACCACTTCAAGATTCAATACAAAGTCTTTTGTTACGCCGTATTTCACGGCATGCGGACCGCCACTGTTTTCGGCCAAATTTCCACCTATCCAACAACTGCCTCTGCTTGCAGGATCTGGCGCGTAGTACAAACCTTGCTTCGCGCATTCTTCTTGAAGAACCTGTGTAATGACAGCTGGCTCTGTATGCACTTGTCCGTTTTCAACATCTATTTTCAAAATCTTATTGAAGCGCTCCATGGAGAGGGCCACTCCTTTGCGGACGCATAAAGCTCCACCGCTTAAACCGGTTTGTGCGCCAATGGCTGTAACCGGAATCTTTTTCTCGTTGCAATACTTCAAAAGACTTGAGACTTCCATTGTATTTCCTGGTTTCAGAACCACATCGGCCGGAAAACTTAAATTCTCAGTTTCGTCTTTTCCATATTTGAGGCGTGTTTCAGCATCGGTAAAAACGAATTCTTGACCAATGGTTAATTCGAAAAAGTCGAGATCTGATTTTATCATGATTGAAGTAGAATATTCAACAAATCTCAGCGATAACAGCATCTTCGCGACGATTATTTATCGTGGTCTTTCAACAAAGTAATTCACTTTTTAACATTGCACCTTTTTTTGAGTTGAAAATGCTTTTCCATTAAGTAAATCTTTTTATATTCGTTCAAACTAAAATTTATCATATGAAAAAATTAATGATCCCAGCAGTTGCTCTTGCAATGTTCATGGCTTCTTGCGGTGGTGTAAAATCTGACGCAGAGACTATCTGTGACATGATGAACAAAATGGTTGAAGCTCAAAAGTCTGGTGACCAAGCTAAAATCGAGGCTATTTCTAAAGAATTCGAACCTAAAATGGAAGAATTACAAAAGAAATACCCTAAAGGTAGCGAAGATGAAAAAGAATTGGAAGCTCTTGTTAAGCCATGTATGGAAGAAGCAATGAAAGCTGCAATGGGTGGTGCTAACTAATCACCATTTTCATATAAAAAATAAAGGGTCTCTTTCGAGACCCTTTTTTATTTCTTGTTGTTGATGATAATATTTCCTGTTGGAAGTTTTACCTCATTCGGATTGTCAAAAACAACTTCGGACGTTACACCTGAAAACTCAGAGTTTACTAATTTCCATCCTTCTGCGTTTAATTCCCAAGATTCCTTCTTCGCGTAATCGCTTCCTTTGGAACTTAATGCCACCAATTGAACTTCTACTTTTCCACCGTTACTCATGAAAAACAATGATTTCATTGGCATCTTGTCGTCTATCGGCGGCGCTTCTTTCCCGCTGTTTTTTGGAACAGGAGGTTTAGGAAAATACAGTTCTTGCAATTTTGCAATTTCTTCCTGACTGAAGTTTAACGATTTCACCAATTGCGGTGATTCGTATTTTCCTGAATAATAGCTGAGCAAAGCTTTGTATTCTGGAGTAAGAGAATTAATAAATAGCTGATCAATGATGAGTTCATTTGCGTTCACCAATTGATAAACGATTGACTTATTCGGAGACCAGATTTTAACTCTGTTCTTCAAAACCGAAGAGCCCGAAGTGCTCACAACTTTTGTTGAACGATTCATATACGTTACCCCTCCTTCAACCTTCATTTCCAGTTGATCAGCAGATTTTAATTGAACCGAAAAAGTTTGATTGTTATCTGCGCACTTCAATTCTAATGTTTCCCATTTTTCATTGGGTTTGTAATTCCCTAAAAAGGTTTTTGCCTCTCCTCCAATAACCCGTGTGCGCAAGTAAAAACTACTGTCGGCATAAAGCGCAAGTGTATAAATGGTTCCTGAATTCTGATTCCAAAGGGTGTCTTCGAAATCTCCAATTAATTCTACACTTCGAGATTGAACTGGAACTTTCTTTTCCTCGCACGAAGACAATGCAAGAACAACAGTTCCGGCAATAAGCAACCCTTTCATTTTATTCATGCGCCAAAAGTAGACATTGTTCATATTTCCAACAAGACTTTCCCCAATCAAAAGTTATGAATTTCTTACTTTTGTAACTATGGAAGAGCCTCAAATAGATGTTTTTAATTTCGATCCCATTCGTCCGTATAACGACGAAGAATTAAAAGCTGCTGTTGAGCGAATTTTGGAAGTTCCCGAGTTTTATAAAATGTTGAAGTGGGTTTTCCCTGGGTTAAGTCGTTCTTCCATTCAAAAAATGCTTCGTCAGGTTAATACTGTAGATGAATTTCAATCGGAGATATCGGGTCCGGCTTTCAAAATGGCCATTCAAACCACAACCAGCGGATTGTCTTTCACCAACTTCGAATCGTTAGACAAGACAAAGCCCTATCTCTTTTTAAGCAATCACCGCGACATTATACTCGACAGTGCCATTCTAAACGTTAGCCTCCTCGAGCAGGGACATAAGACTACACAGATTGCCATAGGCGACAATTTGTTGCGTCAGAAGGTGGTTGAAGATATTGTTCGTTCCAACAAAAATTTCATTGTCAACCGAAATGTGAACGCGAAGGAGATGTTTTATTACAGCCTTCGCCTTTCCAACTACATTCGACACACGATTACTCAGGATCAAACCTCTATTTGGATAGCACAGCGTGAAGGTAGAAGCAAAGACGGTGATGATCGAACCGCAACTGGATTGTTGAAGATGTTCGCTATGAGTTCTGACAACATTGAAGACGGGCTTCAAGCGTTGCGCATGGTTCCCATGGCCGTGAGTTATGAGTATGATCCATGTGATATGATGAAAACGAATGAGCTCATGCATTTGAAAGTGCTTGGTTCTTACGAGAAAAAATCAGGAGAAGATTTTCTTTCGATGTTGAAAGGAATCACCGGACACAAAGGACGTGTGAATATTTCTATGGGAAATTCATTGAACGAACACATTGAGCACATGCGTTCCATTCAGAATAAAAACGAAAAATACCGTTACCTGACGCAAGCCATTGACAACGAAATGCATCGTATTTTTCATCTTTGGCCAACAAATTATATTGCCTACGATTTGTTGAATGGCACGAAGGAATACAAAGACCATTACACCCAAATTCAGAAGATTGCTTTCAGCAATTATATTCGAGGGAATACGTTCAAGCTAAGTCTTCACAGAAAACACACGCCTCTTCCAAAAGAGAATTTCACGCAAATAGCTCGTGATATTATGCTTCAGATGTATGCGAATCCGGTGATAAATTTTCGGAATCTGTCGGTTTAACTTCGAATCGTTCGTTACGCTTTCCTCTGAATAAATCAATTCCGCGAAGCTCGCATTCTAGCTTTCCGTTCATTAATTTCACTTTGCGCTTCTGACGAAGTCCAATGGCATGTAGCGCTTGAAGGTCTGAAGAGATGATCCAAGCGGTAGAACCTGAATAACGGTGTTTGAAAACGGAACCAATTTCAGAATAGATTTTTTCCAACTCTTCAATCTCCATGCGTTCGCCGTAAGGCGGATTCAAAACAACAATACCCGGAACTTCCGGAACACTGTCTTCGCTGAAGAAATCTGACTTTTCAAATCGAATGGCATCATTGAATGGAAGATTCTTTCCATTTTTACGTGCCACATTCAATTGGTCATAATCGATATCGGAAGCCACAATGGTCAACTCTTTATTTTCGATTAAAGCGTTGGCATCCGCATGAACGGTCATCCAAAGCCCGTCGTCGAAATTCAACCAGGTTTGAAAATTGAATTTAGGATAAGCCTTTTGTGCTGGTATATTCAGAGCCGCGTAGGCCGCTTCGAAAGCGATGGTTCCTGAACCGCAAAACGGATTGTACAATGGAGTTTCACCTTTCCAACCGGTAATGGCAATGATTCCAGCAGCTAAAACTTCGTTCATTGGAGCTTCACCTCCATTTACACGATAGCCGCGTTGGTTCAAAGAACGGCCTGAGCTGTCTAATGAAATCTGAACTTTCTCTTGGTCTATGAGCAAGTGAATTTGCACATCTGGACTTTCCGGATTTACGTCTGGACGAGAGCCGTAGACCTTCTTCAAACGGTCTGCTATGGCGTCTTTCACGCGAAGCGAAGGAAAATGCGAGTGCGTGAATAGCGAAGAGAATACCTGCGGATCAATAGCGAACGTTGTATCTGCGTTCAAGTATTCTTCCCAGGGCATTTCGTAAGCCTTGGTGTATAAATCGTCTGCTTTGCGAATCTGAAACGAGTTCAACGGACAAAGCACGCGCAACGCCAAGCGCGCGCGATAGTTGATTTTGTA
>CANGEF010000071.1 GCA_947452685.1 Flavobacteriales bacterium | reverse complement strand
GTTACTTTCGGTCTTCCGAAACGCAAGTAAACAGGACCATGATGATCGGCGATAGCTAGAGTAGCCGCTTTGGTTTGATTGTAATCGCAAGGATTAATAACAGTCATGCCCGGAAGCATACTCATCATTCCAAGGTCTTCTAAAATCTGATGCGTTGCGCCGTCTTCGCCCAAGGTAAGTCCTGCGTGAGAAGCACAAATCTTAACGTTCTTATCGCTATAGGCAATGCTCTGTCTAATCTGATCGTATACTCTTCCTGTAGAAAAGTTCGCGAATGTTCCTGTGAAAGGAATGTATCCGCCAATGGTCATTCCAGCAGCAACACCCATCATGTTTGCTTCCGCAATTCCAACTTGAAAAAAGCGCTCGGGAAAATCTTTCTTGAAAGCATCCATTTTCAAAGAACCAATTAAGTCGGCACACAGTGCAACAACTTTAGGATTTTTCTGACCTAATTCATGAAGTCCGGCACCGAAGCCAGAGCGTGTATCGTTCGCGGGTGATAAATCGAATTCTAACATGTCTCTTAAATTAATAGTCGCCTAAAGTTTCTTCTAACTGTCCCAATGCAGCTGCCAATTGCTCGTCGTTCGGAGCAACGCCATGCCACTTGTGTGTGCCTTCCATGAAGTCAACACCTTTACCCATGCTAGTGGTCATGAGAATCATAATCGGATAACCGTTTCCGGTTAGACTCTTCGCTTCATCAATTGTTGCATTGAGTTGCTCTAAGTCGTGTCCGTTTGTTTCCAACACTTTCCATCCGAATGCTTCGAATTTCGCGCGCAGGTTTCCCAAAGACATTACAGCTTCAGTTGGACCATCGATTTGTTGTCCGTTTACGTCTACCGTGCTAATGATATTGTCAATTTTGTGATGCGCGCAGTACATAGCCGCTTCCCAAATTTGACCTTCTTGCAATTCACCATCTCCGTGAAGCGTGAATACAAGTTTTGGATCGTTGTTTAATTTTTTTGCTTGAGCTGCTCCAGCGGCAACGCTCATGCCTTGACCAAGTGACCCGCTGGCAATGCGCACGCCAGGAAGACTGTCGTGAGTGGTTGGGTGACCTTGAAGTCGTGTGTTAATTTTTCTGAACGTTGCTAATTCAGAAACATCGAAGTAGCCTGAACGAGCCAACACGGAATAGAAAACGGGCGAGATATGCCCGTTGCTCAGGAAGAAGAGGTCTTCTCCTTCACCGTTCATGTTCCAGTTGGTTGGGTTAATTGTCATTTGACGGAAATACAGGCTCACCAAGAAATCGGTGCATCCTAAACTTCCTCCGGGGTGTCCGCTGTTAACAGCGTGAACCATTCGCACGATATCGCGTCTCACTTGAGAAGCTATTCGCGAAAGTTCTTGATTAGAAACCATTGAAGAATTTTTTTGCGAAAGTAGTTTTTATTTTATGTTGAAAAGGGAAGTGTTTGTTGATTGTGGAAAAGTGTGCACTTGCAATTATCTTTGCAGCCTAATTCAAAAATCATGGCGTTAAAGTGCGGTATTGTAGGTCTTCCGAATGTTGGAAAATCAACCTTGTTCAATTGTTTATCGAACGCGAAAGCCCAAGCGGCGAACTTCCCGTTTTGTACCATTGAACCCAATGTAGGAACCATTACCGTTCCAGACGAGCGCATGACGCAAATTGCAGAGCTCATTACTCCGGAGCGAATTGTTCCTACCACCATTGAAATTGTTGACATTGCAGGTTTGGTGAAAGGCGCTTCGAAAGGAGAAGGTCTTGGAAATAAATTCTTAGCAAATATTCGCGAGACAGATGCGATCATTCACGTGTTACGTTGTTTCGATGATCCGAATGTGGTTCACGTAGACGGATCGGTGAATCCGCTTCGCGACAAAGAAATCATAGATATTGAATTGCAGTTGAAAGATTTGGAAGCGGTTGAAGCGCGTATTGCGAAAGTTCAGCGCGCTGCGAAAGCTGGAGATTCAACAGCGAAGAAACAGTTCGATTACTTAGAGCGCTTGAAAGCCGCCCTGGAACAAGGAAAGAGTGCACGCACAGAGCAACCTGAAAACGACGAGCAAATCATTCTTCTCCGTGAATTGCAATTACTAACGGCAAAGCCTGTTTTGTATTTGTGCAACGTTGAAGAAGGTTCTGTTGTTAACGGAAACGCTTATGTTGAACAAGTAAGAGAAGGAGTGAAGGACGAGAACGCTGAAGTATTGGTAATCGGCGCTGCTATTGAAGCAGACATCGCCTCGTTAGACACCTACGAAGAACGTCAAATGTTCTTACAAGATTTGGGACTTGATGAGCCAGGTGTTTCGAAATTAATTAAAGCAGCATATCGCTTACTGAATTTGAAAACCTACTTCACCGCAGGTGTGAAGGAAGTGCGCGCTTGGACCATCTATGAAGGGTATACCGCTCCGCAAGCTGCAGGTGTTATTCATACCGATTTCGAAAAAGGATTCATTCGTGCCGAAGTCATTAAGTTGGCTGACTTCTTAAGCTTTAAATCTGAAGCCGCTGTTAAAGAGGCTGGTAAAATGTCGGTGGAAGGGAAGGAGTACGTTGTGCAAGACGGAGACATCATGCACTTCCGTTTCAATGTATAAAATTCAAATCGCAATAATTGCAATGTCCGTGCTTCTTTTGGAAGCATGCGCCTCTGTATCTTCCATTCAACAAGAAATAACCAACACCATGCATTCGCAACAGAAGGCTTGGAATAGGGGCGATCTGGTTGGATTCATGAACGGCTATTGGGAAAGTGATTCGCTTCGTTTTTTAGGAAAGGACGGTGTGACGTTGGGTTGGAAATCTTCGTTGGAAAGATACCAGCGGGCTTATCCTTCCAAAGAAAAGATGGGAACATTACGCTTCGACGATTTGCGCATAGAAGTTCTAAATGGGAAAAACGCTTATGTGGACGGACGTTGGAATTTATTTCGCTCTGCTGATACATTAAGCGGACATTTCACGTTGCTTTGGAAAAGAATCAACGGAAGATGGGTTATTGTTAGTGACCATTCCAGCTAAAATTATTATGCAAATTTCACTCACTGTTATTTTGTGCCTTGCTACAGGAATAGTCTCTTGGCAAGCGCTTTCGAATTCGGAGCTCTTTTCGAAATTGTCCCTTTCGCCATATCGTGTGAAGCACAACAAAGAGATTTATAGATTGTGGTCGCACACCTTGGTGCATGCCGACATGGGACATCTGTTCTTCAACCTGTTTGCCCTGTTTAGTTTTGGAAGAGCGGTGGAGCACTATATGCCAACAGCGTTGTTTGCCTTGCTATACTTGGGCGCTGCTGCTTTTGCAACCTTGCCAGCTTTGAAGAAACACGGCGACAATATCTATTATACAAGTGTAGGTGCATCAGGAGCGGTGAGCGCAGTCATGATGCTCTACATGTTCATGTTCCCCACCTCGGAATTGTTGTTTTTCTTCATTTTGCCTTTGCCAGGATGGGCGGCAATTATTCTTTTTTTCGGATTGGAATATTACATGAATAAGAAGATGAATACAGGCATTGCGCACGACGCGCATTTAGCGGGCGCAGCCTTTGGAATAGCGTTTTTGTTGGTTTGGAAGCCACAAGAGTTCCTCGATTTCTTTGTCATTGTGTCGAATTCAATATTTCATTAACTCATGATTACAGGTGCAAATTTCAAAATGAAAAGTGGAATCAGTTGGTGGATTTTCGGTCCGGTGTTGGTTCTTTTCATGGTAACCGGATTTCTTACAATTAGAGAATCACTAGTCATGCTAGCGCTATACATACCGCTCACGGCTTTTATTCTTTCCATCGTTTTCAATACGCATTACACCATTACTTCAGACGGAAAACTAAAAGTGTTTTGCGGAATCTTTCCTTTTCCAACCCTAGACATTTCCGAAATCACACATTACAAGTACACGAACAATCCCATTAGCTCTCCAGCCGCATCTTTGAAACGTTTGGCCCTGTATCACAACAGTCGAATTTTAGTGATCATTAGCCCCATAAACAGAGACCTTTTTGTTGAAGTGTTGAAGCAGCACAACACTTCTTTGCAAGAGAAGTAATATTTGTTCGGAATTCCGTTGTACAAGGGTTATTTTTGTACTATTGGAAACCCCTGAGGAAATAGTTGTTCAACCGAAGAAAAAGCGAAAGAGAAGATTTCTCTGGCTTTTAACTATTCCAGCATTTTTCATAATACTTATACTTTCGCTACAAATTCATGCTGTTCAGACGTGGGGCGGACACCGTTTGGCTTCCTATCTTTCTTCTGAATGGAATAGGAAAGTTGAGATTGATCGCATTCGCATTGACTTGTGGGCAAGGGTTGTTATTGATGGTTTATATATTGAAGATCATAAAGGGGATACCTTGCTTTATGCAAAAGAATTGCACATGGCGACTTATTCTTTTTCGTCAAGTCAATCGCGATTCGAATCGCAAAGCATTTCATTGATAGATCCCAATATTGAATTCAAGCGCTACGCTGGAGAATCGGACTGGAATTATCAATTCCTCTCCGATTATTTTTCAAGCGAAGAGCCCAAGGACACCACAAGTAATTTCAGTATGTGGGTTGGAAAGTTGAAAGTTGAAAATGCGAAATTTACTTATTTCGATTACACCCTTCCTCTGGTTCAAGACGGTTCGTTCTATGAGGAACAGCTCGCTATCTCGCACTTCTCGACAGAGATTGAAAATTTCGAAATGAAAGGAGATGTGATTCAAGCCAACATTGAATCGTTTAAGTTAAAGGAAAGATCGGGATTGAATGTGGAAGACCTTCATGCGCATTTCAGAATGGACGGAAACGCCATTCAAGTCACAGAATTAGATGCAGATTTAGGAGAGACCCATGTTGTTGGTGAGGTTGGAATGTATGCCCCGAATGATTCGGCTTGGAGTGACTTCAACAACAAAGTAAATTGGGACATTCATTTGAAGCCCTCTGAATTGGTGTTGAACGACCTTGCTGTTTTTAGCGGCGACTTAAAAGGGTTCACCAATGTTTTGAAATTGGAAGGCGATATTTCAGGCCCTTTGAACGATTTAAGTTTATGGAACATGAACCTTGCGTTCGGAAGACATTCGCACTTCAAAGGGAATGTTCATTTACTGAACGCCATGAATTCAGATAGCTTAAGGTATGAATTAGCTGTGAACACGCTGTCTTCCGATTACCATGATCTGTCAGGATTGAAATCGTTTCCTTTCGATCAAGGAAAATACCTTCAACTGCCTGAAAATATTTCGACGTTGGGAAAGATTCATTTTGAAGGAAACGCCAGCGGTGATTTAGATGCGGTTGATTTATATGGAAAGACAACAACCGAGATCGGAGCTTTAACCACTGCGATTCACATGAGTGACTTCGATTCTTTGGTTACTTATTCCGGACAATTGGAATTGGAAAAGTTCAACTTAGGAACCTACTACACCGACGAGCAGATGGGAGTGGTGTCTGCTAATCTGAGCATAGCCGGTTCTGGCTTGGCCCTGAGTAGTATGGATATGAATTTCGATGGTGAAATAAGTGAATTGGGAATGGGGGGTTATGTCTACACCAAAATGACTTCAAGCGGAAGGTTTAAAAATAACTTCTTCAGTGGGAAGTTTGAAATTGCCGATCCCAATGCACAAGCCATGTTCGACGGTGAAATAGATTTCACACAGAAACAACCTCTATTGAATTTTGAATTGAATGTCAATCGATTCGATTTGACGGCTGTTGGATTGATAGAAGAAGAAACTCCCGCCGTTATTGCCGGTGAGTTCAACGCACATTTGAAAGGATTAACACTGAATGAAATTGAAGGTGAATTCGTGGGGGCAAATATTGTTTACCTCATTGACGAGAAAATTAGAAAGCTCGACTATTTCACATTGGATACAGAGCAAGATGGAAAGCGAAGTGTGACGCTGAACTCCGATGTTATTTACGCGAAGTTAGAAGGGAATTTTAACTACAATCAATTGTGGCCAAGTCTTCAAGATATTATTGCAGATGCCCTTCCGAATATGACTTATTCTTCGCGTCCGCACAAAGACCAAGATTTTAATTTAACGGTTCGAATAAACGATTTCGAATTTATTTCGGCAGCCTTTATTCCAGAATTGAAAATTGCAAAAGGCACTTCATTGAATCTTTTTGTGGATGAGAAAAACAATCAACTTTCGGGCACATTGGGTTCGCCTAAAATTCAATTTGAAGATTACCTTGCGGAAGAATTGGTGGTAGATATTTCGCGCGAGCTTCATTCAATTTTTCTAACCGTACAGGTGAATGAAGTTTTCGAAAATGAATCGAAATACATTAGCAATCTTTCATGGGATGTTCAGTCGTTGGGCGACACCGTATACAGTGCGCTCATGTGGGGCAATGCGGGCGATTTTGTTACTGGAGATTTGAACGGTGTGTTTTTCTTAAATAGTTTCGATGACTTTGAATATCGAATAGGAAGAAGCCAGCTTGTGATTAACAGTGAACCGTGGGTTTGGACCCCTGACGCATCGATAACGGTCTGTCACAAAGACCTTGGGTTTAACGGCTTCCAAATGCACAACCAATCTGAGTTTTTGGGCATTAACGGAATGGTAACAGAGCATCCATCTGCACCGCTAAAGATTGAATTGGGGAATTTAGATCTCTCTATGTTGAATGGGTTATTGGGAGAGGACCTAACGCTTGTTGGTGAAGCGAATGGGGTAGTGGAATTGAGCAATGTGTATGACAAAACAATTGTCACTTCTGAATTGAGTTTGTTTGGTCTAGGATTGAATACCTATGAAATTGGAAATCTTTGCGTGAACAGCACGTGGGACAGTAAAAAAGAACGCTTGCGAGCTGATGGTGAAATAGAACGAGACAGTATTCAGCCCCTTCGATTTGCAGGAACCTACACACCGAAGAAAGAGGATAGTCCGTTAGACTTTTTGCTCACCATGAATGGTTTTGATTTAAGCCTACTGAATGCCTTTATTGGTGAAGATGTTTTGGGGATCAGTGGTTTTGCTTCTTCCATGGTTAGTCTTACAGGAACCCTCGACGAACCGCAACTCGAAGGAGATTTAATGCTCCGAGATGCCGAACTGTTTGTGCCTTTCTTGAAAACGAAGTATTCTTTCAGCGATAAGGTACATATAGATCCAGAGATGTTCGCCTTCGACAACATTAAAATTTTCGATGAAGAAGGTAACGCCGGGATACTCACGGGACAAGTGCTTCACAAGAATTTTGCAGATTGGCAGTACGACGTTTTGGTAGATATGGATAAACCATTGCTAACGATGAATACCAAAGAAGGCGATAACAGTGATTTCTATGGAAAGGCCTACACATCTGGATTCTTAAATATATCGGGGTATGGAAGTCAGACCTTTTTCGATATGACCTTAAAGAGTGAAAAAGGAACCGTATTCAACTTGCCCATGAGTTCTTCAGGAGAGTTGCAATTCGATTCATACATTCAGTTTATTAATCCGTTAGACACAACCTCGAAGAAAGAACTCAAAGCCGACTTAAGCGGAATAACCATGAACATGCAACTAGATGTTACGGAAGACGCGGAGTTTCAAATTATTTTCGATGAAGCCGTTGGCGATGTTATGAAGGGCAGAGGGAAGGGGCATTTGTCTATGATCATTAACAACCTCAGTACGTTCAACATGTACGGTATGTTGGAACTTACGGAAGGAAGTTATTTGTTCACCTTGAAGAATTTATTGAATAAACCTTTCGAAGTTAAACCGGGTGGAAGTATAGCTTGGTACGGAGACCCGATGGCTGCAGAGCTAGATATGCAAGCCATTTACAAGGTTTCGGCAAGTTTGAACGATATAATTCCAGATCCGAATCAATCAACAGGAAAGCGGGTGCCTATTAATTTGATCATGGGTCTTCAAGGTAAGATGATGAACCCTACCATTGGCTTCGATTTAGAGTTACCTCAATCGGATCAGTTGACCAAATCGCGCTTGGCCAGTATTGTAAGCACCGAGCAAGAGCGCAACAGACAGGCGTTTGCGTTGCTCGTAATGGGAAGGTTTATTAGTCCGCCGAACATTACCCAAACCGGAGGAACTGGAGTTGGTTTAGCCAGTAACGGCAGCGAATTAATTTCGAATCAGATTTCAAATTGGCTCAGTCAGATTAGTGACGATTTCGATTTAGGATTTAACTATCGTCCGGGAGATAAGATCAGTAACGAGCAAATTGAATTGGCTTTGAGTACGCAGTTATTCAACGATCGAGTAAGTGTTACTGGAAACTTTGGTGTTGCTAGAGGAAATGCAAACACAAGCCAAACGACCAACTACATTGGTGATGTTCGTGTGGAATACAACATCACGCAAGACGGGAAAATTCGATTAATGGTCTACAACGAAAGCAACGACCGACGAATGACGACAACTACGCAGAGTCCGTATACACAAGGAATTGGGGTTATTTACCAAGAAGAATTTGATAATTGGAAACAGTTGGCAGATGGTATTCAGGAGTTGTTTAAACGCAATGCGAATAAGACATCTGCTGTCCAACTCCCGTAGGGACTAATCCACTTCGTGGAATTTTACTTCGCTTTGAACTTCGCGATAGCAGCACGCGTGAAGTCGCTCAAAACAAGTCGACCCGAGATTCCTGCACGTTCGAACAATAGTGTATCCCAGTTATCTGTGTTTCTCCAGAAGATTTTCTTCAGCTCTTGCATGGCTTCCGGATTGCTGTTATTCAATTTGTCTGCGAGCACTTGAATGGCAGCATCCATAGCTTCAACCGAATCGAAGACTTCAGCATACAATCCTTTTTCACGCGCCCATTGTGCGCTTTGCCACTCGCTGGCGTTAATTGCCAGTTGCGACATAGCAGACAATCCTACTTTCCGCTCTACAGCAGGTCCAACCACGAACGGTCCAATTCCAACTACCAATTCACTCAACTTAACGGAAGCGGCTGATGTGGCGAAACAATAATCTACGGAGGCCGCAATTCCAACTCCACCACCCACGGCTTTGTTCTGCACGCGACCAATAACGAGTTGAGGAATTTTGCGAAGCGCATTAATTACCAAGGCAAATCCAGAGAAGAAAACATTTCCTTCTTCCGTAGTTTGAATGGCAACCAACTCATCGAAACTAGCTCCAGCGCAAAAAGCTTTTTCTCCTTCACTTTTCAATACAACCACCCGAACATCTTCGCGTGTTCCGATTTGTTCAATCGTGCTAGCGAGCTCGCGCAATAGCGCTCCTGGAAGCGAATTGCTTTGTGGGTGAAAAAATGTGATGGTAGCAATACCGTTAGTTGCTTCGACAGTAACTTTTCCGTTTTCCATGTTGAAATTTATTGAAACTATATTGAATGAAAAGGGCTGCCGAAGCAGCCCGTAATATTATCCTCTTTTTGCAATGGGCACATAATCGCGAAGATCATGTCCAGTGTAGATTTGACGCGGACGGCCAATTGGCTCTCCTTGTTCAATCATTTCTTTCCATTGTGCAATCCAACCTGGTAGACGTCCCAATGCGAACATTACCGTGAACATCTCCGTTGGAATACCAATTGCTCGGTAGATGATACCAGAGTAGAAGTCTACGTTTGGATACAACTTACGCTCTACGAAGTACTCGTCTTTCAACGCCACTTCTTCCAATTGTTTTGCAATGTCTAATACTGGATCGTGAATAC
>CANGEF010000070.1 GCA_947452685.1 Flavobacteriales bacterium | reverse complement strand
GCTCCGTTGGTAACTACGTTAGCTGCATATGCAGTGTAGGTACCAGAAGCAGCAGCATTTGGTAAGATTGAAGTTCCCAATACATTGTATGGTGAACCTGTTCCTACATATGAACCCAAAGATGCCACTGAGTTGTTAAACCAAGATGGCGCAGTTGGTAAGCTGTACGTAAGCACTAAGCTAATGTTTGCTGCTGTTGCATCTGTTCCAAGATCGTCATAAGACTCTCCTAATAAGATGTTTACTGTACCGTTTGAAATTAAGCTTGGGCTAATTGTTAAACTTGTTGAAGCTGGTGAAGTTGGATAAGTCGTCCACACTTGTGTTGAACCTAACGTTACAGCACCAGACAAAGCAACACGTAATTCGGTGAAGTAAGAAGATGTTACGCTTGTAAACACCAACTGCGCACCAGTTACAATTGCACCTGCTGGTAAGTTAATGTTTATTGCGTTACCAACGATTACCGGTGGAACACCAACTGAACCTAAACCTGTACCAACACCTGAAGAAAGGTTGCTACCAAATGAGTAAGTAGAAGTCTGACCTCCGTTAGGAAGACCGAATGCACTTACGTTTAAAGTATTTCCGTTCAAACATGTAGAACCACCTGTTACTCCTGTTGGAGCAGCAACTGGGAACAATACTGAAGCAGTACCTAAATCAACTGAACATGCTGGTTGCGTTGTGTAACGCGCCAAGCTGTGAACAGAAGAAGGAGCAGGAACAGAGATCGGAGAAGTCGAAGTCCATGTTGTTCCGTTATCTGCAGAGTACTCATAGAAGTTGTTGTAGTGAATGTCCAAGTTGTCAATTAAGTGACCTTGGTTCAAACCACCTGTACGAGCTACGAAAGCGTGCTGCCAAGTAGACTTGTCTGCCGTTAAGTAGTTCGCAGGTAATTGCGCATTGTTCAACACTTGTGTTCCAGCCAACCACATAGACATTTGTCCAAGTGCATTGATCGTGATGGTTACGTGTGTATTTGCACCACCAATCCAAGACGTGTTGTTCGCATAGTAATACAAACCGTCTGCTGGAGTTAAAGTAGATGCAGGGTTCATGCGAAGACAGTTGTACATTAAGTAGATACCGTTCACGTTCACACCGTTCGTGTATGCGTCGAAAGAAAGACGAATACCAGAACCAGAACCGTTCTCAGGATTTGCAGCACCAGCAGGAACAAGAATGTTGTCGCCAGTAGTTGCACCTGGAGTTGGCATACACACGACATCTGGACCGTAGCTATAGCTAAATCCGTCTGCAGGAGGTGTAGTACCAGCAGTGGTGATCATATCGAAGTCGATTTGAAAATCGTTCGAAGCGATACCTGTGGTGTTGGTGATTAAGATACCACCTTTCTGTGAGTTCACCGGAGCGGTTAATTGCAATTGACCACCAGTGATAACTGCGTTGCTACACAATTGCGCTTGCGCTGGGTTTAATGTAGCACTTGTGAAATCGCTTGCGAATACAGTACCTGAACCAGTAACTGAGAAGTTCACAGAACCGTTACCACCACAAACCAATGGTTGTGTTACGGTAGCCGTACCTGTAAGTGGAGCGTAGAAACCAACAGTTGTTGTTGCAGAAGTTGTACAACCAGAAGTTGCATCCACTGCGTTCGCTGTGTAGTTGTAAACTCCGTTGATGGTTGGAGTAACACCAGACAAAGTAGCACCTGTTGTTCCTGAAGTGATTCCAGAACCTGCTGCAGGAGTAGCTGTCCAAGTGTAAGAGTAACCAGCGTTAGAACTTGTAGCTGCTAAGTTAGTAGCCACTGAAGTTGTTCCGCAAGAAGATGGATTGCTGTTTGTCAAAGAAATTGACGGAGCAGATACCCAGTTCAAGGTTACAGGGAAACGATCTGTGATACAAGTACCTGTGTTTGTTGCAACATACCAAGTGGTAGTAGCAGTAATAGCAGCAGGCGTGTAGAAGTTACTTGTTGAGTTTTGCAACAAGGTTCCACCTGTAGCAGCGTCGTACCACATGTAAATTGGAGAAGCAACACCGTTGAAATCAAATGCAGTCAATTGTGAAGTTTGAGTTCCACAAACCGTTGCATCTGGATCATCGGCAGAAGCCAATGGAGGAGTAAATGTTGCTGGATCACATGGACCTAAGATTTGTACCATATAGTCTTCAATTTCTCCGTAGTAATAAGTACCACATGGAGTAATTGATGAACCTGCGTTGCTTTCTGCACTGATAATACGCATGCGCGTTAAACCAGGAGTTGCAGTTGCTGGAACAGTGAAAGAAACAGGCAATGTAGTAGCAGGCACACAGTTGATGTTTGCAGCAGTACCGTTGTTCCATACCATTTCACCTGCATCTGTGAATACACCGTTTTGGTTGTAGTCAATAAAGATAGCAGCACCTGATGTATAGTTTGTAGTTAAACAAGAACCCACAGTGATAGAACCAGAAACTGAAGATGATTGAATCATTGCTAGTGGAGCCGGAGCACCTGCACCAGAAGTAAAGTTAGAATATTGACTAACTAAAGATCCAGGACCTGGAGCAGCAACTGTACAGTTGGTTGTGTTATTCAAAGTACCTAAAGTAACATTGGTAATTTCTTCGTCACCCGTGTAAGCAATTGGAACCACGCAATAGCAATCAGCAAAACCTGTCAAAGCAACCGCTACTGGAGCACTGTAAGTTACAGTACCACCGCAAGAAGAAATTCCTACGCGGTAAGAAGAAGCTGCTGTTTGAGTTGCTGTGTAAGCCGATGTGGTTGCACCTGTGATGTTGTTCCAAGAAGCACCACCGTCTGTAGACACCTGCCATTGGAACGTTAATCCGTCCAAAGAACCTGTGTAAGAAGTAGACAATGAAATATTCGCACTTGGACAAGCAGTTGTAACGTTAGAGATCGCATTAACTCCTTGTGGAGCAACTGTTCCTAATACCAACATCGTTACTTGTGCAGGGCTTAACAAGTTAGAACAACCCGTTGTAGCATTCGCGTAAGAGATGGAATACTGGGTAGTCAACAATGGAGCAACCGTTGCAGAGAAACCGTTAATAACGTTAATGGTAGAACCGTCAACATTCGTGGTTAAGCTAGTCGTTCCATTCACATCTGTTGCAGACCATGTGGTTAAATAGTTTGCAGGTGGCGAGAAGCGCCAAGCTTGAGGAGCTGCTGCAGAAATTGTAGCAGTTTGTCCAGACCAGTAGCTTGAAGCGTTTGGAGTAACCGCACAGTTTGGAGCAGTAGCACCCACAGTTCCTGTTGGAGAGTTCACACCAATAGATTTGCTGTTTGTAGAAGCGATTTGCTTAGCAACAATATCCACCATACCCAATGTTTCATAAACAATCGCTTGAACGTTTATTATATTGGCAGTAGATCCGTATTGATAAACACGGTATTCAATAACAAACTTTCTATTCGGCGCATAACCTTCTGTCCAATAACGAACATAAGTACCAGGAGTGCCTGATGTACCACAGTTTAAGTCATTTGCACAAATGTAAATTGCACCTAGTGGATCAGCAGTATTAGGAAGAGCACCAATGGTATAGTCTCCTAATGCAGTACCATTAAAGGCTCCGAATTGAAGAACACCGTTTGTTCCAACATTTAAGGTAGAATATGACGTTCCGAAGAAGTTGAAGTTAAATCCAAGTGGAATTGTACTCCAACCTCCGTCATCAAGTGTACCAGAAGCTAAGGCTTGTACGGCAGTACCGTTGTTCACCAAATATGCAGCGGTTGCAGGAATGGCAAGAGGTGTAACTGGAATACACACTGCAGAGAAGTTACCTGCACTCAAACCTGAGTTGATCGTTGCAGGCGTACCTGGACAAACACCCGATGCAGATGTGGTCACTGTTGCAGAAGGAAGAGGATAAAGACCTACGCTGTAGGTAGCTTGTGCAGCACATCCAGATGAAGCATCTGTTCCAGTAACGCGAATAGCGCTTGTCTGAGAAACAGTAGCATCTACAGAAGAAGCAGTAGCGTTAGACAAAACAGCTCCATCCAATGCAGAGAACACATACGTGTACGGTGCAGATGATGAAGCAGAAATTGTAGCTGTACCGCCAGTTCCACAGAAGTTAGGTACAGTAGAAGACATGGTAATAGCCGTTGGCGCTGTGTATGTCACAGCCTGTGAAGCTGTTCCTATACAACCGTTCGCATCGGTACCTGTTACGTTTACAGTAACTCCTGAAGTTCCAGTAAAGTAAACAGAAGTTCCTGTAGTTGAACCTAATGATAACGCGGGTGTCCATGTATAGGTAGATGCACCTGTACCTGTCAGTTGTTGCGTACCGCACAATGCACCACCGTTCGGAGCCGAAATACCTACGGTTGGCAATGCATTAACTGTAACCACTAATTCATTTGATGATGAAGTTGTAGAAGAGTTCGAACAAGTCGTATTCAATACATAATAATATGTACCTGCCGTTAAAGCACCAGTAGTGTAGGTACCTGAAGTTGCGCCTGAACCTCCAGTTACGTTCGTATACGGACCACCTGAAGTAGTTGATACTTTCCATTGCAATGAAATTCCTGCACCAACCGATACGTTTGAAGAGGTTAACACTTTTGTCAAACCTGCACAAGCATTGTTTCCACCAGTAGCAGAAATTGCCGCCACGTTAGGAGTACCAGTACACTGTGGAAGTGTTACCAATTGTAGGTTTGGCAAATAGGTATTTCTACCTGTAGCCGTTGGTGGAGTGCTCGGGTTAGGATTGGTTACGTCGTTATAGTAATAGATTGAACTATTCGCCGCACCTGCAGTGTATCTAAAATACTGCGTACAATCGTAACTTGCGTTGTTCTCGTCAACAGCTACAAGCAAGTTTCCTCCTGTCCAAGTAAATGGATTTGTTAAAGTTACAGTCATCCAACCTGTGGTTGTTAAACCTGTAACAGTCCCAGAAAAAACTTGAGTAATGTTGGCTGCTGTCTCCCAATTGGTAGTACTCGTGAAACTGGTCTTTGCTGTATTCCCCAAATAAACCGTCCAGTTATTCGAGTTATTCGCGGTTGCGGTTGCTGTACCAACATACCAACGAATAGAGCCGATAACCATTCCAGAAGTCATACCCTGAGCTGTAAACAAGCTAGCGGGATAAATTGACTGGGTGTAGTTGTAGCCATAACAAGAATATTGTGGCAACAAATAGGTGGTTGTGGTTCCTGTTCCAATGGTGTAGGTTGCTTGGGCGTTAACATTAACACTTAGCACCAATGCACACAACATTGAGAAAAGAATAAGTCCTCTTTGGAAAAGAGAACTTCCCCGCGTTCGTCCTGGAGACGAGCCCGTGGTAGTGTCGAACACCGCTAGATCCTTAGGATTTGGCGGCAACTGAGAACGTAAAATACGATTCATAAGTTTAGATTAGTTAATAAATTGATTAGGTTTTAGCTGAAAAGACAGCGTTAGCAATAATAAGACGAAATTATCTTATCAAGATGCCTGTGTTAATTATTTTTTTTGAAATTTATTGAAGCCAAAAGAAAACAACTGTAATTCAACCTCTTAGGGGCGAAAAATTTTTCGCCCCGATGTTTTATAACCCCTCGTGCGAAGCACCCTCGTTGATCATCAACCTTCGTTGACTATGGCAAAAGGGTAAGATGGTAGAGGGCGAAGCCTTGTTCTGACTCGCTACTGGCGGATGATATACGCTGAATTTTGAATCCTGATTCTTGGTATTGCTTTACGCGAGGGTATGCCTCTTCCCTACCCCAAATGATCACATAGTTGGGAGCGGGTGCCGGTAGTCGCTTCGAATCGAAAAGAGGTTGATGCGCAATTTGCTGCTTCAACTGATCCAACGATTTCTTGTTGTTTATGGAAAACGGATGAACGTATTTCCCAACGTAGTGCATGGGCAACCAAACCGACTCCTCGCCTTTCCAATTGTCTATGACCACATTCTGGAAATCTCCTCTTTCGTAAAGCGCGTGAGAAGCTTCGAGGTATCTCGATTTGGGGATGTAGAAAGAATAACTGACGGTGTAGATGGCGGACAAATAGATAGAAAAGCTCATGGCTTTGTGAAGCCACGATTCTTCGAAAGATGTTGCACAAGATCCGTTGGAAGATTCTTCGAAAGATGTTTTACAAGATCCGTTGGAAGATTCTTCGAAAGATGTGTTACAAGATCCGTTGGAAGATTCTTCGAAAGATGTTACACAAGATGCGGAGCAAGGGAATCGCTTAGAGATAAATCTCATCATTAACAACAGCACAAAAGGCACTGCAGGAAGTAAGAACCTTTCTTGTCTGTTTGGAAAAATTAGGTGAAAAACTATGAAAACGATAGTTCCAATAAGAATTGGCACCACTTGCGAAGCACCTTTCGAAGAATCTTCCAACGGATCTTGTGAAACATCTTGCAACGCATCTTGCATGGCATCTTTCGAAGAGTCTTGTGAAACATCTTGCAAGGCATCTTTCGAAGAATCTTGCTTAGCATCGGGCCTTCGGCGAAGGGAGATGAGGAAAACAATGGTTACAACTGGAAAGATGTAATACGAGATTAGGGAGAGATACGAAAAAACATTGCTCGGGTAATCGGCGAAGTGAGCGGCGTTGTAGGATTGATAGTCGAGTAAATGCTGGTAAATGGGTTTGTGCCAGAACAACAGGTTGTCGATTTGCGTGAGGGCGAAGCCGAAGGTGAAGAAAATGCCGAAGAGCACCGCCCCACTCCACTTGCGTTTCCACAACAAGTACATTCCAAAAGTCAATGGGAAGAAAACCAATTGGTACCGCATTCCAACCGAAACAGAAAATGCCAAGGCAGCAACGATTAATGCGCCCACGCGCTCTCGCTCGAAGTATTTCAAGACATACAAATAGGCTAACAACACAAATGGAATGCAAGCCGTTTCAACCAATTGATGAACACTAAAAACAGTAACCACTCCTCCGAACACCCAAAACCAAATGGCATACATGCGCCAAGTGACCGATGAAATCAAACGTTCAGCAAGTTTCACAAATAAGTAAACTCCCCATAAACTCAAGGCGGCATGGGCCAAACGAAGAACAAAAGCCTGAATAAACGGATTCAGAATTCCAAATGCGGCGCAGAACTTCAGGATTAAAAAATTCAAAAAATAATAAGCGTAGCTGAAAGGCTGTGCATCGGCCGTTTCGTTGTAAGCATTCGGATACCAGTTGTGGTAGTTCTCTCCGCATACCCATGAAGACACGGGTTCAACGGCCAAGAAATGATCGTCGGACATGATGTAGCCTGCCGAAAAAACAGCGGCAATTAAGCGCACAACGGCGGCGGCAATCAAGACGCGGCGAAGCCATTTCCCTTCACCCGAAAAAAAATAAGCTAACTTTTTTTTCATGTTTGAAGAACTCCAACCGAATAAGCACGTTCTGCCGGCGCATTCGACGCGGCTTCCAGGCCAAGGCTAATCCACTTGCGTGTATCAACCGGATCAATTACCGCGTCTAACCACAAGCGAGAGGCGGCGTAATACGGAGAAGTCTGCTCGTCGTATTTCGATTTAATGCGATTGAACATTTCAGCTTCACGCTCGGGCGTTATGGTTTCTCCTTTCCCTTTCAAAGAGGCCACTTCAATTTGAAGCAAGACTTTCGCAGCTTGTGCACCGCCCATTACCGCAACTTGAGCCGTTGGCCAACCCACTATCAATCGCGGATCATAAGCCTTTCCGCACATGGCGTAATTGCCCGCGCCGTAGCTGTTTCCCATGATAATCGTGAACTTCGGCACAACGCTGTTGGCTTGCGCGTTCACCATCTTCGCTCCGTCTTTAATAATTCCGCCGTGCTCACTTTTACTTCCAACCATAAAACCCGTTACGTCTTGCAAGAAGACCAAAGGAATGTTTTTCTGATTGCAGTTCATGATGAAACGCGCGGCTTTATCGGCACTGTCGCTGTATATTACTCCTCCGAACTGAATGCCGTCTTTTTTGCTTTTAATAATCTCGCGCTGATTGGCCACAATTCCAACCGACCAACCGTTAATGCGTCCGTAAGCACACACAATGCTCTTTCCGTATTCGGCCTTGTATTCGGTGTATTCACTGTTGTCTACCAAGCACTCGATCATCTCGCGGACTTCGTACGAAGTTGTTCTATCGGTTGGAAGAATTCCAATAACATCTTCCACTTTGCGTTTCGGCATGACAGGAGCAATGCGATCGAAACCTGCGTCTTTGCTCGTCTTCCCTTGCTGACTCAATAATTTCTTCAAGGTATCCAACGCGTCTTTGTCGTTCAACGCCTTATAGTCTGTCACCCCACTGATCTCGCAATGCGTTGTAGCACCGCCGAGCGTTTCGTTGTCGACTTCCTCGCCAATAGCGGCTTTCACCAAGTATGATCCTGCAAGGAAAATGCTTCCGGTCTTGTCTACGATCAAGGCTTCGTCGCTCATGATGGGCAAGTACGCACCGCCGGCCACGCAGCTTCCCATAACGGCAGCGTATTGCGGAATGCCCATGCTGCTCATGCGCGCATTGTTTCTGAAAATTCTTCCGAAGTGTTCTTTGTCTGGGAAGATTTCGTCTTGCATAGGCAAGTAAACCCCAGCGCTATCTACCAAGTATATAATTGGAATGTGATTCTCCATGGCAATCTCTTGTGCACGAAGGTTCTTCTTTCCTGTTATCGGGAACCAAGCACCTGCCTTCACCGTAGCGTCGTTCGCAACTACAAGACACAGTTTTTTCGACACATAACCCATGACTACCACCACTCCACCCGCCGGACAACCGCCGTGTTCAGCGTACATGCCGTCGCCAGCGAAAGCACCAATCTCAATGCGTTCAGTGTCTTTGTCTAAAAGGTAATCAACCCGCTCGCGCGCGGTCATCTTTCCCTTTTCATGCTCTTTATCCATGCGCTTCTTCCCTCCACCTTCGTAGATCTTTTTCAATCTGCGTTGAAGTTCTGCAATGCGCTGAAGCATTTTGTCTTCGTTCTTGTTGAATTCCAATTCTTTCGAGTCCATGCGACAAAGTTAAGTATTGCGTGTTCTATTGTGTTCGTTGAAAATAGTATCCTGAAAAAGTTGAATCGCTCAACACCTGTTTCAATTCTTGAAGTAAAATATGCGGTTCAAGCAAGGCTTTGTCGAAGAAACCATTGTTTGCGGCGTTGCAGAGAAATATTTTTTTATGTTGAAACGGAACAGTTTGAATGAATTCGGGATGAAGAGATGACAGTGAAACGTTGGATGTATTCGGAAAATACACCAACTCGCCATACGCATCGGCTTCATTCAATGCGAACAACATGCGCTCTTTATCGAAATTCAAATTCCCTTTTCCTTCCTCTGCTCCCACATACTCCGCACCCGCATCTTTCAACAGTATAGCCCAATACGATTGGTTATTCGCAACGGTCCAGTCGCTTCCGTTGTTGGTGGCGAAAAATACTTTAGGCCTCGGCCTAGATGCTTCGCAAGATGTTGTACAAGATGTTACACAAGATGCTTTGCAAGATGTTGCACAAGATGTTGCGCATGAATTTACCGAAGGTTCTTGTGAAACATCTTTCGTAGAATCTTTCGTAGAATCTTTCGTAGAATCTTTCGTAGAATCTTTCGTAGAATCTTTCGTTGAATCTTTCGTTGAATCTTGTGAAACATCTTTCCTAGAATCTTTCGAAGAATCGAGATATTCCCTTTCAATAACCTCAAACAATGCAGACGCCATCTTCTCCTTCCGAAG
>CANGEF010000069.1 GCA_947452685.1 Flavobacteriales bacterium | reverse complement strand
GGTACTTTAATTGAATTAATTGAAGTGTACAAAGTTCCAATCGTTGAAAAATGGGGAATCTTTTTGAATGTGGAAAAACGTGATCCGTTGAAACCACTTCCCAATTTCATGTTGAACGCGCTTCGCTTTTCACGAATCAAAGACTAACGAGCAGCTGTTCGTTTTAAGATTTTTCGGAATATTCTTGGAAAATATCTGTGCAAAAACAGACCGCGCAGTTCATTTCCACCTACACCAAATTCTTGTTTTCCCGCGGCTACTCCTGCTAAGATTTGTCGTGCGCATTCTTCCGCAGAAATTCCTTGGGCCTGATTGTTATCCATTTCACCGGACGGATTTCCTGACTTATCCAAAGCGTGCTTTGAAATTTCGGTTGCAATAAATCCAGGTGTTATCAAAGTAACCTGAATTCCTAAATCCTCCACTTCCATTCGCAGCGAATCGAAAAATCCATGCAGCGCATGCTTCGATGCAGCATAGGCCGAACGCAAATAGAATCCCCATTTACCGGTTAAACTTGAAGTGGTAACAATATGACCATTCCCTCTTTTTAACATTTGAGGCAAAACAGCTTTGGTCATTTGAACATGTCCAAAATAATTCACTTCGAATATTTTTCTGTCGTTTTCAATAGATGTTTCCGCTGTTAATGAACGCTGGCTAATGCCTCCGTTATTGAACAATAAATCTATTTCGAATTTGGAAAGAACTTCTGAAGTCACCGCTTGTATGGAAGAAGACTGCGTTAAATCTAAAGGGAAAATGTAAACTTTATCTGGAAATGGGCATGAAGACTTCACGCGTTCCAATTCTTCTTTTCTTCTTGAAGAAATTAAAACCGTTGCTCCTGATGCATTGAAAGCCTTAGAAACCGCTTCGCCAATGCCACTGCTAGCGCCCGTAATCCAAATAACCTTATTCTGAAATTGTCCCATTTTTATATCATTTCCAAGTTAAAAAAACTTAACTTTAGGTTAACCTTAATCGGATCGTATAACTAGAAAACAATCCTACCTTCGTCCTGAATAATTCGATTCAAAGATTGCAATAGAATGGCAAAAAAACCAAAAATACTTTGTGTAGACGACGAGCAAGACATTCTTGACTTGCTTACATTCAATTTGGAAAAAGAAGGTTACGAAGTATGCACAGCGCTCAATGGAAAGAAAGGGCTTGAAGTAGCGAAAAAAGAACTTCCAGATCTAATTATTCTAGATGTAATGATGCCAGAAATGGACGGCATGGAAACATGCAGAGAAATTCGAGAAATACCTTCATTACGCAACACCGTTATTACATTCTTAACTGCGCGCAATGAAGACTACAGTCAGATAGCCGGCTTTGAAGCAGGTGCAGACGACTTCATAACTAAACCCATTAGACAGCGCTTGTTGGTTTCAAAAATAAAAGCGTTACTCCGTAGATCTGGTCCTTTGGATAAAGGAACAGAAGTTAGCATTGGCGGAATTGAAATTGACCGTGAAAAATATTTGGTTACCAAAGACGGCGTTCAAATTCAACTTCCAAAAAAAGAATTCGAACTTTTGGTATTACTCTCTAGCGCCCCAGGCCGCGTGTTTACAAGAGAAAACATTTTAAATTCGATATGGGGAAATGATGTTATTGTTGGAGATAGAACCATTGACGTTCACATTCGTAAACTTCGTGAAAAATTAGGCGACGAAAATTTTAAGACAATTAAAGGAGTTGGTTATAAATTCGAAGCGTGAATGTTCGAACTCCCAAACAAGTTGCGCTAGCTTCGGCGCTTTTCGTTGTGTTGCCCTTGGCAACCGTTTACTTCCTTCTTGCCTATATTCTTGAGCGAGACTTCGAGATAGAATTACTGCTACTGTTCATTGGATTGGGCTTGTCTATTACTTACTTCGTAGTTTCATCTTTTATTGAACGCTTCTTGTACAGCAAGGTTAAAGTAATCTACAAGACCATTCATTCTTTTAAGACCCAAGCAGAAAAAAAACGCCTTGAGATGAGCGTGGATATTCTTGCCGATGTGAACCAAGATGTTGCGCATTGGGCAGAGGAAAAAATTAGCGAGATTAAGGAATTGCAGCACGCAGATAACTTCAGAAAAGAATTTGTTGGAAACCTTGCGCATGAATTGAAGACTCCCATCTTTAACATTCAAGGCTATTTAGACACCCTAGCGGAAAACGACGACATGGCAATTGAAATGCGCCAAAAATTTCTAGAACGTGCCATCTCAAGTTGTGAGCGTTTAGAGAATTTAGTTTCTGACCTCGATGAGATTTCTCTTCTTGAAAGCGGCACCGTTCCATTAAAAATTGTGCGTTTCGACATTCTTCAATTGGCGCATGAGGTGTGTGATTCGCTTGAGCAAATTGCGTCAGAAAAAAAGGTGAAATTGTTTGTGAAAAACGGTCCATTCAGCGAGTTGTGGGTTGAAGCCGATCGCAATAAAATTGAGCAAGTACTCATAAATCTTATTGTTAACAGCGTGAATTACGGCAACGAAGGTGGAGAAACACGCATTCGATTTTACGACATGAACGATAACGTTTTGGTTGAAGTAGCAGACGACGGAATGGGAATTGCAAAAGAACATTTACCACGCCTCTTCGAACGCTTTTATCGTGTCGACAAAAGTCGCTCTCGTCATGAAGGCGGATCAGGATTGGGTCTTGCCATTTGCAAACACATTATCGAAAATCACCAACAAACCCTCAGTGTGCGTAGCACCGAAGAAGTGGGAAGCACATTTGGCTTCACACTTAAAAAAACAAAATAACTTTTTGTAGCGCCAAGCATCATTTACTTTTGTTGAAACAAAATTCCCCGAGAAATCAATCTCGGGGTTTACTCGTTTGATGAAGCACCTATGAAACCACGTCTTTCCATTTGGGAAAAAGAAATAGCATCGATTGAAAATAAAATCGCTGAAGAGAAAAGCAAACTTCATTTGAGAGGTTTAGCTGGAAGTGCGCCTGCGTTTATTTGCAGTGCCTTTTATTCCTCATCTCCAGTTACTCAACTTGTGGTACTCGACGACAAAGAAAAAGCAGCCTATTTCCTGAACGATCTAGAAGCCATTCTCGAAATTGGATCCGATGAAAAAGAACAAGAGAAAACACCTGTTCTCTTTTTTCCTCGAACAGCCCGTTTGGCCTACGATGTAGAGACCACTCAAAATGCAAACATTGCTATTCGCACAGAGGTACTAAACAAACTTCAGAAGAATAGAAAAAATTACATTGTTGTATCGTATCCTGAAGCACTTTTTGAAAAAGTAGTCACTCATCACGAACTCGAGAAAAACACATTCAGCATAGACGTGGGGCAATCGTACTCCATGGATTTTATTGATGAAGTATTCATTGAATTTCAATTTGAAAAAGTAGATTACGTTTACGAACCCGGACAATACGCCGTGCGCGGAGGTATTGTCGATGTGTTTTCTTTCAGTTATGAATTTCCCTACCGCATCGAATTTTTCGATGAAGAAGTAGAAAGTATTCGAAACTTCGATCCAGCAACGCAGCTTTCGGTAAACAAAATGACCAAGGCCATTATTGTTCCGAACACACATTCGAAACATTCCGAAGAAGTGCGCATCGGGCTTCTCGATTTCCTTCCTTCCAACACCGTTGTTTGGATGAGCAACACAGAATCTTCGCTGGCGCAATTTCAAGCCGAAATGGAAAAAGCAGAAGAGCGATTCAATAGACTTTCAGATAACATAGCTCACGATAAACCGGAAGATCTCTTCACTTCAAAACACGAGTGGCTAAAGCAGTTGGAAGACAAACGCGTGATTGAATTCGGAAGCAAACGTCAATTCCTTGGGGAAACCGAAGAGTTCCATTGCACGCCTCAACCTTCCTTCAACAAAAATTTTGAATTGCTTGCCGAGCATCTGGAGAATCTTATTCAACAAGGATACAAAGCGCACATTGTTGCAGGACAGTCGAAGCAGTTGGAACGACTTGATCAAATTTTTCAAGACAAAAGAAAAGACATCGCCTACGTTCAAGAGATTCTTGAGATTAGCGAAGGATTCATGGATCAGAATAAAAAAATTCTGTACTACACGGACCATCAAATCTTCCAACGTTACCATCGCTTTAAACTGAAAGAAGGTTTCAAGAAAAATAAAGAAGCGCTTACACTGAAAGAAATTCTTGCCTTGCAACCGGGTGACTATGTGGTGCACATTGATCACGGAGTAGGCCAATTCAGTGGGTTGCAGAAGATTGATGTAAATGGAAAAGAACAAGAAGCCATTCGCTTGACTTACAAAGGCGGTGATATTTTGTACGTGAGCATTCACTCGTTGCATCGCATTAGCAAGTTTACTGGGAAGGAAGGAACTGCTCCGACCATGGACAAATTGGGTAGCAACGCATGGCAAAACTTAAAGCGTAAAACGAAAACGAAGGTGAAAGAAATTGCCTTCGATTTAATAAAACTTTATGCGAAACGGAAGTCAACAAAAGGATACGCCTTTCAGCCCGATACATACATGCAAACGGAATTGGAAGCTTCCTTTATGTACGAAGACACTCCCGATCAATACAAGGCCTCTATTGCGGTGAAAGAAGACATGGAAGCGGCTTTCCCGATGGATCGTTTGGTGTGTGGCGACGTTGGATTCGGAAAAACAGAGATCGCCATTCGTGCTGCCTGCAAATCCGTTGCAGACGGAAAGCAAGTGGCCGTGCTTGTTCCAACAACCATTCTTTCCATTCAACATTACAAAAGTTTTAGTGCTCGATTAAAGGATTTTCCAGTTACCATCGATTATATCAATCGCTTTAAAACAGCGAAACAAATTTCAGATACACTTGAAAAAGTGAAGAATGGAAAAGTAGACATCCTCATTGGAACTCATGCTATTCTTGGAAAACGCGTGGTGTTCAATGATTTGGGATTGATGATTATTGATGAAGAACAAAAGTTCGGAGTAGCAGCCAAAGACAAATTGAAAACGTTGCGCGCTAACGTAGATGCGCTAACGCTTACTGCCACGCCTATTCCGCGAACCTTGCAGTTCTCGCTCATGGGTGCGCGTGACTTGAGTATTATTCAAACACCTCCACCGAATCGTGTTCCCATTCGAACTGAATTAATTCCATTCGGAGAAGAAATTGTTCGCGACGCCATTAGCTACGAAGTGCAACGCGGTGGACAAGTTTTCTTCGTTCACAACCGCGTTCAGAACCTTCGTGAAATGGCCGGATTGATTCAACGTGTCTGTCCAGATGTGCGCATTGGAATTGGCCACGGACAATTGAGCGGTGAAGACTTGGAAGAGGTGATGAACAAATTTATTGAAGGAGAATTCGACGTGCTCGTTTCCACTTCCATTGTTGAAAGTGGTATTGACATTCCGAATGCGAATACGATTATCATTAACGATGCGCATCATTTCGGAATGAGTGATCTGCATCAATTGCGCGGACGCGTAGGACGAAACAACAAGCAAGCGTTTTGTTATTTGTTAAGTCCGCCAACACACATGCTAACCGACGATGCGAAAAAACGCTTGACTGCGATTGAGCAATTCTCTGATCTTGGATCGGGAATGCACATTGCTATGCGCGACCTAGATATTCGCGGAGCGGGAAATTTGTTAGGCGGTGAACAAAGCGGATTCATCAATGAATTGGGATTCGAGACGTATCAGAAAATTTTAGATGAAGCCCTTCAAGAATTGAAGCAAGAACATTTCCAAGAATTGTACGAAGAGGAAATGAAAAAGAACGCTACGTTCGTGAAAGACACTGTTCTTGAAACAGATTTCGAATTGCTCATACCAGATGAGTATGTTGGAAATATTTCAGAACGTATTGCGCTATACAAGGCACTTGACGACATGGAACACGAAGAAGAAATTCAGAAGTTCTCGCAAGACTTGGAAGATAGATTCGGTCCAATTCCGAAGCCGGTTATTCAACTGATAGACACCATGCGCTTGCGTTGGAAAGCACGAGAAATTGGTTTCGAAAAATTGGTTCTGAAGAGCGGAAAAATGATAGGTTATTTCGTTTCGAAACAAGACTCTCCATTCTACCAAAGCGATGCCTTCACGCGTGTTCTGAATTTCATTAAGTTGAATCCGGTTGCTGGAAAAATGTACGAAAAGGATGAGACACTTCGCATTGCATTTCCCGATGTAACAAACATGGACAAGGCCAATCGCTTGCTAAACGCGCTAACGGAAGGTTCTAAATTGTAATCAAGGCCACTATTATCGTAAATTTGCACACTTTCAAAAACTATTATGACATCACCAAGAGTTCGTGTTCGTTTCGCTCCTAGTCCCACTGGCCCATTGCACATGGGCGGAGTTCGCACTGCATTGTACAATTATCTTTTCGCTAAGAAACACGGCGGAGATTTTTTAATTCGAATTGAAGACACCGACCAAACACGCTATGTTCCAGGTGCGGAGCAATACATATTAGATTCATTGAAGTGGTGCGGCATTGAGCCTACTGAAGGTGTTGGTTACGGCGGAAAGCACGAGCCTTACCGTCAGAGCGAGAGAAAGCCCATGTACAAAGCGTATGCTTTGGAATTGATTGAAAAAGGTTGGGCATACTACGCATTCGATACCCCGGAAGAATTAGACAACATTCGCAAGCAAGCGGAATTGGCGAAGATGCCGAACTGGCAATACAACAGCATTTCGCGCATGACCATGAAGAACTCTCTTACTCTTCCGGCAGACGATGTAGCGGCTCGATTGGAAAAAGGAGATCCGTTTGTTGTACGTTTCAAAATGCCACGTAACGAAGAAGTAAGATTTCAAGATATTATTCGTGGATGGGTGGTGTTCTCTACGAACGAACTCGACGACAAAGTACTTTACAAGTCAGACGGAATGCCAACGTATCACTTGGCCAATATTGTAGACGACCACACCATGGAAATTAGCCACGTTATTCGTGGTGAAGAGTGGTTGCCTTCTGCACCGTTGCACGTCATGATGTACAGAGCATTTGAATGGGAAGCCCCGTTGTTCGCGCATTTGCCGTTAATCTTGAAACCAGACGGCAACGGTAAATTAAGCAAGAGAGACGGAGATCGTTTAGGATTCCCTGTGTTCCCTTTGCAATGGACTGATCCAGAAACAGGAAATATTTCAAGCGGATACCGCGAAAGCGGATACCTTCCAAAAGCCTTCATAAACATGTTGCTCTTGTTGGGATGGGCACCGAGCAACAACCAAGAGATTTTCACCTTGGATGAAATGGTTGAAGCCTTCACCATTGAACGAGTTGGAAAATCGGGTTCGAAATTCGATCCGGAAAAAACAAAGTGGTTCAATCAACAATACATGCGCAACACACCGCGTGCTGAGCTAGCAGACATGATTATGCCCGCTGTTATTGAAAAAGGATACGACGTTGACAAAGCCTTTGTTGAAGGTGTTATTGAGCTTATGCTTGAGCGTGCAATCTTCCCGAAAGATTTACTCGACGGAGAATATTTATTCCTTGATCCAACTTCATACGACACAGATGCTGTTGCCAAGAAATGGAAAGTAGGTGAGTCTGCGGCTATTCTTCAAAAATGGGCAGCTGTGCTCGAAACGCTGGAGCCCTTCACCGTTGAAACCATTGACGCTGCGATGAAGCAATTCTTGGCAGATAACAGTTTAGGAATGGGTGCTGTAATGCCGTTGTTCCGTATTGCGCTTACAGGAGTGCTTACGGGTCCTGGAGCTTCGCATGTCGCAGCGTTGGTTGGAAAAGAATTCGTTTTGCCGCGCATTCAAAAATGCATTGAAACACTCGGATAAAATGAAAATTCAACTGAACAATATTCAGGTTCGCGCACATCACGGATGCTGGAAAGAGGAGGAAGTTATTGGTGGCGATTACCGTGTAGATGTCTGGATTGAAGGGGGGTTCGAAGTGTCGGCTGAAACAGACGACCTAGAAAAAACCATAGATTACGTTGCAGTAAAAGAATTGGTTTATTCTGAAATGAAAGTAAGAGCCAAGTTGATTGAAACGGTTTTGGTTCGCATGCACACGGCAATGAAACTTCGTTTCCCGAACGCTCATTCGGTTGGAATTCGATTGACGAAAATAAACGCACCCATGGGACACCAAGTGGAAAGCGTGAGTGTAGAAATGGAAGGTTAAACCAGTTTGTTCGCTACTAAATATTCCGCAATTTGAACAGCGTTTGTTGCTGCTCCTTTGCGAAGATTATCGCTCACTATCCAGCAATTCAACGTGTTCGCTTGCGACTCGTCTAAACGAATGCGTCCAACAAACACTTGATCACTTTCCGCCGCATGAATCAACGGCATAGGATACAACTTTTGTTCAATATCGTCTACCACTTCAACGCCAGGAAATGCACTCAATACTGCTTTGACTTGAGCTAAATCTGGTGTTCTTTCAAATTCAATGTTCACCGATTCTGAATGTCCGCCCATAACCGGAACACGCACTGCTGTAGCGGTAACAGCAATGGAATTGTCTTCCATAATTTTCTTCGTTTCGAGAATCATCTTCATCTCTTCCTTGGTGTATCCATTCGATTGAAATACATCGATCTGAGGAATGAGGTTCATGTCTATGGTGTGAGCATAAGCCTTTTCGCCATCCTTGCCAACACGCTCATTCATCAATTGATCAACAGCTACCTTGCCTGTGCCAGTAACACTTTGGTAAGTTGAAACTACCACTCGTTTGATCTTATATAAATCGTGAAGCGGCTTCAAGACCATAACCATTTGAATGGTGCTGCAATTCGGATTTGCGATAATCTTGTTATGCGCATTTATGCTACTTGCATTAATTTCCGGAACCACCAACGGCACTCCTTCTGTCATTCGCCATGCGCTGCTGTTGTCGATAACAACACATCCGGTTGCTGCGAATTTCGGTGCCCACTCCACACTTGTTTCTCCTCCGGCTGAAAACAAAGCAATATCCGGAGAAGCAGCAACTGCGCTAGCTAAAGAGACTACCGACCATTCTTTTCCACAACAACTAACGGTTTGTCCAACGCTCTTTTCAGAGGCAACTGGAATGATTTCATCGTAAGGAAATTTTCGCTCTTCGAGAATTTGAAGCATCTTTTTTCCAACCAATCCGGTAGCACCTACAACTGCAATTCGCATACATATGTTTTTCACGAAATTACTACTTGTGCTTTTTAGTTTCGAAAGAATAATCACAAAACATTTATCATGCACTACAAAAAATTAATCCCCCTTGCATTTGCACTTTCATCGTGCGCTCCGGTACCCGCGCAAGTCAACGACAATTTCAGCGATGGAGACTTTACGCTCTATCCAACTTGGTACGGTTCCAACACTGAATTCATTGTCAATGCATCACACGAACTTCAACTGAACAATGTTGTCGGCGGACAAAGTCAACTGTCCACTTCGTCTGTTGATACTTCCATAGACAACAAGGAATGGCGTATTTCTGTGAAGCAAACATTCTCAGGAAGCGACAACAATCACTCGCGAATCTATTTGGTTGCGAATGGAACTGACCTCTCGTTTGCAAACGCAACTTCAGGTTCGAATAGCTCGGGCTATTTCCTCAAACTCGGTGAAGCCGGTTCAACAGATGCCGTCAAATTCTTCCGAGACGATGGTCCGCTTGGGATAGTTGAACTCGCTGCGGGAACTCCTGGATTGATCGCATCTTCCTTCAACCTAAACATACAAGTCTTAAGAGACAATGTGGGAAATTGGAACATAAAGGTTGATCCAACAGGTGGTACCAACTTCACCACCGAAATTTCCATTTTCGACAACACCTACAATCAAACGAACAACATAGGCGTGAGTTGCATCTATACTTCTTCGAACGCAACGAAATTCTATTTCGATAATATTTATTTCGGAAATACAATTCTTCCTACTGTGATAAACACACCGAACGTTCGTTCGGTTGTCATCAATGAACTCTACCCAGACCCCACTCCATCGAATGGTCTACCGGATGCCGAATTCATTGAACTGTTCAACGCCGATTCAATTCCCTTTGAATTATCGGGATGGAAATT
>CANGEF010000068.1 GCA_947452685.1 Flavobacteriales bacterium | reverse complement strand
TGACATTGATATAGTAATCGAAATACTCGACCAACGTGACTGGAATATTTACCTCCTCTTTGTTTTTCTTTTTCCTTTTCGGATGAATGACACTTTGCAACCACTCACTGGTAAACTCACCTCCGCTTCTTGAATGATTCAAATACGCTTCATTCAACCTGTGCGTTATGTCGCTCAAACTCAAAACGAGTTCTTTCAATTCAGAAGTTTTTGCATTCTTTACCGAACCCGTCTTTTTGTCCCATTTCGAAATTGGCACCGTTAAATAAGTGCTCATTTTAAGATCGACTGTTCTACCTACCTTCATTCGAACATGAATTGTAGCATTCTCAACGCCCCCTTTTGCTTGAATTATAAATCGGAAAATTCTCATAAAACAAAGCTACAAAAAAGAGTCAAAAGTTAGCCCACATTTAGCCCACATTTAGCCCACATCGTTAAATCTCATTAGATCAATTTAGACTACTCTTGTCAAAAACAGCCTTTCAAAACACTTATTATCAACACTTTACAAATATTTCAAAAATCTAATGAAATCTAATGAGATTCATATTTTGTGGAGCGATTATCTCCACAAAAACCCAATCCTGAAACACTAGTCAAACATCGGTTTCAGGATTTTTTTTTGTCCCGACAAACACTAGTTCGCAGGACCCTCGCAACGAAGTTGCCCTGGTTTCAAGGTAACCTTCGCAAAGTCATTTGCCTTCGCAACGATAGTTGCCCTCGTTGCTTGCAGCCTTCGTCAAAGACCCTCGCGAAGCTTCCGAAGAATGGTAATAATTCCAATTATTTCGAAATTTTAATTCAATCCAAAGAAATAAATTCGTTGCAAATCATTCAGCTATGAAAATTCAATACGCTCTTACCTTTTTAATTGGTCTTACCGCAAACTTCGCTTTCGGACAAACATTACCGAATTATGCCATCTTGAATTCAAACAATGTAAAACTAGCGGTTTCGGCCAATGGCGCAATAGGTTATAACTCCGCTTTTGTAAAGGGTAGCTGGATGCCCGCTAACGCCGACGCAGGAACAATCTTTGCCGCTTGCCCTTGGATAAGCGGAACCAACGCTCAAGGAGAACTCTATCTAACCGCCCAATATGTAGACCCGACCGATTACGCTTGGTTCTACGGCCCGCTCACTCAAAACACCACTGCAGACTCAGCCTACAGCGAAAACTTCAACCACGTTTGGAACATTCAACAAAATGAAATAAATACACACGTCTCTTATTTTCAATCACTACAAAACGGAACCACAGCCACACTCTTCCCCAACGGATATACCATTCCAGCAGACTTTCTATCGTGGCCAGCACACGGAGACGTCTCGCTCGGATACGACTTCAACCTTGCTCCCTTCCACGATTACAACGGCGATGGAGTTTACAACCCGCAAGATGGCGACTACCCCACCATCTGCGGCGACGAATGCCTTTATTTAATTATTAATGACATTGGAAATTCAACTATTCCGAAAATGGGCAACCAAGTGGAAATGTGGATCTACGCTTTCAATACACCTACCAATGTAGCCGTGAACAACACCTTCTTCGCCAAATTTAAATTCACCAATAAGTCAACTCAAACCTACTTCAACACGCGCATTTCTCAGATGAATGACCTGGATATCGGAAGTGCATTCAACGACTACAGCGCCACAGACGTGGCCTACGGCGCTGTTTTCGCCTACAACGGAACACCGATCGATAGCGTTGTCGTTGGAAGTAATACAGGAACCTATGGCGATAATCCTCCGATCGAAAGCATGCTTTTGCTAAGAGGTCCGCTGCTCGATGCCGATCTAACAGACAATGCACTTTATCCCAATGCGCTCGCGCAATCGCTCGGAAGCTACGGCGATCAAGGTTTCGGATTTGGAGACGGCATAGTAGACAATGAAAGATCTGGATTAGCAAACAGCGTAAATTACATCAACAGTTCAAACCCAATATTAGGTGAACCAGGTCCGAACTATCCGACTTCATTCTACAATCTCATGCTTGGAAAACACATCGACGGATCAGATGTTGTGAATCCGCTTACAGGAAATCTTGCTCAATATTGGGCCCCTTCCAATTCAGACACCTACGGTGAGCTTGTTCCTGCAACGGAGCAATTCATTCACAGCGATAACGGTCTTCCGCCAAGCGACATGAGACAATTAGGTACCACCCTTCCATTCACATACGAACCTGGAGAAAGTAATTTCGTTGATTTAGCGTATGTCTTCGCTCAGACCGACCCTGCATCTGGAATGACGGCTGAAGCTTTGAATGTTCAATACATGAATGACGTGAAGCATTTTTTCAATGAAAATTTAACCGACTGCCAAATTCTTGAAATGCCTGTTGCTATCGAAAACATTACACCAGCTTCAACTTTTTCAATCTACCCCAATCCAACTTCAGAGAACTTAAACATCATCGTTTCTGAGGCCTTTATTGGTGAAACTTATTCCATGTACAATAACGTGGGACAGCTGGTTCTGACGAATAAAATTCAGTCGACTCAAACAGCCATTGACGTTTCTAACTTGGCGCAAGGAACCTACGCGCTTGTTCTTAAAGACTCTCGCAAACTTGTTATCCTGAATTAAAAGATAAGAGAGGTTAAGAGAGGGGAAGATGGGAACTGCGTTATAGGAAAACCTTCGGTTTTATTCCTACTGCGTAATTCCTATTGCATAATTCCTACTGCGTAATTGGAACTACGTTATGGGAAAACCTTCGGTTTTATTCCTACTGCGTAATTCCTATTGCATAATTCCTACTTCGTAATTAGAACTACGTTGTTTAAAATCAGTCGAAGACATTCGCCTCCGGCATTCGTGCTTGCACATTCGTGGCTGGGCCACATTCGGCTATTACTTCTGACGGAAGTAAAGCCTCACCGGAACCCCCGTTAAACGGAAGTTTTCGCGGAGCTTGTTCTCGAGGAAACGCTGGTATGAAGAAACGACGTTCTGCGGCGTGTTGCAGAAAAATGCAATAGCTGGACTCTTCGTTGGAAGTTGCGTGATGTACTTAATCTTCACTTCCTTGCCCTTCACCACCGGAGGCGGATAAGCTTGAATAATAGGAAGCATAATATCATTCAACTTAGATGTAGAGAAATGCTGAAGACGATTCTCATAAACTTCCATAGCCGCTTCCAATGCTTTCAAAATACGCTGCTTGGTAATGTTCGATGTGAAGATGATTGGAACGTCGGTAAACGGTGCAATACGCTTCTTAATCTCTTCGGTCATGACTTCCACACTCTTGTGATCCTTCTCTACCATGTCCCACTTGTTCACCAAAATAACAATACCTCGGTTCGCTTCTGTGATTTCACCGAAAATGGTTAAGTCTTGCTTGGTAATTCCCTCAACCGCATCAATCAACAACATACAAACGTCAGAGTTGCGAATAGACTTGATGGTACGAATGGCACTGAAAAATTCAATATCATCTTCAATCTGCTTACGCTTACGCAATCCCGCTGTATCAATCAACATCAACTCTTTGTTGAAAGCCTTGAAGTGCGTGTGAACCGCGTCGCGTGTGGTTCCTGCAACATCGGAAACAATGCTACGTCCGTTGCCCAACAAGGTATTCAACAACGAAGATTTACCTACGTTTGGTCTTCCTACAATAGCAATCTTCGGCAAGTCGAGCATCTCGGTTTCGTCAATCGCAGGCATTTCTTGAAGCAATTCGTCAAGCAAATCTCCCGAACCGTATCCGTTGTTCGCACTAATGCTGAACAACTTCTCGCCGAATCCCAACGCGTAAAATTCAGTAGCTAAAATTTCTTTATCTGATGTGTCTACTTTGTTACAAACCAAGAGAATGGGTTTGTTTGAACGACGCAGCATGTCTGCAATTTCTTCGTCCCACTCTGTCATTCCTTCTTTCGCATCTACCATGAATAGAATGCGATCTGCCTCAGCAATGGCCAAACGAACCTGACTGTTAATGTCTTGTTCAAACGCGTCGTCGCTGTTCGTTACTACTCCACCGGTATCTACAACAATGAATTCTTTTCCACCCCATTGACCCGTTCCGTATTTGCGATCACGGGTAACACCTGCCGTTGGTTCTACAATAGCATCTGATGTTTCAGTAAGACGATTAAATAACGATGACTTCCCTACATTCGGTCTACCAACAATAACAATAGTATAACTCATGCGGCAAAGATACGCACTTATGAACCGTTTCGGCAATTACAAAGCCTACATTGGCTTGCTATTCTGCATCCAGCAGTATAGTTTCTTAATTTGAGTGTCGGTTAATTTGCCTGCATTCTTGGGCATGGCGCTGAATCCGGAAGAATGTTCAACACAACCTAAAATGCGATCGTTGTTTGCTGCAATTGACGTTTGGTAAGAACTCAAATCTATGCCTGCCGCTTGGCTGTAAGGGTCGTGACACCCTGAAGTTGCGCAATTTGCATCGTAGATGGCTTTAATGTCGTTGTTGTACGTAGGCGTTTGGCCTGTACAATCGTAACCCTTTTGGTATTTATCGCAACTGAATAATGTAGAGGCCACAATTGAGATAACAAATAAAGAAAGAACCAACTTTTTCATGCTAAAGAATTTATACGAAAGTAAAGTATTGTAGGCTTCTTTCATTTCCCTAAGAAAAAAAAGAGCTGCCCTCTTTGGACAGCTCTTTTCTTCGTAAGTGAATAATCAACCTATTCTTTTACGAAAGGAACACGTTGTATTTGATTGCCATTTTGAAGAGACAAGAAATAATACCCGTTGCTCAATTCTGAAACATTCAATTGGAAAGTATTGTTCACAGCTCCGTTACCGAAGTTGTTTGCGAACACTTCTTTTCCGTCTATTGAATAGATACGAATGATTGTGCTTTCGCTTGGATTCAATTTAGAGGCTTTCACCGCAACGCTTCCTGAAGTTGGATTTGGGAACATGTTCACTGACGTTTGAGTTGAAGTCAATTCAGTGACTGCATTCGGATAAGTACCTGTTGTGTTCAACCAAAATCCGTTCTGTTGAATTCCTCCTGGACTTGAAACTCCGTTTGCATCCATTGTGAATGTTGTGCAATTTGAAGCCGAACAAGAATCTACGTAGTTCACTGTTAAGCAAACCGTGTAAGTTCCGATTGAATCGTAGAAATACGCTGGATAGAATTCATTTGACGTCACTCCGTTTCCGAAATCCCAAGTCACAGAGCTTACAGTAGAAAGATCGTCGTTCCAGAAAATCAAAACAGAATTGTCCATATCTACCAATGAGTCTGGAACCAATTCAATTGAGGTTGAACAAGCTACTGTTGTATCCACTGCGCAATCTGAATTCAAACCGAATATAGCAGTTTGCAAGTTTCCTGCTGTCATATCGGTTGAAATTAAAACAGCACCATTTGCAGCAATTGTAATTCCTGAAGGAGTGCCTCCATCCCATCCGTCGCCGAAGGTATCGAACATATTCAAAGTATAACAAGCGTCTGCCAAACAAGCGTAACCAACCACTGTAGAGTTTGCTACAGTCGCTTGTCCGCCAACGATAACCGTTCCATTGGCATCTGCAATGTTGTAAGAACCTTCATTTGCAAATGAACCAGGACTGAATGAAATAGACACTGCTGTTCCAGTTGTGCAACCAGAGAAGCAAGAACCGTCATCAACAACCGCCAATGCGTTGTAATTCACAGCTGTTGAATCCATGCAACCGTATGTTAATATGCATGATCCGTTATCTGCTGTTGCTGTAGAATCGTAATTAGATGCAAGTGGGTTGGTACATCCGAAAATCTCTCCGCATGTTCCGTCGATACTGAAATTCACCGATTGCGTAACCAAGTTGTCTGCTAAGTTTGTGTGAATCACTTGGCCTTGACCATTGTTGATCCAGAAGTAACCGTTGTACCATCCTGGCAGACCTGCGTTGTTCGACATTACTGCAGTGTAACACTCACCTGCTTGCAAGCATAGGTTCGCATTATAAATTGCAACATTGTTCAATGAAGGTGCTGTCCAAACAGTATCTCCGGCTGAATTCAAAATAGAGAGAGCAACTTGTCCGCCGTTTGAAAACGTGCAGATGTACAACGAAGCGTTCACACTTCCAACTCCGTTGCAATAAAAGCAAGAGCCGTTATCAAAGTTAGCTGTCGCGCTGTAGTTCACAGCAGCAGTATCCATGCAACCTCCGTACAGACATCCGATATTAACGTTTGCTATTTGGTTGTAATTGGAAGCGGCTGGATCCATGCAACCCTCAACTGCAGGGTTTCCGCACGTTGAACCAACACCTACTCCGAACATGAATGTTCCCGTGTTTCCAGTTGTGAATGTTCCAGTGTAAGAGTTTTCACCCATTACAAAGACATTTAATGCACCACCGTTCCATCCGTCTCCGAATGAATCGAACATGTTCACTCCGTAACATCCTACTGGCAAGCACCAAACTCCGCTTGGTGTTAATCCATTTCCGGTTGCAACAACAGAGCCGGTGGTTGTATTCACAACCGTGTAGCTCATTTCTGTGGGATAAAATCCTGGGGTCACTGTGTACGACACTTGCGTACAAGTGCTGTCTACTTGCGCTTTCGCCACGAAGCCCGTTGCGAAGAGAACTGCAATTAAGAATAAACGTAAAGTTTGTTTCATAGTTATAGGTTAGTGTTACGAATATATATTGAATCGTTAGAAATCAGACTCCTAACCCCAAAAAAAAGTTGCCTTAAGTTGAAATTGTGGAAAAGTCGGCTATTCAAAAATGGCCCCACTGCCGATCAATTCCTCTCCAATATAGAATGCTGCAAACTGTCCTTTCGCCACACCGTATTGGGTTTCATGAAAAATTACATACGTAAATTCACTTCCAACCGAAACATTGGCTTTAAACAAGGGTTGTCGATAACGTATGCGGCAATCGACTTCTAATACTTGCCCTTCATTGGGCTTCAATTTTTCTTGAATCCAATGCGCCTCTTCGTTGCGAATGGCGAGACCTCTTCTCGCGAGAGCTGGGTGCGTTTCTCCTTGGGCCGAATAGACTAAATTGTGTTCTACATCTATAGACACTACAAATAAAGGAATGGCTTGTCCGCCAATTCCCAAGCCTCTTCGCTGCCCTACGGTATAATAATGCGCCCCGTTGTGTTCGCCCACATCGTCGCACATTTCCGAAGTAAAGACTTGAGGCCTTGAGAGTACTTGCGGATCTACCGAAGTGTCTTCCAGCAACTCATTCAATTGCGGAAGAAATTCATCTTTGATGCGCAACACCCTTCCTTTTTTCGGGGCTAATTGTTGTTGAAGGAAAACAGGAAGCTTCACCTTCCCTATGAAACACAATCCTTGGGAGTCTTTCTTGTCTGCATTTGGAAGTTGAAGTTCCGCTGCAATGACACGCACTTCTGGCTTGGTTAATTCTCCAATTGGAAAAAGGGCTTTGCTCAATTGAGCTTGACTCAACTGACACAAGAAATAACTTTGATCTTTGTTTCCATCTGCCCCTGAAAGCAAATGGTATTGCGTAACTCCGTCCACGGTGGTCTCTGCCTTCCGCACATAATGTCCGGTTGCCACGTAGTCTGCCTTCAATTGCTCGGCAGCTTTCAAGAACACATCGAATTTTATTTCGCGGTTACAGAGCACATCTGGATTGGGGGTTCTTCCCAACTCATATTCACGAAACATGTATTCTACAATTCGTTCGCGGTACTCAACGCTCAGATCTAAAACATGAAAAGGAATTCCCAAGTGCTCTGCAACGAGCATCGCGTCGTTCGAATCGGTGATCCAGGGGCACTCGTTGTTTATCACAACGGACTCGTCGTGCCAATTGCGCATAAACACTGCAATTACCTCATAGCCTTGCTGAATAAGCAAATGCGCAGTAACCGCAGAATCTACTCCGCCCGACAAGCCAACCACTACCCTTTTCATTCTGCAAAATTAGGTCACTCGTTTTGAAATAGCTTCAATAAACAAAAGAAAGAATTACATTTGACTGAAGCCGAGGAGGCAACCCCTGAAATAAATTTCGTCTTAACACAAATTATTGGTGTCAACAGAACGCTCCCAACAAGAACTGATTGACGGCTGCCTCAAAGGAGATAGCCGAAGCCAACATGCTATTTATAAAATGTATTTTGGAAAAATGAAGGCTGTTTGCTTGCGTTATGCAAGTTCGACAGACGAGGCGAAAGATATGGTGCAAGACGGGTTCATTAAAGTGTTTTCCAGCTTGGAAAAATTTGAAGGAAACGGTTCGTTGGAGGGATGGATCAGACGAATAATGGTAAACTTATCGATTGATCAATACCGAAAGAAAAAGTACCATGTAGACCTTGATCTTGAAAACTCGAAACACTTTGTAGAAGAAAGTGTGGAAGAGGATGAAGAACAGGAATCTGACATTTATGACTTTCAGCCCCATCATATTGTGGAAGCCATGCAACAATTGACGCCTGTATACCGTACAGTTTTCAACTTGTATGTCTTCGAAAACTTTTCTCACCAAGAAATTAGTGAGAAACTAGGCATTAGTTTAGGGACCTCAAAAAGTAACTACGCGAAGGCCAAGAAGAACATGAAAAAGATATTATTAAAAAATAAAATAAACGCGGCGAATGAACAATAACCCGTTGGATAAATTTGAACAAGGAATACAGGATGCTTATAAGAATTATGAGCTGCCTTACAGTTCGTCTGAGTTCACGCAAGTGAGTAGAAGACTGTTTCGCAAGCGCTTGTTCAGCAGTTTAGCGCTTTGGGGAAGTGTTGCCGCTGTCACTGCTGTGGTTGGTGTGTCTGGTTATTTCATCATTTCCAACGACAGTAAAACTGAAAATACAGTTACTCCGAATGCCCCCGAAGTTGTAAACAGTGTTTCTTCACCTGAATTGACGGGAACCCGCTCAGATTCTGATTCTAATTCGGATAATAAAGTCGGTCTTTCGAATATTATTACTGCCTTTCATAGTGAGGCGTTAACCAACTCTTCGTCGAATGCTTCTGTTCAAACCGAATCGAATAATACAACCGTAGAGCTTAGCCAAGAGCCTATTCAATCAGAATTTGCGAATACCGAAAGCACGAGTGTTGCTCTTGAAGTTAAAAACAAAAGTTTATACATTGAGCCAAGTGTTCGCACCGCGTGTGCTGGCACCGAGGTGAATTTTACAGCAAAGAACAGTTCTAAGAACGGAAGTTACTTATGGAATTTCGGTGACGGAAGTTTCTCGAATCAAGAAAACCCTGTTCACATCTACAAAAAACCAGGAACATTCGATGTCTCGTTGTCTGTAACCAATCCGAACGACGGACAGATTTCGACCATAGCTATGCGCGATTTAATTACGATTAATCCGAAGCCTGAAGCTGATTTTGAATGGTCTTATACGAACAGTCCGGTTGGAGAGCCCACCGCGAAGTTTGTCAATACCAGTGTAAACGCAAACAGTTTCATTTGGAAGTTTTCTGAAAACCGCACCTCTTCTGAAGTTTCTCCAAGTGTTATTTATAACTCGAAGGGAAAACAACCTGTTATTCTTGAAGTTCACAATTCCTTTGGTTGCAAAGACGAACAGGTGAAAATTGTTCAAGTCAACGCAGACTTCAACTTGGGCGCTGTTTTGAAGATGACTGAAGGAGATATTTCTTTTATGCCTGAAGCTTTGAAAAAAGGAGGAAATAAATTCAAGCTTTCTGTTTATGATGGGGAGAATATTATCTTCGAATCGACTTCCAAAACGAAAGTATGGAAGGGCGACATGAAAGGTGGAAAACACGCCATTGCCGGACAACAATTCCCATGGATTGTTTTGATTTACGGAGAAGATGGAAACGACGCCCGTTATTACAGCGGAACTCTTACAATAGTACCTTAACCAAAACCTCAAATACCTAAAACTTAAGGGCCTTTTCGAAGGCCCTTTTGTTTATGATAATTCTTAGTGTTTCTCTAATAAAAATCGTTAAATTAGCGTCGCATTATTTTGTGACCGCTACGTGCAACTTTTTGTTGTGCGCAAGCGTCTAAAACTAAATCAATTTCAAGAATGAATAAATTCTTAT
>CANGEF010000067.1 GCA_947452685.1 Flavobacteriales bacterium | reverse complement strand
GTTGACGTTTTGGTTAAAGGAGCGGAAGGACTGCTCAAACTTTTCAATTTCGCTGTTCGCGTATTCGATGACGGGCTCTATCGCAATCACATTGCTATAGAAGGAACAGCTGGCGTTACAGTTGGCGCGCCCTGCGATGGCATGATACTCATGGCGCTCTTCATTATTTTTGTGGTGGCCTATCCCGGAACAAACAAAAACAGACTGTGGTTCATTCCGTTGGGTCTATTCGTGATTCAATTCATGAATGTGCTGCGCATTATGGCTTTGGCATTCATTGTTTATTGGAACGAAGATTATTTAGCTTTCAATCACGATTACACATTTACCGCTCTTGTATACGCCGTTGTGTTTGCATTTTGGTGGTGGTGGTCGAAGTTGTATGTCCCTGCAAATGGCAATTCCGAAGAAAAATAAGTTCATTCTTGTTGCGATAGCCATCGTAATGATCGCCATGGGCTTCTACCAAGAACAGGCCAAGGTGAACGTCAATTTCATTCTTGAAAAAGGCGCACAAATTCCTGGATTCTTCAACCAAAACACTGAAACAAAAATTGATTTGCTCACTGCCGAAAAAAGCAAATCGAACTTCGATTATTACTACAGTCACGAAACCATTGAGGTTCTCTATTCTTTCAATCAAGGGGAACTTTCTAAATTGAAGTGGGTCATCACCTTCGCTTCCATTGCTTCATTCACCTTGTTGAATATTCTCGCTTTGCGAGTTCTTCATTTCAATAAAAAAGAAATTCAATTGTTTTTATTGGTGGAAGGGGTCTGTCTTATTCTTGCTGTACTGGCATTTATTCTCGGGAAGATTACCCATCAAAATGAAGCCGTATATCCTGCAGTTCGAGGCATCATGGGCATTCTGCAATCACCCGTGCTCGTGCTCATTTTCATTCCTGCTAAAAAATTATTCAATCGATCTTTCTAATTATGGAAATTCAACTTGCTGCGCATGCTAGACTTTGGGTCTTCACTTCAAACAAATTACTTTCTTCAGAGCAATGCGCGTTCATTGAATCTGAATTGAAACAATTTCTGGAAGGTTGGAACAACCACGGAAAGGCCATGGCCGGACAAGCTTGGATTGAAATGAATCGCATTCTAGTTGTTGCGGCTGATGAAAATATTATGCTTGCGTCTGGATGCAGCATAGATAAATTGAACCGAGAAGTGCTTCGCATTGGCGATGCGCTTGGCGTGAATTTATTCGATCGATTAACAGTGTTGTTCCAAGAGAATGACGAAATTCAAACGGAAGGAATTGCACAGTTCTGGGCGCTTCGCAAAGCAAATAGACTTACCGACGAAACACTTGTTTTGGACACAACCGTTGCCACAGTGGGCGATTGGACTACTTCTAAATGGAAGCCTTTCGCGAATACATGGCACAAAGACATGTACGGCAGATAATTATTTCTGCGTTGTTTCTTTCTGAACTTTCTGGTCAATGAAGTACACCAACGAAGCCATAGACGCTGCGCCCAATTCCAATTCGCGTTTGTTTACGTTTTCGAAACGGTCATTGTCTGTGTGATGAAAATCGAAGTAACGTTGTCCGTCTACCATTAACGCGAAGAGCATGGTGCTTCCGTTTTTCAACGGACCAATGTCTACTCCACTCCAACCTCTTTTGAAGGAATACAAGTTGTAAGGTTCGAAGAACGGCATGAGTGATTTCGCCCATTCCACTTGACCGTCTTGCGCATCGCAACTAAAACCTTTCGGAGTGAATCCACCTCCGTCACTTTCAATGGCAGCCACGTGTTCCCAACCCTTTTCTTTCGCCACTTTCGCATAGGTTTCTCCACCGTCGTTACCGAACTCTTCGTTAATGTACAAGACAGCGCGGATGGTGCAAGCCGGTTTGTATCCTGTTGCCCTCATAATGCGCAACACTTCCATGCTTTGTACAATGCCGGTTCCATCGTCGTGCGCGCCTTCACCCACATCCCACGAATCGAGGTGTCCGCCTACGACAATAATTTTTTCAGGATAGACACTTCCTTTGATTTCTCCGATTACGTTCGATTGCATGACGCTATCGAAACGCTCGCATTCCATGCGCATTTCGAAGAGAATTTTTTTATTTGATTGAAGAGCGTCGTGCAGAAAATGTGCATCAAGGCTGCTCAGCGCTGCTGCTGGAATCTTTGCCAAATCTTCCTTGTAGCGCATAGCTCCGGTGTGCGGAAACTTATCATCGGCCGAAGTTAGCGAACGAATGATGCATCCAACTGCTCCGTATTTCGCAGCTTCTGAAGCACCGTTGGTTCTAATCGGAGAAGTGTTTCCGTATGCAGAACCGGTGTTGATGATTGCAGGATCGAAGGCTTTGTTGATGAATACTATTTTTCCTTTTACTTGATCGCCTTTCGCTTTGAGGTCTTCGAAGTCTTTCACTTCAACGACCTCTGCTTTTAGAGTACCGTTCGTTCCAACGGAACCGCCCAAAGCGCGCAAGGGGATTTCGGTTTTCTTTTTACCCACGTATATCGCAGCGTATTCTTTCTTGCCGCGTTTCCATTTTGGAACTTTTACTGGCATAAGGAAAACATGGTCTGTTGGAATCGATTTCAAGACAGAATCACCCCAAACAATGGCCTTGTCTGCGGCTTCTGAACCCGCAATACGGTGTCCAATTTTTTTACACAAGTAGTACAAGTCGTTGTAGGCTTGCGCTGTTGAAAGGGCCTCTGAATAGAAGCCTTTCACCACAGAGGAATCTTGGTTCGTGAACTGAGCGTTAGTCTTTGAAGAAAGAATAACGATTGCTAAAATGATTAAAGAAATTTTCTTCATTGCATGTATGCTCCGTTGTTAATGTCGAGTGCTTGTCCGGTTATTGAATTTTGTTTTCCTGAAAAAAGAAACGCTACAAAATTTCCTACCTCTTCCGGTTGTGCCATTCTTCCGGTGGGTACGTAGTTCATTTGTTCTTGGTATGCAGCATCATAGGTCGATTGGTTTCGATCTGCATGGCGTTGAATGCTGTCTTTCGACATTTGTGTTTCTACCCATCCGGGTGTAATGGCGTTGACCAAAATTTGTTCACGTGCCCATTCAACGGCCCATGCGCGTGTGAGTCCGAGTACCGCAGTTTTCGAGGCTATGTAGGCGCTGTGATTCGGCACACCGAAACGCGCTAGGATGGAGCTTGTGAGTAGAACGTGTTTGTAGGTTGCCGTTGATTTTCTGAGGTATGGCAGGCATTCCAAGATGGTGGTGTATGTTCCGGTAAGATTGATTGAAATAATTTCGTCCCAACGATCATCTACGCCGTAGGCGTTTTCTCCGCCGACCCCCGCGTTAGCGAAAACGCATTCGAGGCTGCCGTCTCCTAAAATATTTTTGAGTCCTTCACGAAATGCGGAAGCATTTCGGACGTCGGCGGCAAGCACGCAGTGATTCTCTGAATGCGCCAATTTTGCTAATACTTCATTCAGTTTTTCTTCGTTCCTTCCCACTAAAATTAAGCGGTTGTTTCCTTCTTCTGCAAGAGAATGTGCCGCTGCGGCACCAATTCCGCTGCCTGCTCCTGTTATGAGTATTGTTTTCATGATTAAGTTTGAACAAAAATAGCGGAACACGATTCATAACAAGACATGAAATTCAATCTAAGCGAAATAAGCGGACTCATTCAAAGTCGAAGAACCATTACACCTGAGCATTACACTGCACGCAAAGTGCACAAAGAGCAAATTGAAAAAATGCTTCAAAACGCCGTGTGGGCGCCGAATCACAAGCTTACACAGCCTTGGCGTTTTCATGTTTATCTGGAAGATGGCATGGATATTTTGCGTGAAAATCTTCCTTTGTTAATGCCGGAAGATCAGCCTGTAAAAAGAGAGCGCATTGCCTCTCGGTTGAACGTGACCACAGCTGTCATTGCGGTGTGTGTGGAAGCCTCTGAAAAGGCCGCTCTGCACGAGGAAGAATACGCCGTTGCTTGTGCCATTCAAAATATTATGTTAACGGCCACCGCTTATGGCATTGGAAGTTTTTGGGCAACACCCGGATTCATTCGAACCGAAAAATTCAATGAAACGTTGAATCTTCCTGCACAACAGCGATGCATGGGACTCATTTATTTGGGTTATGTTGAAGGCGAATGGCCTTCCAATCATCGCAAACCTCTTGAATACGTTACCGAATGGAATTCAGAAAAAAAATAATTTTCTTTTTGTTTTTGGTTCTTATCTCTGGAAAAATCTTCGGACAAAATTCGGCTGCTAATGAATTCAAGTTTGGATTCCAACTGAGGCCCATTGTTCCGAATTCCTATCTGAATACCGCAATTGAATCTTCCAGTCTTCCCAATTTCACGTATTCGGCAAAATCGAACGTGGGAATTAGTTTCGGCGCAATCATACGCCGACCCTTGGGTAAATTTTGGAATTTAGAAACTGGACTAAACTTCGTGAAGAGAAGTTACACGCTGAACTACCTTTTGAACGATTCGGTTCAGGTTAGTTCAACACAAAACATGACCTTCATTGCGTATGAAATTCCTATTCAGGCGTTGATTTATGTTCGATTGGGAAAGTCCTGGTACATGAACGCCAGTGCAGGAATTTCATTCGATTTTTTTCCCAGTGAAACGGAAACTTTCAGTTCAGAAAAATTGGATTCAACGTACTACGATTTCAAGGAAAAAACATATCGTATTAAGTGGAGTGCTCTTGCAGCACAATCGAATATTGGCTTTGAATACCGCACACAAAAAAACGGCTACTACTATTTGGGCGCATCCTTCCACAGACCCTTCGGAAGAATTGCTGGATCAGAGGCTATAGTTGAGACAACCACGGGGTCTGATCGATTGTGGCTAAGTCTTTCAGGAAGTTATTTTTCCGTTGACTTGAAATATTTCTTGTACGACAAGTACAAAACAAAAAAGGCCGTCATTGAATGACGACCTTTTTCCTCCTTAACTAAACTAAACTTATTTCTTCAAGTCACCAACCAACTTAATGTCTAAGTTGAAGATGTTATCAATTGCTTTGTCGCCTAAGTTGTCGAAGAACGCTGTAGAACCATACTTCACATCGAATTGTGAACGATCAACAGCTACACTACCTTCAACAAAAACTTGATTTCCGCCACCAGTAATCTTCGCAGGGAATGACAATGATTTTGTAATTCCTTTGATAGTCATGTTTCCTGTAACATTGTGTGTTGTACCGTTATTTCCTTTAGCTACTTGAACACTTGTTACTTCAAACATAGCATCTGGGAAAGAAACGGTGTTGAAGAAATCTGCACTCTTCAAGTGATTCAAAAAATTTGCATTCGTACCCGCATCGGTGATATCTGTAACAGCCATTGCATTCATGTCTATTTTCACCTTTCCGGTAATACCCGCATTTCCTTTTACATAAACAACACCACTTGAAACACGAACAGTTCCTGAGTGACCACTACCTGTGATTTTTTTTGCATGCCAGATGATTGAACTCTTGTTGAAGTCTAAGATGTACTTGCCATCTGCCAACTGTGCTTGAACTCCCGCTACTGAAGCGATTGCCACGAATAATGCTAAAATTGCTTTTTTCATTTTGATTGATTTTTATTGTTTGATTATTTATTTCTGATTTCTAATTTGGTCAAGCGCGAAATTCAAAGCTTCAGCATCTTTCGAAGACAGTTGCTTTGACATCATTTCTTTGAAGGTTGGAACTTTATTATCCAATTCTTTGAGAAGAGCTGTGCCACTGGCTGTAATAACAACATCTACCTGTCTTCTATCTTTATCACATACTCTTCTTGATACAAGTTTGCGCGTTTCAAGTTTATCTACTATTCGAGAAGCGTTGCTGCTCTTGTCTATCATTCTTTCACACAAACCTGCCACGGTTATAGCCTTCCCCTTTTGCCCGCGCAGAATTCGAAGTACATTGTATTGTGGAAGGGAAATGTCGTAATCCTTAAGAGCAGTTCTATTCAACTCTCCAAACCAAGCGGCTGTGAACAAAATGTTAATGCCTAACTTCTGGTAGACATCGCTGAATTCCGATTGTTGTATTTCTTCTCCGATTGATTTCACGTTGCAAATATATGTACATACATTTAATGTACCTACATCTTTTTAAAAGAATTTTCTCAAAGAATGAAACTTTTCATCTTACTTCGGCGTAATAAAGTTGTATGAAAAATTTACTCTCCCTTCTTCTTTTCATTTCCTTGTACCAAATTGGGCAAGCCCAAACATTTGGTAAATCAAAAGTCATTTTGCAAGGAAAAGTAACCGAATTATTCTTGAACGACAGCACTGAAAAGCCGCTGGATAAAGTTTCCGTTCAGGTGTGGTCTAGCAACAAATTAGTTGCAGAGATCAAAACCGTACACCGCGGGAAATACAGAATGGAAGCCCCTTACAAAGAAAATTACGAGATAAAATACGTTCAAGATGGTTATGTAACAAAGACCATTGAATTGGAAACGAAATCGATTAAACGCGAAGAGACAGCCATTCGGTTAATGTTAACCATTGACATTTCCCTTTTCAAAGAAAATTCGGCTTGCGATTTTTCTTTTTTGAAAGAATTGCCTGTTGCCAAAGCAAAAGTCCTTCGAAGAAAAGACAACATTTCTTGGGATATTGACTACAACCATACCATGCAAGAGCGCATTCGAAAAGAAATAAGTAAAGTTCGCACCTCAAAATCGGTGTCGTAAAGATTGAAACCGCATTAAATTCGCCGAAAGATTTTAAGGTGAAAGAAAGCGCGACAACTCCAAAAAAGAAAATTTCAAAAGCAACAATCTCAAGTGCCTTGGGATTGTTTCGCTATTTAAAACCCTATGCATTCTCGTTTTTCATTGGAATGCTTCTGCTAGTCATTTCAGGGTTGTTAGTCATTGTCATTACAGCTTTACTCGGATTCCTTTTAACTCCGAATGCGCAAGCAGCACTTCCAGGTGGCGCTTTAACCAAATCACTTCTTGCCGCTATTCACTGGGAAGGCGAAGGCATGACTTCCAAAACGTTGGTTGCACTTGTTGGATTGCTCATTATTCAAGGAGTGTTCTCGTTCTTTCGTGTCTATCTCTTTTCATATGTTTCTGAAAACGCCATGCTCGCGCTTCGCAAAGACACATACTCTCGCATCATACGCATGCCCATTCAGTTTTACAACGAAAGAAGAGTGGGAGATTTGAGCAGTCGAATTACCTCAGACATTACGGCCATTCAGGAAACATTAACAACAACACTTGCCGAATTTCTTCGTCAATCGGTTATCATTTTTGTTGGCGTGGGTTGGTTGGTTTCTTATTCTCCGTACCTGACCTTGGTTATGCTTGGAACTCTTCCAGTGATAATTGTAGTTATGGTTTTCTTCGGTCGTTACATAAAAAAACTGAGCAAAGAAACACAGGACAAAGTTGCAGAATCGGGCGTTGTTTTGAACGAAACATTCACGGGCGTAGTGAGTGTAAAAAGTTACAGCAATGAGCCTTTTGAAATATCTCGCTATTACAAACGCATTCTAGACGTCCGCGCGAATGCCATGAAAAGTGCCATCTGGCGTGGCATGTTCGGAACCTTCATTATTATTTTCTTATTTGGAACTTTAGGACTTGTGATTGGTGTTGGAGCACACTTGCAGCAAACGGGACAGTTACCTGTTGAAGTGTTGCCGCAGTTCATTATGTTAACCGGACTTATTGCTGGATCTATTGGCGGACTTGCCGCACAAATGGGATCACTTCAACGCAGCTTGGGAATTATTGATTCCGTTATGGAAATTCTGGCCATGGATCCTGAAGAAATTCCGGAAGAAGAAACGGCAGTAGATAAACATTTCAACGGAACGTTCGAGTTTAAAAACGTGTCCTTCAACTATGCAAGCAGAGCCGAAATGGCGGTCTTGAAAAATGTTTCTTTCGAAGTGAAAGAAGGCGAACAAATTGCGCTGGTGGGGGCTTCTGGTTCCGGAAAATCTACCATAGCGAATCTGTTGCTTCGCTTTTACGAAGCGACCGAAGGAACGATCTTATTCGACGGAACACCGTCTTCAGATTGGAAGCTTCATGACGTAAGAAAGAGCATGGCGTATGTTCCGCAAGAAGTTTTATTGTTCGGCGGAAGCATTCGTGAAAACATTGCTTACGGAAAGCCCTCGGCAACAGATGAAGAAATCAAATCTGCAGCTATTCGCGCCAATGCTTGGGAATTCATTGAGCAGTTCACAGACGGTTGGGAGACTATTGTGGGCGATCGTGGAATTCAACTTTCGGGCGGACAACGTCAGCGTATTGCCATTGCACGCGCAATCTTAAAAGACCCGAAATTACTGATCCTCGACGAAGCTACTTCAGCGCTCGATACAGAGAATGAAAGAGCAGTTCAATTGGCATTGGATGAGCTTATGAAAAACAGAACATCATTGGTCATTGCGCACCGTCTTTCCACCATTCGCAATGCATCTAAAATCATTGTTTTAGAAGGTGGAAGTATTGTTGAATCGGGTACGCATGAAGAGCTTATGAAAAAAGACAGTGCTTATTTGAAGATGGTTGAATTGCAAGACAGAACAAAATAAAGTTATCTTCGTTTCTTTTCGCTATGCGTAGATCTTGGTTGTACGAATTTTTTAGAATCATTTTAGTTTTTGGGCTCCGACTCTTTCACAGAAAGTTTCGGGTTGTTGGCTATGAAAATTTAAAAGGAAGTGATATCCCAACCATTGTTGTTGGAAATCATCAGAACGCTTTACTGGACCCTATTCTCTGCTGCTCTGTAATAACACAGCAGTTGCATTGGCTTACGCGCTCAGATGTCTTTAAGCCTGGGTTTGTTTCTTGGCTTCTTGGAAAATTCAATATGCTACCGGTGTATCGTGAGCAAGATAATGTCGGAGATCTTCGCGACCGCAACGACGCCATCTTCAGAGAATGTTATAAGCGTTTGAATCGCGGACAATGGATAAGCTTATTTCCTGAAGGAACACACAAAGGAAAAAAAGCGTTGAACACCCCGCTGAAAAAAGGTGTGGGAAGATTAATCATTGGGACCTTTGAGGCTAATCCGAATTTAAAACAAATTAGAATTTTACCACTGGGTTTGGAGTACTCTGAATTTTTCGAAAAAGACGGGGATTTCATGCTTCGCATTGGAAAGCCTATTGTGCTCTCGAAAGAAGATTACACCACCGCAAACAAAGCCATTTGGGCCAATGAGTTGGTCGCGGACATAAGCGCTCAATTGCAAGCGGTCATGACAGACATTCGTAACAAAGATTATTACGAAGAATACTTGACCATTCAAGAGCTTATGCATTTTGTTCATCCGCATAACGATTGGCATGAAAACGTTCTCTTGTTTCAAGACCTGGTTAACGCCGATCGGTTCGAACAAATTCAATTCTTAAATGAATTAAAATCGTTCAACCAATTATCCAAAGATCTTTCATTTTCGAATAAGACTGAATTCGAAACTCAGCAATGGAATTTCTGGAATACGCTCCGAGTTTGTATCACCTATCCATTTGCACTTATCGGAAAAATGATCTTCTTCCCCATTTCAAATTTCACCGAGAACTTTGTTCAAACGAAATTGAAGGATATGCTTTTCCGAAATTCCATTCGCATTTCCTTTAAACTTTTCTTCAGTATACCGTACATACTTCTTCTTGCCATAGCGTTTCCCTTTTTCGGAATAAACTATTTTCTGGGAGTTCTTATACTTGTTGGAATTGGTGTGTTTGAGGTTCGCTCACGCATGCGTTTAGACAGATTCAAAAAAATTATTCAACACAAAAAAGAAAGTGCACAGCGCAGAGATGATTATTCCAAATGGAAGTTGGCGCAAGTACAGTGTATTTCTCAATTAAAAGAAATTTGCAATGAACAGAATTAATAGCATTCAACACATTGGTGTTGCGGTTCAGGATATGGATGCGTCGTTGATGTATTTCAGAAAATTTTTCGGAATGAATATTCCGTTTTTCGACAGTGTTCAAGCGGCACCACTCATGGATTGTTACACCCATGACAAGACCATAACCAAGCGCGCAAGTATGATTATGAATTTGCAAGGCGGCGGAGCAATGGAGGTGATTCGTCCTACAACCTTCGAACCGCGCAAAGCAGATTT
>CANGEF010000066.1 GCA_947452685.1 Flavobacteriales bacterium | reverse complement strand
ATTTATCACTCTATTTTCGTTCGCGCAAACAACCACCGTTTCCGGAGTAGTAGCGGGTGTAGAAGCAGGGAAGACGGAGCAATTGTCTTATGTTAGCGTGAGTATTCATGCGGTGAAGGACAGTTTGGTGTTGAAGGCGACGGCTTCGGATAACAGCGGTGTTTTCAATTTGGAAATTGAAAGTACCGATTCAGTGTTGGTGTATTTCAATATTATCGGATACAAGCCTATTTGGAAAAAGATTGCGGCGAGTGCGAGTGTGAATCTCGGAACGGTAGAGTTGACAAGGACTTCAGCGGTCACCTCTGAAATGGAATTCGTAGCGAAGAAACCACTCGTTCAAGTGCAAGCAGATAAAACCATTTTCAATGTGGAAGGAACTGCGAATGCGGTTGGACTGAATGCGTTGGAATTGTTGCGCAGAGCTCCAGGTGTTGTCATTGACAACAACAACAATATTTCGGTTAAAGGAAAGTCGGGAATAACGGTTTATATAGACGGAAGAATTTCTCCGCTTCAAGGAGCGCAGTTAGCTGATTTCTTGAAAAGCACGCCTTCTTCTAACATTGAAAAAATTGAAATCATCACGAATCCTTCTGCACGCTTCGACGCCGCGGGAACGGCCGGTATTTTGAATATCGTAATGAAGAAAAACAGCAACTACGGACAGAACGCAACATTCGGATTGGGATACGGAAATCAGATTTATGGTAAGACGAACGGTTCATTCACCTACAACAGAAGAAAGGGAAAGACCAATGTTTATGCGACTTACGGCAATGCATTCACCGAGGATTGGGGATACATGCGTTTCTACAAGGAACAAAACGCTATTTTCTTCGATCAGAAAACATATACTTACAACAAGGACAAGTCGCATTATGGAAAGGCGGGCATTGACATTTCCATCAACGATAAAAACACCATTGGAATTTCGGTAAACACGAACCTTTCAAACAGCTTGTGGAACAGCCACGGCTCTACTCCAATTGGTAGCGTGAGTCTCGGAGCGGGAGTGGATAGTACGTTGGAAGCTCTTTCAAATAACAATGGATTTCGCAACAATTACGGTGGAAATATCAACTACCAATGGAAAGGCTCGAACGAACAAGAGCTTACTGTTGATGCGAACTACGGGCAGTTCGACATTCAAAATAAAAACTATCAACCCAACAGATACATGGGTTCGGATGGAACCTTGTTGAACCAACGTATTTACCAGAACAACACGTCAACGAAAATTGATATTGCCGTACTTCGTGCTGATTACAGTTTCAATTGGAAAAAAATCAAGTGGGAAGCGGGGGTGAAAGGCACGCAAGTGAACACGAACAACAACCTCGATTTTTTTAATGTGAATGGAAATGTATTCAGCGTAGATTCGAACAGAACCAATGCTTTCGCATACAAGGAACGTGTCTTAGCGGCGTACACAAATGCCTCGGGTAAGTATAAGAAATTCGGATGGCAAGTGGGTGTCCGTGCCGAAAACACGAAGAGCAACGGTGAGCTGTTTGCTTTAACTCCACAACCCTTGACACACGTCGATCGATTGTACACGAATCTGTTTCCGAGTGCAGCAATAACGTTTGATCACAAAGAAACGAGCACCTTCAATTTAACATTCAGCAGAAGAATTGATCGTCCGAGTTACCAAACTTTGAATCCGTTTGAATCGCGATTGGACGAGCTTTCGTATTCACGCGGCAACGCGTTTCTTCAACCCCAATACACCAATGCGTTGGAGCTGAGTCATACGTTGTTTTACATGCTTACCACTTCGTTGGGATACAGCAAAACGAATGGGTTCTTCACCGAGATCACGGATACGACAGAGTTTTCCCGCTCTTACATTCAAACCCGTAACCTTGGATACCGCGAGAACATCACGTTCAACATTGGAAGTCCGGTTCCCATTGCGAAGTGGTGGGACGGTTATGTAAACATGGGCGTTTATAACATTCACAACAGAGCGACCTTCAAAGACGGAAATGTCATTGATCTCCGCGCTACGTCGTACAACATCTTCATGCAAAACACCTTTAAGGTGAACAAGACCACGTCGTTCGAACTTTCTGGATTCTTCAACGGTCCGAGCGTTTGGGGCGGAACCTTCCGCAACAAGCCTATGGGTGGCTTAGATGCTGCCTTTCAGAAAACTTTCTTAGGAGAAAAACTAGTTCTTCGTCTCGCCTACGGCGACATTCTTCATACCATGCGTTGGAGAGGTGTTTCGCAGTACGCCGGTCTCTACATGGACGCCAGCGGTCGCTGGGAATCACGCGTTGCGCGTATCAATCTAACCTGGAAGATTGGGAATCAGAAGTTGAAAGAGAAGAAGGCGTCTCAAGTTGACGAGTTTAAAAGAGTCAAATAATCGCTTTGCGATCAATCACCCTTGGTGATCAATCCTTCGGATCAATTGCGTTGCAATCAATCCTGCGGATGCAGTTGATCGCGCAGCGATTGATCCGAAGGATTGATCTCGAAGAGATTGATCTGACAAAGTCAGATTGATTGGACTCCGTCCAATTGAAGGAAACATTTTTTCCATTTTTCGTTTCCGATGTGAATTTTGTGTTTATCTTCGCGCCGATTTGGAAAACAAGAAGAAACATATTCTTATGGAAACGCTTCCGTTGTTCCTGAAGTTTGGGATTAAAAGCCTGACCATGGACGACATTGCAAAGAAGCTCTGTATCTCAAAGAAGACGCTGTATGCGCATGTGAAAGACAAAGAAGATTTGTTGGAAAATGCGGTGGTCTTATTCAGTACTTCCGAAAAACATCAGATTGAAGAAATTTGTAGTCGAGGACTCAATGCAATTGATGAAAGTTTAGAAATTAAGCGTTGGGTGTTAGAGATGTTGCAAAATATTCATCCTTCTGTGGCTTATGACATGGAGAAGTTTCATCCACGTGTGCATCAGAAAATGCTCGTTTCCCGTCAGGAAATCATTTACAAATGCGTTTACGAAAACATTGTAAAAGGTCAAAAGGACGGGTTGTATAGAAAAGAGATTAATCCGAACATTCTGGCCAAGTTGTATGTTGGTAGAATGGAGGTAATGTTCGACCAGCATTTATTTCCGAGTAAAGAATACAACGTGAGTGATGTTTATATGGAATGGTTTTCCTACCATATACACGGAATGGCAACTGCGAAAGGAATAGAGTTACTGAATAAAAATATTTTGAATTCATCTCCTTCAACCAAGAAAAAAAACAGTAAAAAGCAATAATTCAATTCATGATACAATTCAACATAAACAAAAAAATAACCGCCCTCTTATTGGTGGTGCTTGGTTTTGTTTCGCTCGGAACCGCCCAGCAGGCGCTTACTTTGGCAGCTGCGAAAGAGTTCGCCTTGAAGAATGCCTTCCAGGTGAAATCGAAAACACTTGATGCGCAAACAGCGAAGCTTCAAACCGAAGAGCTTTTGGCCATTGGTCTTCCGCAAATCAACGGTTCTATTCAGTACCAAAACTTCATTGATCGTCCAACGAGTATTTTGCCGGGTGATTTCTTCGGACGCCCGGGTCAAAATGTGGCCGTGCAATTCGGTGTTCCGCAAACATTAACTGCGGGTATTAGCGCTTCGCAATTGTTGTTCGACGGTTCATGGTTGGTTGGAATTCAAGCATCGAAAGCGTACGCTGCTTTGCAAAATAAGAATATTATTAAAAGTGAGATTGAAGTGAAGCGCGCAACCGAAGAGGCCTATCACTTGGCGGTCATTGCGCAGGAAAGTATTTCGCTTCTAACCGCTTCTCGCGATTTGTTGAAAGGCACTTTGGATCACACGGTAGCTTTAAAGAAAGAGGGTTTTGTAGAAACGCAAGACGTTGAGCAATTATCACTTTCGTTGAACGAATTGGAAGCGCGCATTCGCACGGCAGAGACGCAAGCGAAGATTGCGAAGACCTTATTGAAATTCACCATAGGAATGAATGTGGAAGAGGACATTACCTTGGCAGATAACAGCAAAACTATTTTGGAAGCGTTCAACGCGCAGTTGGTTCAGACCACTTTCAATGCAGATAATTTAATAGACAATCAAATCATTAAAGACGGATTGGCTCTTCAGAAGTTGAGCGTTAAAAATCAGCAAGCGAAATTGCTTCCGAATATGGCTGCTTTTTACAGCATGCAGAAACAAGGGCAGCGTCAGCAATTTGATTTCTTAGATGGCTCTAAGCCTTGGTATCCAACTCAGATTTGGGGTTTGTCTATGAACGTTCCGTTAATCTCGGGTGGTGCGAAAATGAAGGGAATTAAAAAGGCTGGAGTGGAAGTAAAACGTATGGAAGAAACGCTTGCGTATTCAACCAATGCAGCGAAATTGGAATATCAAGTGGGAATGGCTGAATACATGAATGCCACACAGAATGTGGATTTGGCTATGCAATCTTACAACTTAGCTTCAAGTATCTTAAACAAGACGCAGATTAAATTCGACCAAGGAACATCTTCAAGTTTCGAATTGTCTCGACAAACTTCACAATTGTTGCAAGCACAAGTAACCCTTATTCAAGCGCGTTTAAGTTTAATGAACGCTCAAACTAGACTTTCAAAATCGTTGAACGCATTATAATACTTTAAGAAAAAATGAAATCCATGTATATCTCTAAAATCGCAGCTTCATTAGGATTAGCTGTTGTGTTATTGGCTTCTTGCGGAACAAAGGACAAGAATGCAGAATTGAATGATTTAAAAGCAAAGCGTTCAGAATTGGACGGCAAAATTGCAACGCTCGAGCAGGAGTTGGGAATCACCAACGCTGCGAAAACGAGAAAGGTAGTTTTAACCGATGTTGTTGCTGCGCCATTCAGACATTGTGTTGAAATTCAAGGAACGGTAGATGCGGAAAACAACGTAGTTGTTGCTCCACAAATTCCAGGTTTAGTAACGAAAATTTATGTGAATGAAGGAGATGCTGTTCAGGTTGGACAGTTATTGGCAGAAACCGACAACAGTGCATATGCCGCGCAAATAGCAGCCATTCAACCACAATTAGAATTAGCGAAAGATGTTTTCCAAAGACAACAACGTCTGTGGGAACAAAAGATCGGAAGCGAAGTTCAGTTTTTGCAAGCGAAGACTCAGGTAGACGCATTGACCAAGCAAATAAATGCCGTTCAAGCACAAATTGAATTAACCAAGGTGAAAGCGCCATTGAGCGGAATCGTAGACCACATTGGTGCGCGTGTGGGTCAATTTGCTACCGCGCAAAATCCAGATCCTTGTTTCCGAATTGTAAATCTTGCTTCATTGAAAGTGAAGTCTGAAGTAGCGGAGACCTATGCAAACAAAGTGAAGAAAGGAAACAAAGTGTCGTTATACTTCCCCGATATTAATACAGAAATTGAAGGAAGTATTTCATTTACTGCGAAGTTCATTAGCCCTATGACACGCACATTCACAGCTGAAGCATCATTATCAGGTTCAAACGAAATGCTTCGTCCAAATATGGTAAGCGTAATGAAAATTGTTGACTACGAAAATGCAGCAGCAATTTTAGCTCCTTTGAATCTGATTCAAAATGAAAATAATTTGCAATACGTATATGTAGCTGTGAATGAAAACGGTGTGTTAACTGCACGCAGAAGAGCAGTTACTGTTGGACAAGTTTATGCAGGAAATGCAGAATTGACAAGTGGTTTGAGCCTAGGTGACAAATTGATCACCACCGGTTACGCAGAGTTAACAGAAGGAATGGCAATTGAATTATAAGAAGCCGAATCATGCTAGAAAAATTTAAAGAATTCAAACCCACCAGTTGGGCCATTGACAACAAGACTACCATTTATTTGCTAACGATATTCATTACGTTAGCAGGTATTCTTACTTACAGAAGTATTCCGAAAGAGCAGTACCCAGATATTGTTATTCCAACAATTTATGTAAGCACGGTATACCCCGGCGCTGCGCCGAAGGACGTTGAGAATTTGGTTTCGAAAAATATTGAGAAACAAATCAAGTCCATTGCTGGTGTGAAGAAAGTAACCAGCACAAGCATTCAAGATTTCTCTAGTATCGTGGTGGAATTCAACACGAATGTAGATGTGCCTGTTGCGAAGCAAAAGGTGAAAGATGCGGTAGACAAGGCGAAGAAAGATCTTCCTCAAGATTTACCTGCCGATCCGAATGTGATGGAAGTTGAGTTTTCGGAAATGCCTATTTTGTTCGTGAATATTGCGGGTAATTACAGTCTCGATGAATTGAAGAAATACGCGGAAGAACTTCAAGATAAAATTGAAGGGATGAAAGAAATTACGCGTGTTGACATGGTTGGTGCTTTGGATCGCGAGATTCAGGTAAATGTAGATATGTACAAAGCAGCTGCCGCAAGAATTAGCATTGGAGATATCGAGCGCACGCTGAACTACGAAAACTTAACCATTAGTGGGGGAAGTGTAGAGGTAGATGACATGAAACGCACGCTCAGTGTAAGCGGTGAGTTCAAGGATATTGAAGAAATAAAAAATTCGATTATCACAGGTCAAACTGGCGCGCATTTGTATTTGAAGGACATTGCTGAAGTTGTAGACGGACATAAGATTCAAGAGTCTTACGGTCGTTTGAATAATAAGAATGTAATTACGTTAAATGTCATTAAGCGTGGTGGAGAGAATTTGATCAATGCCTCCGATGAAATTCAGGAGATTATTGCTGAAATGAAAGCGAATAAACTTCCAAAAGATTTGGAAGTTGTTGTTACTGGAGATCAGAGTAGGACAACGCGTATTACGCTGCACGATTTGATTAACACCATCATCATCGGATTCATTTTAGTTACGATTATTTTGATGTTTTTTATGGGAGCAACCAATGCGATTTTCGTTGGACTTTCGGTTCCGCTTTCAATGTTCATTGCCTTCTTGTTGTTGCCCGGATTAGACTTCACCATGAATATGATTGTCTTGTTCGCCTTCCTTCTTGGATTGGGAATTGTGGTAGACGATGCGATTGTTGTGGTTGAAAACACACACCGTATTTACGACAACGGAAAAGTTCCTATTAAGACTGCGGCCAAGAAAGCAGCCGGAGAAATTTTCCTTCCTGTATTATCTGGAACGGCAACGACTCTTGCGCCTTTCGTTCCGCTAGCATTCTGGGATGGGGTTATTGGAAAGTTCATGGGTTACCTTCCCATTACATTAATCATCACGCTTACTGCGTCGTTGATTGTAGCCTACATCATTAGCCCTGTTTTCGCGGTAGACTTCATGAAACCGCACAAAGAAAACAAAGGTGTTAACCTTAAGAAATTGGGAATTACTTCGGTTATTTTTATTGTAGTTGGAATTCTATTTTACGTCGGTGGAAATGTGGGTATGGGGAACTTTACCATGTTCATGTTAATCATCTACATTTTTTATCGTTTCATTTTGAAACGCATGATCGAGCATTTCCAACTCAAGACATGGCCGAGTGTTCAAGGATTATACGGAAGATTTTTGGTTTGGGCATTGAAACGTCCGAAGACGATTTTATTCAGCACATTCGCTTTGTTAATTCTGTCGTTCATGGTTACCGGTTTGCGCAAACCGAAGGTGGTATTTTTCCCGAAAGGAGAACCCAATTTCGTTTATGTGTATGCGAGTTTGCCTGTAGGAACCAAGCCAGAAGCAACCGACAGCGTGGCGAAAATTATTGAGCAACGCGTTTATGGCGTGTTGGGTGAAAATAATCCAATTGTCGAGTCTGTGATTACCAACGTAGCCATAGGTGCCAATGAATCTCGCGACGATCGCGCGCCATATTCTCACAAAGCGAAGGTGGGTGTGGGATTCGTGGAGTTTTCAAAACGCGGTGGACAAAGTACGTTGGAGTATATGGAAAAAATTCGTGCTGCGGTTCAAGGAATTCCGGGTGTTGAAATTTCGGTTGACCAAGAGCAAAGTGGTCCGCCTACTGCGAAGCCCATTGCAGTTGAGATTACTGGAGAGAATTTCGAAGACTTAATTACTGCAAGTGTGAATCTGAAGAATTATTTAGATGCACAACAAATTCCTGGAGTGGAAGAATTGAAGAGCGACTTGCAACGCAACAAGCCAGAGATTGTCATAGACATAGACCGCGAGCGTCTAAACCGCGAAGGTCTTTCGTTGGCTCAGGTGGGAATGGAATTGCGTAAATCTATTTTCGGAATTGATAATCCTTCGAATTTCCGCGATGATGAAGACGAGTATCCGATTCAAATTCGTTTACAAGAAGAGCAGCGTAACAACTTGGAAGAAATTCGTAACATGGTTATTACGTTTCGCGATATGAATATGATGGGACAAGTGCGCCAAGTGCCAATCTCTGCCTTTGCAGACGTGCATTACAGCAGCACATATGCTGGTATTCGCAGGAAAGATCAGAAGCGCATTGTTACATTGGGCTCGAATGTCATTACAGGATTCAATCCGAATCAGGTTGTTGCGACCATTGAACAAAAAGTTGCAGAATTCGACAACTTGCCGAAAGGAGTAACGGTGAAAATGGGAGGAGAGAAAGAGCAACAACAAGAAACTGCAAGTTTCTTGGGAATGGCAGGGTTGATAGCGATTGGATTAATTGTCTTGATTTTGATTACGCAATTCAATTCCATTGGAAGAACGTTAATTATTCTTTCTGAAATTATTTTCAGTGTCATAGGAGTATTGCTTGGATTGGCCATTTTCGACATGTCAATTAGTATTGTTATGACAGGTGTTGGAATAGTTGCACTTGCGGGAATTGTAGTGCGGAATGGAATTTTGCTAGTTGAGTTCATGGATATTCTTCGCGAACGTGGCAGTACGTTACAAGAAGCAATTGTTGAAGCGGGCCGTGTGCGTATGACTCCTGTGTTGTTAACGGCAACAGCCACAATCTTAGGTATGATTCCACTGGCAATAGGATTCAACATTGACTTCGTTACCTTATTTACCGACTTCGACCCGAAGATTTATTTCGGTGGCGATAGTGTGAAGTTCTGGGGACCTTTGGCATGGACCATTGTATTCGGATTAAGTTTCGCAACGTTTATCACATTAATTGTAGTTCCTGTCATGTATCAGACAAGTGAAAACACGAAAGTTCGCTTGAAAAGAATCTTTGGCAAGAAAAATGAAGAAGCTGAGTCGCAGGAGGCTGCACTCTAGTATCCTGAAGTTCTTCAGGAGTTTTGGTTAAGGTTTAGGGGAAAGTCCTCGGCAACGGTCGGGGACTTTTTCTTTACACAACAAGTTGTGATGACGCAACGGAGTTGCGATGACACCGAAGGTTTAAAGAGCCCCAAAGGGCGGCATGTGAAATGCCCCCACAGAAGGTGGGGGATAAAATCTCAGCAAATGAATCAATCTTTAAGTGGCTAGTATCTCTCTGCTTTTGAAAGAAGAAATATTCTAAAACTTTATCCCCCACCTTCTGTGGGGGCATTTCGAATGTCGCTCGATAAACGAGCTCGATTTCTATTGGGGCATGCTCCATTTTAATTTCAGAAATCGTCGAAGACATTCGTGCTTCGCACATCTTCCCCTCTCTTCCCTTCTCTTAACTTCTCTTCCCTTTGAAACCGCCGTATATTTGCAAAATGTTCAACTTCTTAACCCCAAAAAACCAAGCCCTCATCGCCGTAACCCTCTTCGGTTTCATCTACATGATTGGACAGCTGTTTTTCCTTGGAGGATTGTATGTTTATTGTGGAAGTCAAGAAGCGGTGGACGCGGTGTTGGCGAATTCGAAAATTGATCAACAGGTTTTTTTATTTGTATTGACGTTGAACGCGCTTATTCAGTTGGGTGTTGGGTTTGGACCGTTGTTGATTGCGAAGAAGTGGTTAACGAAAGTGGAATGGATTTCCTTTCGTTGGAAGGGTGGAAGAGCAACGCTGTTGGGATTGGCGGTGATGGGCATAGGCATTCCGTTTATTTATTATTTTTCTGCGAAGGTTGAATCCTTCTTGCCTTCTTGGATGTTAGAGAACGCCATGGAAGAAGATAGTAATGCGTTTTACCAGCAGCTGGGAGCCTTGTCTAAGGTTCATCCGTTTGTGGTCTTACTTTCTACTGTGATTATTGCTCCTTTAACCGAAGAGCTCATGTTCCGCGGGCTTATTCAAGGTGTGCTGAAGAACTGGACCAACTCGAAGCATTGGGCCGTTTGGATATCGGCCATCTTGTTTGCCGCCATTCATTTTCACGTCGCAGGTTTCTTACCTCGTATGTTACTCGGCGCTTTAATGGGATATTTTGTTTTGTATTCTGGAAGTATTTGGACAGCGGTGCTCATGCATCTTTCGTTCAACGCTTTCAGTTTGGGT
>CANGEF010000065.1 GCA_947452685.1 Flavobacteriales bacterium | reverse complement strand
GCCAATTGATCAATGTTGTCCTGTTGTACAATGAATTGATTTTGGAAGTGCTCGACATTGGGTTTCAATTCGGCCTTTGAATCATACATGCTTGAAACATCGGAAAGACGGTGAGCGTGAATTTGCAATTCTTGCTTATAGAATTCTAATCCTCGCTGCCAATCGTTTTGTTCATTGTTCATTCTAGAAATGTGGAAGGTGTTGTGTGTAGACATAATCGTGTTTTTTATTTGTTGACTCAAATTTCATTTTATTGATGAATGAGCTTCATGATGCAGGTCACGTTCATCGGTGAATGTTGTCAATTGTAATGCTAGAATTAATGATTCATTAACATGGGTTTGTGGTCGTTTCAGACGTACTTTCGCAGACGCAAAATTTGTCAATGGGAAACAGTTTGGGGAAAAAAATAGGTTCGTTGTTCGCGCTTATTCTCTCGTCGCTTTTAGCGAATGCCCAATGCATTGTCATTAATGAAGTCATGGTGAATGCTGCTGGAGCTTGCGACGGCGGTTGCACACCAAGCACAGCAGAATGGGTAGAGCTTTACAATATGTGCAATACGCCGCAGGATATCTCATGCTATGTCATGACCGACGGCGATTTTGGAGTGACATTTCCTGTTGGAACCGTTGTACCGCCTTATGGATTTTTCGTTATAGGTTCTGCTAATTCAGGCACTTCTGTTAATCTTGATTTAGGCACTTGCGGATGCACCTCTGGGCCAACGTCACAAGTTGGGATTTTTACCAATTCCGCAGAACAATTGGTTTTCGCGAATCCGTCGGGAACTATTTTAGACGGATTGTATTGGGGTGGCGGACAATTTGCGCAAACACCTTCCTTCACCACTGCCAATACTGTAGGTTGTCCAGACGTCACCATAAACCTCTCGGCAAGTGATCCTATTCTTGTCTCAGTAACCGGACAGTCGAATAACGACGGCGAGTCTATTTACAGAGAATGCGACGGAACAACGGTGTGGTTAACAGGTGCTACTGTTCCAACTCCAGGAACTTCAAATTCACCCTTCATTCCGCTTGTTTCAACTCCAACCATTGTACAACCTTCATGTGGAACTGTGGGTTCAATAAGTACCATTATTTCCGGTGGAGTAGGGCCATTCACCTACGAATGGCTAGGCACAACCAATACAACTCCGGTTATAGGAAATCTTCAACCCGGGAATTACACTTTAGCAGTCACTGACCAAGGCCAGTGCGGCACCCCGCAATTATTTACGTACACTATTTCGTCTTCACCGACTGATCCTGTTTTGGTTTTAGCACCATCTTCAATTTCGATTTGCCTTGGAGAATCAACTACAATAGTAGCAAGCGGAAGCGCGAATTATTTGTGGGATGCAGATCCGTCCTTGAACACAACCATTGGCTCTACCGTTATTGCAACTCCAACAATATCTACAACCTATGTGGCGCATTCCACTATAAACGGATGCTCACAAACTTCTTCGATTACCATAACCGTTACGAATTTTCCCAATTCAACCATTGGCTCAAATGCACCATTGTGCGAAGGAAGTAACCTAAATCTTTCTGCGACTTCTGTTCCCGGAGCTACCTACGCATGGAGTGGTCCAAATCTCTTTTCTTCCTTCAACCAGAATCCAACCATTACTGCAGCCGCGCCCTTAGCTTCTGGAACCTACACGTGCTTGGTTGCACTTGGAACATGTGTTTCAACCTACACGTCCAATGTTATTGTAGATGCCGCAACACCTTCGGCAATAACCGCTGCAGGTCCTTTCTGTATTTCAGATTTGGCGTTTGACTTAACATCGCCAATGGAGCCGGGTGTTTGGAGTGGAACAGGAATTACCAATTCAACTTCCGGTTTGTTTCTTCCAAGCACAGCAGGGGTGGGAAGTTCCGTTGTGACCTTTGACAGCGATAGTTATTGCACATCGGCTTCAACACTGAATATACAAGTGACTTCTGCGTTAAGCGCAACGATTACCCCTGTAAATCCATTGTGCGTGAATGGCAGCCCCGTTCAGCTTGTGGCGGCGAATGCAGGCGGGACTTGGAGTGGAAATGCCGTTAATTCAAGTGGAATGGTAACTCCGGCGTCTTTGGGTGTTGGCAGTTTTCAGGCCGTTTATACTATAGCTGGAAGCTGCGGAGGAAGTGACATGATTAACATTCAAGTCGTGCCCCTTCCGCAAATAAGTTTTACCTCTTCCGCAGCAACCGGATGTGCTCCTTTGAATGTGCTCTTCAATAGTTCGTCGGCAACCGCTCTTTCGAGTTGTGTTTGGAGCATAGACGGGGTGAATGTGGGAAGCGGATGTGGGAGCTTCAATTACAATTTTCAAACGGCAGGATGTTTCACCATTGGCCTTCAATCTACCGATGGGAATGGTTGTGTGAATAGTGTTTCTCAAACAGATATGGTTTGTGTAGATCTATTTCCGGAAGCGGCTTTTCAATGGTCTCCGGTAACCCCTTCATTAAATTCTCCAGAAGTTAATTTTATGAATTTATCCTTGGGGAATACAACAAACCTCTGGAATATTAATGGGAATACGTCGACCAACCCAGATGCTCAATATTCTGTATTAGAAGCCAGCGCAAGCTCGTTTCAAGCATGTCTAGAAGTTAGCAACCAATACGGTTGCGCAGATTCTATTTGTTACACCATTTTCATCAACCGCGAAGAAACTGTTTTTGTTCCGAATTCCTTTTCACCAAACGACGATGGCATTAACGATGTCTTTTATCCCGTATTATCTGGATTTAATTTGAATGAAATTCAATATGAATTTGGAATTTACAATCGATACGGTGAACGCATTTTCTATTCGGAAGATCCCGAGCAAGTTTGGATTGGAAATGCATTCGGAAACGAATACTATGCGCAAATAGATGGCTACACCTGGACTTTGCGAATCATTACCTCTTCTTTCTCCGAACCCATTGAACTCAAGGGTTCTGTTGTCATCATCCGCTAAGTTTTGTTTTAACCAGCGAAGCATTCGTCGCAGACATTCGTCCTGTGGACATTCGTTGCTCTGCAACATTCGTCCTGTGGACATTCGTTGCTCCGCAACATTCGCCTTCGGCTATTTGATCATTTTCTTCAGATAATCCAAAATACTATCTTCCAACCCCGCCATGTCGCTCAACTCAATTTCCAACGAACGGGTGGAATTAATTAATTCAATTAAGGAGAGGAATAGTGATACACAGAATAAAATCAATGCAGTTGCAAAAGTGAATTCAGCAATGTTCATTTCTTCACGATAGATAAAATACATAGATGCAATGGCAAGCGCGAAACTAAGCACCCCAAATATCTGCATGTTTTTTATCAGCCTTAATCGGAATTTTAAATTCTTTATTTGCGCATAGAGTAATGCAGCTTCCTTGGGCTCACGTCCTTTGTAGCGGTCGTGAAGATTGCGAATGACGTTGGCCAAGGCAAGAAATCGGTTGGTGTATGCGAGCATAATTAAGCTAATCGCAGGAAACAATAATGCGGGGGTGTTAATCGTTATGTCCATTTTTACAATAAGTAATGCAAATGACGTGAAAATATAATCTCAAAGGTGAAGAAAGAACATTAAATTAGCAAATCAAATTATCAAGCTATTCAGGCAGAAGCCATGGAAAAAAAGTTAGGTAGAATAGAGTCGTCAAACCTTGAGGATATTTCAATTCTTCAAGAGAAAACATTGCGTTTGCATGAAATATTTATGCTGATAGTTGTTCTGTTTTGTATTGTTTATACAGGAGTCGATATTTGGCTAAAACAATACTTGCAAGCGGTCATAACATTTTCAACTATTTTTTTTACAGGTATTTCATTCTTACTCTACAAACAAAAAAAGTACTTTGTTTCAAAAGTTTGGAATATGCTTATTCTTACTTTTATTATTCAAGTATTGGTTATTCAGACCGGAATTGATTCTTATGTTTTTATTTATTTTATTCCCCTGTTAATGGGCAATTTGTTCATTTTTCAAGGAAAGGAAGCAAAAGCAGGTTATGTTATTTTAACGATTGATGCGATACTCATGGTTAACTCGATGTTGTTTTTGAATGACATTACTCCGCTTCCTAAAATGACAGAAGAGCTTGCGGCCATAGATGGTTTTATGAACTTAGTTGGAGTGTCGGTCATCTGTATCGCAGAGACATTTTTTATTGTTAAAGTTACCGATGGTATTCATAGGAAGTTGGTGCTTCGCACGCGAGCTCTGAATATAAAAAACGAACAGTTAATGTCAACGTTATATACACGTGATCGTATGATGGCTGTTCTTTCACATGACTTAAGATCGCCAGTGGCCTCGTTAGATTCTGCGGCAGCTTTACTTCAAACAGAAGAGATAGATAAGGAAATGGAAAAAGCTATTTTGGGTCAGTTTAAAGTTAGAACGTCTGGACTATTGGATTTAATTGACAAACTTTTGCTTTGGACCAGAACTCAAACCAACAACATTGAGTACGTAGAACGAGAAATATTGCTAAGTGAAATGGAAGGTGTAGTGAAGAATATTTGCTCACTCTCCACCTCGGATAAGAATATTCAATATCAAGTTAATTTCGGAGCTTCGGTAAATTCAAAAATTTTAGGAGATATGGACATGTTGGACACCATTTTCCGGAATTTGATTTCAAATGCAACCAAGTATTCAAGAGAAAACGGTGAAGTTCAAATTACAGCGCAACAAACGCCGCAAGGTTGGTGCTTTCGCGTAATTGATTTTGGTGTTGGGATGTCACAAGACTTCTTAACGAAAATGAATTCAGGTGAAGTACTTTCCACCAGAGGAACAAAGAACGAAGTTGGACACGGCCTTGGTTTACAATTGGTCAACGACTTCTTAAACAAGCACAGTTCACATTTAATGGTTTCAACTTTGGAAGGAAAGGGTAGTGAGTTCTACTTTTACCTGAAAGCTGCGTAACAAAATGCCAATAAACTTCGATCGGTCATACATACAATCTTATTCATCACTTGAATTGCTTGCGAAACAAGCGGTGGAAGGATTCATAACAGGAATGCATCGTTCTCCGTATCATGGATTTTCTGTGGAGTTTGCTGAACACCGTTTGTACAATGTTGGTGAGTCTACCAGACATCTGGATTGGAAATTATTGGCGCGTACAGACAAACACTTTGTGAAGCGATACGAAGAAGAAACCAATCTTCGTTGTCAATTGGTTGTAGACGTTTCTTCATCGATGCTTTTTCCAACCATAAAAAACGCCGAAGGCAAAGAGTGGAATAAGTTGAAGTTCGCGCTATACGGAGCTGCGAGCGTTATGGAACTCATGAAGCGTCAGCGCGATGCCGTTGGACTCAGCGTTTTCGCAAATGAACTCATGCTTCACACCAAAGCGGGAAGCAGTCAAGCACACATTCATTACCTCTATTCTGAAATGGAGAAGTGGCTCGAACAAAGCGCAACTTCCTATCAAAATAACAGCAACGTTTCTGCAATCATTCATGAGATAGCCGAACGTATACACAGAAGAAGTTTGGTTGTTGTATTCAGCGACATGCTCGACGACTCCAAGCAAGTGGAAGAAGTGTTTCAATCGCTTCAGCACTTGCGTCACAACAAGCATGAAGTGATTCTCTTTCACGTGGTGCATCAAGAACACGAGTTGGATTTCAATTTTGAAAACAGACCTTACTCGTTTGTCGATTTGGAAACAGGCGAGGAGGTGAAGGCGCATCCGCATGAATTGCGAAACGCGTACCAAGAAAAGATGAATGCATTTCGAACTTCATTGCAATTGAAGGCTGGACAAATTGGAGTCGATTATTTTCAAACATCTATTGAAGATGGAATTCAAAACTGTATGCTTCAGTTCTTATTGAAGCGTCAGCGAATGATGATTTAATTTTATGAAACATTTAGTGGTCTTAACTGGCGCTGGAACCAGCGCCGAAAGCGGTATTAACACCTTTCGCGATTCAAACGGACTGTGGGAGCAATACCGCATTGAAGACGTTGCAACCCCGCAAGCTTGGCAACGCAACCCTGAACTTGTTACCGAGTTCTACAACCAACGTCGATTGCAATTGAACGAGGTGCAACCCAACAACGGACACCTCATTCTGGCTCAATTGGAAAAACACTTCCGTGTTTCCATCATTACGCAAAACGTCGACAACCTTCACGAACGCGCCGGTAGCTCGAACATCATTCATCTTCACGGAGAGCTCACCAAAATGAGAAGCTCGTGCTGCGTAAATGAAATTGGGCACATTGCCCAATCGACGTTCAGTACTTGCGGACATGGAAATTCGCTGCGTCCGCATATCGTCTGGTTCGGAGAAGATGTTCCATTACTTCAAGACGCTGCTGAGTTAGTGGAGGATGCCGACATCTTCATGGTCCTCGGTACTTCACTGGAAGTTTATCCAGCAGCCGGATTGCTTTACAACGTTCCTCTGAATGCAGAGCGTTGGGTAATAGATCCAAAGGTTCCAGAACTTGCGTCAAAACTAGGGTTCAACGCAATACCCTCCGGAGCTTCCGAAGGCATGCAACGCTGGTGCGAGTTTCAAAAGATTAGTCTCTAGCGCGAAGCTTCCAAGCACTGGTAGCTTGCTCTGAACTACTGCTCGTTGATGCAGCTTTGTTGTTTTGTTGAAACAAAATCTCTGCTGCAATAGCCGCGACTTCCGTTTCTTCAACCGACAATTCCTTTTTTAAAATTTCCGGAGTGAAATAGTCCTTCACGAAATGCGTATCGAAATTTCCAGATTTGAATGCTTCGTGATTAATGGCCCAAGAACAGAAATCCAAGGTAGTCTGAACTCCTGATATCTTGTACTCCGCAATGGCTCGGGTCATGCGCTCTATCGCTTGCTCGCGATTCGCAGCATGCACAATCAACTTCGAAATCATCGGGTCATAGTAAATCGGAATGTCCATCCCTTCTTCGAAACCATCGTCAACGCGAATGCCCGGTCCTTGCGGACGAACATACGTATTCAATCTTCCAATATCGGGAAGGAAGTTGTTCGTTGGATCTTCAGCGTAAACACGCACTTCAAGTGCATGTCCGTTTATCGAAAGGTCTTCTTGCGTAAACGCCAATTTCTCTCCGCGTGCCACACGAATTTGCTCCTTCACCAAATCAATTCCCGTAATGCTTTCTGAAACCGGATGCTCCACTTGCAAGCGGGTATTCATTTCCAAGAAGTAGTAATTCATCTTGTCGTCTACCAAGAACTCCACTGTTCCAGCGCCTACGTAATCGCAGCTTCTAGCCGCGTCGCAAGCACTCTTGCCCATGGCTGCGCGAAGTTCAGGAGTTAAAATAGCCGAAGGCGCTTCTTCAATCACTTTCTGATGTCTGCGCTGAATGCTGCATTCACGCTCGAAGAGGTGAACAATGTTTCCGTGCTTATCTGCTAAAACTTGAATTTCAATGTGTCGAGGTCCGCTGACATAACGCTCAATGAAAACCGATCCATCACCGAAAGAACTCACGGCTTCTGAAATGGCGCGTTCCATTTGCTCTTCCACTTCCTCAATCTTTTCAACGATACGCATTCCTTTACCACCGCCGCCTGCGCTGGCTTTAATGAGGATTGGAAGTCCAACTTCCAACGCAACGCGCTTCGCTTGTTCCACATCTGCAATGGCGTCTTCGGTTCCAGGAACCATGGGAATGTTGTACTTTCTTGCAGCAGCTTTTGCAGCAAGTTTACTTCCCATCATGTCTATGCTATCCGGATTCGGACCAATGAAGGTGATTCCGTTTTCTTGAACTTTTCTTGCGAAGCCGGCATTTTCAGAAAGGAATCCGTAGCCCGGATGAATCCCTTCAACGCCTAACTCTTTGCAAATTTCTATGATCTTGTCGGCTTGTAAATACGATTGGTTGGAAGGCGGAGGACCTACGCAAACAGCCTCGTCGGCGTATTTCACGAAAGGTGCATTTCTATCGGCTTCACTATAAATAGCAACAGTGGCAATTCCCATTTCTTTCGCTGAACGCATAATGCGCAAAGCAATTTCTCCACGGTTCGCAACAAGAATCTTTTTCATTCCACAAAAATGAACATACAATGTCCATTTTGAAAATTATTCGTCACTTTTTCTTCGGTGGCGTTTTCTTTTTCTTCTTGGGTTGAATTTTTACAGAGTCCATAACTATAACATTCACCTTTTCGTCTGTTGTCCATTGAATAGCAGGCGAGCTCAAATTTCCAGATGAAGTAGAAGTGATTGTCGGAGAAGCGTTCGTGCTTTCAATCAATGCTGGAGAATCGTTTTCCATCCTTCGATCTGATTTTTCTTCAATAGCGTCGTTCGCGGGAGCAACGGTATTTTCTTCATGAACCTCAAACATATTCGGAGCTTCGTGAATGTGCACTTCCGAACGCACTTCGGGCACGACATAAAGTCCAGATACAGGATTCAATTCGGCATATTGTTCTGGATTGACTTTGAATTCTTTGCTTTCTGAAACAGTGTCATTGGTTGTGTTTGGAATTTCACTGTTGTTAGAATTGTCTTGGACCATAGCCAATTGATTGGAATTATTTTCTTTCGGAACAAACCAAACGATTGCACCAACAACCGCGGCCATTCCAATCAATGAAAAAGAAACCGTGCGGAATCCGCTCCACTTGGGAAGAGGAGGGAATAGGAAGTTCAGCCACACTTTGAAACGTGAAGGCTTTTGCTGATTGAATTCCTTCTTCAAGTTTCTCCAAACGGAAGCAGGTGGATCTTGCATTTCGTGCTCGGAGGATTCAATGTTTCCCAAAAGCATTTTAAGTTCATTGAATTCCTTTTCGTTGGAAACATGTTGCAACACAAAGGCGCGTTCCTCTGGAAGCAAACCGTTGAATTCTTTGGTGCGCAAGAGGCGCTCCAAGTCTTCGGGCTGATAGGTGAAAGGTTTTTGTGTGCTCATGATTTTAGTAAAATGAAGAGAAATGAAAGTAAAAGTTCTTTGTATTCTTGAAGCAGTCCGTTGAGTTCTTTGAGGGTGTAGAAGATGCGCGATTTCACGGTTCCTTCGGAGCAGCCCATGGTTTCGGCTATTTCCGGATTGCTGAGTTCATGCACGAACCGAAGTTCGAAGGTGGTTCTTTTGGTTTCGTCTAATTGCGACAGCGCATCTTGCAGCGCCTCTTCGAATTTAGAGCGGTCCATGTCGCGATCGTGTTCGTGCACCTCGGCGGTCGCAATAGTCATTCGCGCCTCGGCGCGAACTTCATGCTTCGCATATTCATTCTTACACTGATTGTGCGCCATGCTGTAGAGCCACGTCTTGAAATTGCGTTTCACATCGAATCCTTCGGCATGACGAAAGACTTTGCTGAACAGCTCTTGCGTGAAGTCGGCGGCGATCTCTTTGTCTTTTCGCAGCATGCGAAAGAAGTAAGAATGTATCGGCCGGCTGTAACGGGTGTATAGTTCTTCGAAGGCGCGTTCGTTGCCGGCCGCAATCAGCGGCATAAGCTCTTCGTCTTTGAAGGTGGTATACGTTTTATGTTTGTTGAATAGTGCCAAGAGAAGGAGTTTTCATGCCGCTGTACAGGTAACGCACAGATCAGTTCATTTATTCATATTTATTTTTTAAATCCAAGCGGTCGCGCAGTTCGAACAACATCATCGCCGTCGCTCCCCAAATCAAATAGTCTTCGTAGCGAATCGCCGGCACCGACTTCGTTTGCTGAATGTGCGGCATAAAAACAGCCATCTTCTCGGTCTTCATCTTCGCTCCGAAATGCCCAAGGGGTATAGGAACCAGCGCAGCCACTTCTCTTTTATCGGGAATGAAATTCGGCATTTCATTCAACACAGTCGCAAAGGGCTGTACCAACAGACGGCTTGGAGGAATGAAGATTTCATTCAATATAAAATATTTTTTTTCGGTTGGAAGGGAAAGCCCCACTTCTTCGCTCAACTCGCGCAAGGCCGTGTGCAACAAACTTTCATCGCCTTCGTCTTTCTTCCCACCGGGAAATGCCATCTGTCCGCTGTGAACTCCATTGTAAACCGGACGCTGAATCAGGGTAAGACCGGCATCGCCTTCATGCGGATGAATCACTATCACCACGGCGCTTTCGCGCGGAGTGGGCGTGAGCTTTCGCGCTTCAGCCGCGCTCTCCCGAATGTATGCGTCGAGTTCGCTGTAGGCCTTCGGCTCGAAAGGTTTCTGTAATTGTTCTTCAATCCACTGCATAGTTTTTCATTTCGAAGTCAAAGTAGAACTAACTTCGTAACGCGATGCCAATTTACAGACTCTCAGACGAATTGTGGTTCCCCGGTCCCGAGGAATTTGAAGACAATCTAGTTGCTGTAGGTGGAGATCTTTCTGTTTCAAGATTGTTGCTCGCTTATTCAAAAGGAATTTTTCCTTGGTACGAAGATCCCGGAGTGCCGCGCTGGTATTGTCCGGAAGAACGCTGCGTCTTTCATGTACCTTCCTTCAAGCCAAGTAAATCTACTCGAG
>CANGEF010000064.1 GCA_947452685.1 Flavobacteriales bacterium | reverse complement strand
GGTCTTTTACTTAAAAAAGAATTCGAACTTGTAGTCAACCTTAAAACCGAAAGCCATGGCCAATGTTGCATCAGACGCACTCTTCGTACTCATTAAGAGTTTAAGCAAATCAGAGAAACGCTATTTCCGTTTACAGCCCTTGGCAGAAGACGGACAGCACCGATTGCTCTTCGACGCAATGGAAAAATTAACCGAATACGACGAAGAGAAATTACTGAAGCATTTAAAGGGCTCACCGATTGCCGATACCATTTCCATTGCCAAGAACAGACTGTACCACACGGTGCTAAAAGCCTTGGCGAGTTACCATCACAAAGCCACTGCCCGCGCCGAAGTTATGCGTTTGCTTCAAAGCATTGAAGTGTTGTTTATGCGCGAACTTTTCGAACAGGCAGACAAGCTTGTAAATTCAGCTTTAAAAATCGCACGTAAAAACGAACTCTCTGCCCTTCAACTTGAACTGAACGAATGGAAAGAGCGCATTCTCGAATCCATGAACATTCCGGCGAACGAGCGCTATGAAATGCTTAGCAGCAATTATTCAGAAATGAAAGCCGTTCTTTCTTCCATTCAAAATGAAAAAGAAATTGCATTCATGAAGTGGTCGTGGTTTGCGGGTTACTACACCAACGGTCAGCCTAGGCAAACAGAAGAACATGCACACAACGAAAAGCTTCTTTCAGAAATAGAGGCGCTAGTGCCAATTTCCATGGAAGCTCAGATAAAATCATTGCAGCTGAAAGGAGCCATTTTACTAAGCCTAGGCAAGCCCTCTGATAGTCTTCAGAGCCTTGCTTCTCTTCTTCAACTATTAACACAATGGGAACTCAACGGGAACGAAAACAAGAGTATCCAACGCAATGCTCTGGCCAATGCCGCGGTTATTTCTGCGCAGCTTAAAAAACCGAAAGAGGCAAAAAAATACCTCGATCAACTTGAATCTTGTTTTGCAGAAGGCGAAAGCCAAGCGTTACTTCACAGCACAGCATTGACCATTTTTCTTCGCGAGAAAAACAGTGAAGAGGCTTATGCTTATATACTTCAACACAAAGAAAACATAGCTTCGTCGTCGCTCAACTTCGATATTCGCGAGTCACATGTCTGGTTTCAAAGCGCCGTGGTGTGCTTCATTCAAGAGGAGTTCAAAGAGTCGGAACGTTTCATTCAACGTTTCCTTCAAAGCACGCCAGCAAACGAATTGCTGCACTTGCAATGCATTGCGCAAGTCTTCAATTTAATTGTTCAAATTGAATTGAACAACGAACGCTACATACCCTATGCGCTTCGGAATGTTCAACGCTTCCTCATTACGCGCAACAAAGCGTTCGATGGTGAAAAGAAAATTTTTCAATTCATTAATGAAACACTCAAGAAGCGCAAAAGCATTCAAGACAAAGAATTGTGGGGTTGGTTGGAAAGTGAATTGCTCGAAGTAAAAAAGACCGATCCGCTTTTCTTCACCTACTTCGATTTTCACAAATGGGCAAAAGCACGTGCGTTGAAAACAAGCTTTGCTTCAGTCGTGTTCGAATAAAATACCGCTACCTTTGCTTACATGAACAGCATTACCTCTTTCTTTCAAAATCTGGTTGAAACAGGCGGTCCATACGGATATGTTTATGCCGCTCTGATTGCAACTACATTCACTTGGTTTGTCACAGCACTAGGGGCTTCTTTGGTCTTTGTTGTGAAAGATTTAAATCGAAGAGCGCTCGACGGAATGCTCGGGTTTACAGGCGGTGTAATGATAGCCGCAAGTTTTTGGTCCTTGCTTGCTCCGGCCATTGAAATGAGTCCGGGAGAAGGATTCACGAAAGCCTTTCCAGCAGCAGCCGGATTCGCTATGGGCGCATTGTTCTTATTTGCATTGGACAAATTCCTTCCGCACTTACACTTGAATTTTCCACAAGAAAAAACCGAAGGTGTTCAAACCAAATTGAACAAAACCATTCTGTTGGTTTTGGCCATTACGCTTCACAACATTCCGGAAGGATTGGCTGTGGGTGTGTTGTTCGGAGGTGTTGCGGCTGGACTTCCAGAAGCCAGCATTGGCGGGGCTGTTGCGTTGGCCATTGGCATTGGATTGCAAAATTTTCCGGAAGGAATTGCGGTTTCTTTTCCACTCAGAAGAATGGGACTTACGCGTAAAAAGAGTTTTTGGTACGGACAACTTTCAGCAATCGTTGAACCCATTGCCGGAGTCATTGGAGCGCTTGCCGTTATTCAAATGCACGCAGTGTTGCCTTATGCATTGGCCTTCGCTGCAGGAGCCATGATTTATGTTGTTGTAGAAGAAGTCATTCCGGAAACGCAACAAGACAAATACACCGACGTGGCCACACTCGGGCTCATTGGCGGATTCATTGTCATGATGCTACTCGATGTTGGATTAACCTAACATCAAGTGTGCATTCGATTCCAAATATCTTGGTAATCTAAACCGTCGAAATTTCCAGAAGACATCAACAACAAATTGGCGTTTTCCCAATCCATTTCCAACAAAATTTTCAATAACTCATTCGAGTCGTTAATGACCTTTACATTCTTCGAAGCGAAGGCTTTTTCTACTTCTTCCGTTGAAATGGGGGGAAGTTTTTTGTGTTCGAGTGTATGTGTATTGAAGTAGACAAATGCTTCGTCGGCCGCATCCATAGCGCCTTCGTACTGACTTAAGAAATTTTTATTCAAGCTGGAAAACGTATGCAGTTCCATGCATGCAATTAATTTTCTATTTGGAAATTGTTCCTTCAATGCATTTGTTGTTGCTTTCAATTTGGAAGGAGAATGCGCGAAGTCTTTGTAGCAGGCGGAATGCGCATTTCTTCCGACCAACTCCAACCGTTTCGCGGCGCCGCTGAACGAGGCGATAGCGCGAAGAAATTCACCTGCGTTCACGCCTAAACTTTCGCAAACCAAAAAGGCCGCATTCAGATTTTGAAGGTTGTGATTTCCGAAAATTTCAATGGCTGTTTCGGTTCCGTTGTGACGTATAAACGTAATACCGTCGCGCACTTCATGATCGAAAGTGCCGTAAGGCTTAAGTGAAATATCTTCTCTTGCATTTTCGCAAACCTTCTTCACTTCCTCGTCTAACTCGCAATAGATAAGCGTTCCATTGGGAACAATCTTTTCCACGAAAATTTCAAATTGCTTCACGTAGTTTTCGAATGTTGGAAAAACATTGATGTGATCCCAAGCAATGCCGCTCATGACCGCAATGGTTGGGTGGTACAAGTGGAACTTCGGACGCAGATCGGTTGGTGAAGACAAGTACTCGTCTCCTTCAATAATGGCAATCTCCGCTTCTTCGGTGAATTTCACCATACAATCGAAACCCGCCAACTGCGCGCCAACCATGTAATCCACGTTCTTTCCTAATGCATTTAAGACGTGCAGAATCATGCTGGTAATGCTGGTCTTGCCGTGGCTTCCACCTATAACCACACGAATCTTGTCCTTCGACTGTTCGTAGATATACTCTGGATACGAATAAATTTTCAACCCCAATTCTTGCGCTCGAATGAGCTCTGGATTGTCTATGCGGGCGTGCATTCCAACAATCACCGCTTCAATACCTTCATGAATTCTTTCGGCCTTCCACCCCATCTCTTCTGGCAGCAAACCCAAGTTATTCAAGCGCGTTTTACTCGGCTCAAAAATCTCGTCGTCGCTTCCAGTAACCAGATATCCTTTTCTATGAAGCGCAATAGCCATGTTATGCATGGCGCTTCCGCCAATAGCAATGAGGTGAACGTGTTTCGAATTTTCCATTGATACGAAGATGACTTGATTCTTGCCATGAGAATTATCTGAATTCAAATTTTATTCAGATTGAAATGTTGAGTGTATCTTCACAAGAAAAAACATGACCATTTCCAAGGCCGGCATGGACCCAGGCACGCTTGTTTACATTGGAGACCCTAAGACAGCGCGCGTTCAACTAGATGTCATTCACTATACCGCAGAGCACGTTCAAGAGATTCAGGATATTGCATTGAATGACCTTCAGTCGTTTTTGAAAGCCGAAGGAGTGAATTGGATTTGTGTTTCTGGCGTTCACGATGCCAACATCATTCATGAAATTGGAAATCAATTCAACATACATCCTCTGGTATTGGAAGACATCATGAACACCACGGGGCGTCCGAAATTCGAGTTGGAAAATAACTGCGCTTTCATTTGCGGAAAGATGTTAGAACCGGTAGAGAAACGCGGTGCTTTTCCGGAACAATTCAGCATCATTATTTCCGGAAATAACTTGATTCTTTTTCAGCAAGACGTTGGAGACACCTTTGATCAGCTGCGCGAACGCATTCGCGTGGGACGCGGAAAAATTCGTTTGAAAGGGCCCGAGTATTTGTGCTATTTGATTCTAGACAACATTGTAGACCATTTCATAAGTTTCAGCCACATCCTTCTTCGCGAAATTGAAGAGTTGGAACTCGATGTTTTGAATAGACCACGCCCCGTAGTTTTAAATCACATTGTTCGCATGAAAAAGCGCATCATGAATTTCAAGCGAAGCATAGACCCGTTGAAAGAAGCCATTGGCCGTATGCAAAACGACATGACGGAAGAAAACAAAAAGTATTACCGCGATTTGTACGATCACATTGTTTTAGAATCTGAAAACATTGCCATGTATCGCGAAACGCTGATTAATCTTCTTTCGCTTTATCACAGTCAATTGGGACAAAAAACCAATGACACCATGCGCACGCTCACCGTAATAAGCAGCATTTTCGTTCCGTTAACATTCATTGCTGGGGTGTACGGAATGAATTTCAAAAACATGCCCGAATTGGAGTGGCACAACGGCTATTTCTACGCCCTCGGAACCATGGGTATTGTTGGCGTTGCCATGTTTATTTTCTCTGTTCGAAAGAAATGGTTGTAAATATGGCTTTGCGTAACCAATTCATAACTAAAATTGCAAAAATTATTAAGCGCGGTATCGACGAATGAAGACGAAGTACAAAGATTTAATTGACCAAACATTTGAATGGCCTCAGGAAGAATTTCAAATGGAAAATGATGAATTGGTTTTTCACGGCATTCCAATGATGGAGCTGGTGAAGAAATTCGGTTCTCCCTTGAAGTTCACCTACCTTCCGAAAATTACCGAGAACATCAACCGCGCGAAAGAATGGTTCGATAAAGGAAAGCAAGAGGTCGGATACGAAGGCGAATATCACTATTGCTATTGCACAAAGAGCTCGCACTTCAGATACGTTTTGGAAGAAGTGTTGAAGAACAAAGTTCATTTGGAAACCTCTTCGGCTTACGACATTGATTTGATCAAGCGTTTGTATACGTTGAAGAAAATAACGAAAGAACAAACAATCGTGTGCAACGGATTCAAAAAAGAAGAATACGTGCAGCGCATTTTAGATTTGAAGGAAAATGGATTCGAGAATATTATTCCGGTCATAGACAATGCCTATGAATTGAATGTGTTCAAAGAAAAAGCTACATCGCCTTTGAACATTGGCATTCGTATCGCCAGCGAAGAAGAACCGAAGTTCGAGTTCTACACTTCGCGCTTGGGTATCGGTTACAAGAACATCACAAAGTTTTACAAGAAAGTCATTCACGACGATCCGAATTTGAAATTGAAGATGCTTCATTTCTTCATCAACAGCGGAATTAAAGACACCGCCTATTATTGGAACGAGTTGGTGAAGTGTTTGAAAGTGTATTGCGAGTTACGCGAGATTTGTCCAACCCTCGATAGCTTGAACATCGGCGGTGGATTCCCCATTAAAACATCTATTGCGTTCAGCTTCGACTACCAGTACATGGTAACGGAAATTCTTCGCCAAATTAAAGCAGCTTGCGAAGATGCTGGTGTTCCTGTTCCAAACATTTTCACTGAGTTCGGTTCTTTCACCGTTGGTGAAAGCGGCGGAGCGATTTACAAAATTCTTTATCAAAAAGAACAGAACGATCGTGAAAAGTGGAACATGATTGACTCTTCATTCATGACTACATTGCCCGATACTTGGGCGATTAACAAAAAATTCATTATGCTTCCGCTCAACAATTGGGACGAAGTTTACGAACGCGTTTTCTTAGGTGGATTGACGTGCGATTCAGACGACTATTACAATTCGGAACAGCATACCAACGCCATTTATCTTCCAAGATTTTATCCGGATCAAGATCAGTACATTGGGTTCTTTAACACGGGGGCTTACCAAGATACCCTTGGTGGTTTCGGTGGAATTCACCACTGCCTGGTTCCTCAGCCTCGACACATACTTATTGATCGCGATGCGAAAGGAAAAATCAAATACAAAGAATTCGCCCCTGAACAAAAACCGAAAGACATCTTAGAAATTTTAGGATATTACAATGATTAAAAGAAACTCCGGAATACATCTCGCTGTTGTACTGATATTAATTGTATCAGCGTTTACATATAAGAATGGCATTCTCGATTTTGTAAAACAATTTCCGTATGTGGCCTACATGGCCGAGTCGGTCTTTCGTGTAGTCATAACGGTGTTAATCACAGATATTATTCACCAAACCATTGTCCTTCTTTACCGCACCGAATTTGTAGGAAAGCGTGATAATTTCTTGTATGGAATTGGTCACATTAAGCAAGTGTTGTTCGCCTTGTATGCAGGACTTTTGCTACTTGCTGTTTTGAATATCTCTTTAGAAAAAGCATTAACCACGCTTTCTCTGCTTGCCGCCGCCATTGTCTTAATTGCGAAAGATTACATATCGAATTTCATTAACGGAATGTACATGACCTTCGCGCGTGTGGTGAATATTGGCGACGAAGTTTCCATTGGTGTTCACAAAGGAAAAATTCAAGACATTACGCTTTCAAGTGTTCATTTAATTAACGAAGACGACGATCTGATTTACATTCCAAACAGCGTTGTTTTCAGTTCAGATATTGTAAACTACACAAGAAGAGAAATTAAGAAAACAAGTCTCGATTTCGAAATTGACATTCTTGCTGTTAATGACGTGGTTCAGCTTGAGAGCGAAATTATTGAAGGCATGAAAGAATTTCAATCGAACATTCAACTTGGATCGTATAACCTAAAAGTGTTTGCTGTAACCAGTGAATTTGTGAAATTCAAATTTCAATACCTTGTCAATGAAGGAACCGACAAGGACTTAGAACGTATCATTAAGCGCAGAACCATTCGTCATATTGTAAAGTTGGTGAATGAACGCACCGAAAAAGCGATTGCATAAACAGTCATTTTTCTATCAACATTTCATTCATAAAAAAAATCATAAACTTTTTTATTGAAAATTCGAATTGATGTTCGAATTTCGCGAACACTATGGGAAAATATTCTACAATGCGTGAGTTCATGGAGAGCAATTATTTGCACTTCAACTCTGCGGCTTTGGTTGACGCAGCCAAAGGTTACGAAGCACACTTAACGGAAGGTGGCAAAATGATGATTACGCTTGCAGGAGCTATGTCTACTGCAGAGTTAGGAATTTCTTTGGCGGAAATGATTCGCGCCGGAAAGGTTGACATTATCTCTTGCACGGGTGCGAACCTTGAAGAAGACCTTATGAATTTGGTTGCGCACGATCACTACGAGCGCGTTCCCAATTACCGCGATTTAACTCCGCAAGAAGAGTGGGGTTTGTTAGAGCGCGGATTGAACCGTGTAACCGACACCTGCATTCCTGAAGAAGAGGCTTTCAGAAGATTACAAAAACACATTCATGCACTTTGGGCAGATGCGCAAGCGAAAGGCGAACGTTATTTCCCGCATGAGTTCATGTACAAAATGATATTAAGCGGTGTATTGGAGCAGTACTACCAAATTGACCCGAAGAGCTCTTGGATGATTGCTGCTGCAGAGCGCAACCTTCCGATTATTGTTCCTGGTTGGGAAGATAGCACCATGGGAAATATTTTCGCAAGCTATTGCATCAAAGGTGAAATTCAGCCTACCACTATGAAGAGTGGTATTGAATACATGATGTGGTTGGCCGATTGGTACACAAAGAATTCAGGTGGAAAAGGAGTTGGATTCTTCCAAATCGGCGGCGGTATTGCAGGTGACTTCCCAATTTGTGTGGTGCCTATGCTTTATCAAGATATGGAAATGCACGACATTCCATTCTGGGGATATTTCTGTCAGATTTCAGACAGCACCACCAGCTACGGATCTTACAGCGGTGCAGTTCCAAACGAAAAAATCACTTGGGGTAAACTAGACATTAACACTCCTAAATTTATTATTGAAAGTGACGCAACCATTGTTGCTCCTCTTATTTTTGCTTGGCTATTAAATCACTAAGAGTATTTTTTTGAATTATGAAACGCGTAATTAAAGACTACAACAGCATAACCGACGAACATGCTGCACTCATTGAAGCCGCTTACCCGAACGGTTTTGAAAATGAACATTTAGTGTCATTCACCACTCCAAAAGGTGAGTTTATTAAAGCCCTTGAGATTCGGACTGAAGACACCATTTACTTGTTCAAGATAGACAAGAACATGAAGGTTCAGGAAGAAGAAGGAAACGATGATGGATTGAATTTGAATGATCTCGACGGATTCAAATCAGATGACGACGCTGCAGAAGATGACGAAGATGACGATAACGATAATGCAGACGATTCTGAAGATCCGAATGACTCTGATGAAGAAGAAGACTAATTTTTAAAAGCCCGAAAGGGCTTTTATTTTTCAACCCAAACAACCTTTTCACCCAACAGTTTATCTCTGTATTATGAAATATGTTTTCGCACTTCTTTTTTCTTTCTATTCGTTGATCGGATCTGCTCAATGTATTGATCCGACACTTGTTAATTTAAACGTGATGTGTCCTGCTATTTGGGCCCCCGTATGCGGATGTGACGGTAACACCTACAGCAACACTTGCGAAGCAACGAATTACGGAGGAGTGACTTCATGGACCGATGGAGAATGTACCGGACTGACTTGCCTTCCCATTCCAACGGGAGTTGATTTCGGAATGTGCGACATGGCTTTGGGTATTGCTATGACCGATAGTGGTTGTGTTTCTCTTAGCGGTTGCGGATATATCGGTTCAGATGGAATCGATTACTCGCTCGGTTTCTTCACTTCATCTTATGCTTGCAACGCTTCTTGCGTTCAAGACACAACAGTGTTTATTGAATGCATTGATTCTACTCTTATTGATTTAAATGCGATTTGCCCGACTCTTTTTTTACCTGTTTGCGGATGTGATGGCAACACCTATGCGAATGCTTGTGAAGCATTGAATTACGGCGGAGTCCTAACATACACCGATGGTGCATGCATTGAACAAGCCCCACCATGTACCAATGTAAATGGAATTAGTTTTGGAATGTGTGATATGTTTATAGGCTTTACCTTCAACGGGACTTCGTGTTGGGCAAATATGGGTTGTGGATACGTGGTGGACAATGTTGACTACTCTGCTTCGTTCTACAATACTCTTGAAGAATGCCTGAGCAATTGTGGAGCTGCTGGAACTTGCGTTGATTCATCGCTGATTAATAACGTACTAGATTGCGCTGCAATATACGCTCCCGTATGTGGTTGCGACAGCGTGACTTACAACAATCCTTGCGAAGCCATTTATTATCACGGTATCGTAAACTTCACAGATGGACCTTGCACAGTTGGTGTGAATGAATGGATGAAGCAAATTGAAATTTTCCCTAATCCAACAAACGGGGCTATTCAAATCAATGCAGATTTAGGTGGAAAGAAAGAGCTGACTGTGATGAATATTTCTGGACAATCTGTTTTGGAAGACTCATTTCTCAGCAAAAAGAAAACACTTGATCTATCAAGCCTTCCAGCAGGAATGTACTTCATTAAAATAACCAGCAAAGACGGAAACGTAACGCAAAGAATTATAAAAGAGTAATCTTATTTCTTCCCATTTGAATTTTTCCTTTTCGCTCCATTTGCTTCAGCAAACGAGAAATGACTTCGCGTGAAGAATTTAATTGATTGGCTAGTTCCAGGTGAGTGGTTTTTAAGACGCTTCCCTCCTTTTCTGATTTCTGCATCAACAATTGCATTAAGCGATCATCGAGGTTGTGAAAGGCAATGCTGTCTATAGTGTTCAACAACTCTTCAAATCTGCGCTGATACGTTTTAAGAATAAACGATTTGAAGGAAGGGTACTTCGTGGTCCATTCGTCAATGATTTGAATGGGCAAAAGCAGCAGTTCCGAATCGTCTTCTGCTATTGCGCGAATATTGCTCACCGCGTTTCCACTGCAACAGGTTAGCGACATAGCGCAGGTCTCGCCTGGACGAATGTAATAAAGCAACAACTCATGCCCTTCTTCATCTTCGCGAAGAATACGCAATTGTCCTTTCAACAATAATGGCATGTATACAATGGGGTCTCCAATGTCTACCATCCAATCATCGGCGCGTAGTTTTTTCAACTTGGCCGTTTCTAAAATAACCTCTACCGTGCTGCGCTCGTAGATATCGGGAAACACTTGTTGGAACTCGGCTACAGAAAGATTCGACATAGGATTTACGTAATGATTTTCCTCACAAATATAGAATTATTGTGGAAACTGATTTTTGTACACGCGAATCGGATTAAATTCGTTGCAAGAATTAGAAAT
>CANGEF010000063.1 GCA_947452685.1 Flavobacteriales bacterium | reverse complement strand
TGTGGAATGCGTGGTTGGGATTCGAAGGGAGCTAAAGACTATCGCATTACGAAGACTCCGGCTTTCTTCATTTTAGACAAGAATATGCGTATTGTTTCAAAGCCGAAATCTCCGGAAGAAGTTGAACTATTCTTCAAACTTTTAAAATAAATTCCGCTCTTCTTCGACAATTAATTTTTCTTGAAACCCGACAAGAAAAACTTCTTTTTGCGCACGCGTAAGCGCAGTATAAAACCAACGATTCAATTCCAATCCGGCCATCTCGTCGGTGAGATATCCTTGATCTACAAACACACACGGCCACTGTCCACCTTGCGCTTTGTGACATGTAATGGCATAAGCGAACTTCACATGCAAAGCGTTGTAATACGAATCTTTTTGAAGTAGTTTTCGAAGCTGACCAACAGTGGATGCTTCCGGGTAATCGAGCGCACAAATTTGCCAAAGCTCTTGCATCTTCGCCTTCGACAATTGAGCCGATTCTTCCCAAATGGTGGTGCACAAAAGAATGACTTCCATCTCGGGCATTTCCGGATAGTCGGCCATTTTCACAATGGCTTTGCAAAAGCGAAAAGCACCTCGTTCTTCAAACGATTTTACGCGAAGGATATTCAGAATATCCCCGTTCGCAATGAAGCCCACTTCCTTCGATTCCTTTTCATCGAGCCAGAAATAATTGTTCTTCAACACCATCATTCGATCTCCCGAATTGATCTCTTCTTCGTTCCATAAAATGCGCGCACGCACTTGCTGGTTGAATAAATTCGCACGTTTGTTGGAGCGCGTTATGATGACCAAATCTTCAATTCCGTATTTGTGCAGGGCCTCTTCTACAACCGGCTGCATGTCGGTGTCTACCCGATGAATGTCGTGAAAATTCAAGGTGGAAAATTGAGGCAATTCCTTTCCTTGACTCACGATTAATTCGCGCAAAGAAGTCGCATTGATTAATATTCCAGAGCCTTCTTTTTGACGAATGACTTCGAGCAATTCAATTGCGGCGATGTTCAATGAATAGCTATCGCGAAGCCCTTCCATATTTAACGCAGGACTTAACGGACATCCGACAGGAGGAAGCTGCGCGGTGTCACCAATGATGACCAGCCTGCAACGCTCGCCGCTGTATACATGCGAGAGTAAATCGTCCAATAAACTTCCCGCATCGAAACTATCTTCTGAAAAAACCACGGTGTCTTGTCCAATCATGGAAGCCTCATCGACAAAATAGACCGTATCAATGTTTTCATTTTCCTTCAACTCGAACCACACACGTCCGCTGCGATCCATGCGCTTCACATAGATTTCTTTGTGAATGGTACTTGCCTTTCGGTTGGAATAATTTCCCAAGACCTTCGCGGCTCTTCCGGTTGGTGCGAGCAGCACAGCATTCACGCGGTGCTCTGCGAGCGCATCTACCATGGCTTTCACGCAGGTGGTCTTACCTGTACCCGCGTAACCTTTGATCATAAGCGCCAAACGCGCCTTCGGCGAATACATCATTCGCGCAAAGGCATGAAAGAGTTTCTTTTGTCCTGCTGTAGGCGCAAAAGAAAAATTTTCCAGCAGTAAATGTTCGAATGCAGTGTGGCTCATGATTTTATTATCGCTTGCAAAGAAAGACCAAGCGCCGCAATGATGTAAATTAGCAGAGAAATTAATTATGCGTATTTTTTCAAGATGAACACTGAAACCTTTCAAATTCCGACGGCTGTTGTAGAAAACAGCGCTCGTCTGCATGCCTCGCTGCATCTGGAATCTTTCTTTGTTTCCATTGCCTTCACGCAACCTGAAGATGGTGTTGTTCTATTTACGCATAACTTATCGTTTCCGATTGGAGAAAGTATTCCCTTCGCAGAAAGTGTTGCCTGGATTCAAAAACACTGGCCCAGCGCCGTTTTCAAGAAGACCATACTCTCGGTTGAGCCGTTGGCCTTCAATTTAATTCCAAAAGCAATGTTCGAAGAAAGTGCTTTGGAAGATTACCTTCCTCAAATTTCTTCGAGTGAATTCTTGGCTTATCGTTTCAACGAACAGCAAGATGTGGTGGTGGTATTCGCAACACATTCATCGGTTGTGAATTTGGAACGATTCATTGCTGGTGTTGAAATTCTTGCTTTGCCTACTCTCCTGCTTCCTGGCCAGCGGGCACATGCGAGTTTGGTGCAATCGAAAGCTACCCTTTGGGTGGGAAAAGAAAAACATTATCTGTGTCTCGAAAAAAACAACGCCTTGGTGTTGTTGAATGAATACGCTGGAAATACAGCTGAAGATATTTTGTACTTCTTGGCCAACGGATGTATTCAATATGGAATTGACTTGGCTTCTTTGGCCGTTGCTGTACAGGGAACACATTTCGATTCGAACTATGTTGAAGTTTTTGAATCGTATGTCCGCAACATTCAGTTCTCTGAAAACATGCAAGCGAATTCGTTGAACGACCTCTGGAAATTACACATGCTATGCGCATAATTGGCGGCGAATGGAAAGGTCGAACCATTAAGGTGGACAAGTCTTTCACAGGAAGACCCACGACCGATTTCGCGAAGGAAGCGCTGTTCAATGTGTTGCAGCATTTGGTGGAATGGGATGAAGTTTCCTTGATGTGGGATCTCTTTGCAGGAACCGGGGCCATTAGTCTGGAAGCCGCTTCACGCGGGGTTCAGCGCGTCATTGCAGTAGAAAGCAGCCCGAAGCACGCAAGACATTTGCAGCAAGTGAAACGCGATTTTCAAGCCGATGGAATGGATATTTTCACAGCAGATGTTAGAACTTTTTTAGGAAGACAAACCGACTTACCGCAAGTGGTATTCGCTGATCCGCCTTACGATTTACCATGGCTGAAGGAATTACCAGCATTGATTTTCGAAAAGAAAAGTGATCAACTTCAGTTGTTAATTATAGAGCACGGCAAAGACATAAAATTCGAAGACAGTCCGTATTTTTGGCAAGCACGCAGCTACGGACATGTGCATTTTTCATTTTTCAAAATCGAAAACAAATGAAACGCATCGCAGTATTTCCAGGATCGTTCGACCCAATAACAACCGGACATGAAGACATTGTGCTTCGTGGAGCAGCGTTGTTCGATGAAGTGGTTGTGGCTATAGGAGTGAATACCACGAAGAACTATTTGTTTTCGCTGGAACAACGATTGGCCTTCGTTGAACAAACATTTGCTGGTCATGCGAATATTCGTGTCACCACCTACGAGGGATTGACAATAGAATTCTGCAAATCCATTGGTGCAAAGTATCTGCTGCGCGGGTTGCGCAACAGCACCGATTTTGAATATGAGAGCACGATTGCGAACATGAACAAAAGCATTTCAGACGGCATTGAAACAATCTTGCTAGTAACTGCTCCCGAGTTGTCGCATGTTCAAAGTACAGTCCTTCGCGAGATCTATAAAAATAGCGGCGACATTTCTTCGTTCCTTCCAAAAGGAATTCAGTTATGATGAAGTACATTTCTTTCGCATTCTTTCTTTTACTTAACTCCTTTCTTTTTGGTCAAGATGTGACCATCAAAGGTTCTGGTGCTGTTACATCGAACAACAAAGTGTATGCGTGTTTTACTTCAGATGCGTTGACTCAGAATTTAACTATTGTCGCGCAGACAACTGCGAATGCGAAAGGAGAGTTCGAATTAAAAATTCCGATTAAACAACGAGAGAATCTTTTCTTGTGCACGAGCAACGCGCAAACTTCTTTGTGGGTGAATCCGAAGCAAACGTATGCCGTTGAATTTCTTGCTGCAGACACCACGGTTACACAAAACGGCTTAATTCGCAGTTGGGAGGCGAAGATTGAGAACACGAGTAGTGACCGAACGAATGCGATTGTTAGCGAGATTAATTCAGCGATTGCTGAATTTTTGAGCGACAATTCCTTCGATTATCTGTTGCTGAATTCGCAACAGAACAAGGCAGCTACTTCGCGCATGCAAGAGATTAATCCGAAATCGGATTTGGTGAAATTCAATTCGAAGAATGACTCTTCCGAATTTGCTGCAGCGAATGTGAATTTCCAAACGCAAATAGAGGCGTTTGAGAATAAGATGAATTTCAAATTCGGAGACTATTTCAAAAAAGACCCGTTTTTATTGAACTACTTCTTTTTTGAAATTGCTTCGCTTCGGGCGTTGACCAACTACCGGATTACGCTTGAACAAATATCATCGCACATTGATCTTAAAAATCCAGCTTTTGTGAAGTGGCTCGAATTGGTTTCTTCCAACTATTTAAATCCTTCATTGAATACACGGGATGCACAAGCCTTTACTCTTCTTCTTGAAACTGCCACATCTTCGGCTCCCATTATTCATTACCTCAATCCAGATAGCACGCACTATCCGCAAATCGAAGAACTCATACTAATTGCTGCACTTCGCAAAAACTATTACACGCGCGCGCACAGTCCTGCCCTCATGAAAAAGCTTCTTGGGATTGTGCAGAGCACAAGTAAATTCGAAACAAGCAAGTCATTGGCGAGGGCTTGTGAGATGGAGTTTTCCGGATTGAAAAAAGGAAGTGTGTTGCCTGATTTCACATTGATTAATTCGAACAACGACAAATGGAAATTCACGGAGCATTGTGATCGGAACATGTACGTGTATTTCTTCAATGAAAGCAAATCGTGTCAGCGCGACCTTGCGCTCTTGAATCGCATGGCTTCCAAATACAAAAATGATTTTCGCATTGTAGTCATTGGCATGAATGACAATTTCGAGTCTTTTGAAAAGACCATTGCTCCGCTTAAGCTTGAAGGCATTGAGGTCTTGTATGGCGGCAACGATTTCAAACTTATTCAAGAACTTCATATTGCAACAGTTCCTTGTGCGCTACAATCGAACTTCAAGGGAGTCCTTCAATTTGAATACACGCTGCTTCCGAGTGAGGGAATTCAACAAAAGTGGGACGAGCTACTTCGGAAGAGCAAGAAATAACACCTGTTCTACTTATTGTATAAGTTACATTATTATATTGCAGTCTAAACCTTAAACCAAAACAACATGCAAAAAGCACCTAAAGGCGCATTGGCAACCTTAATCTCGATTTTCTTTTTCTGGGGATTCGTTGCGGCAAGTAACGATATCTTGATTCCAGTTTTCAAGAAGGCCTTGCATCTAAAACAGATGCAATCGCAATTAATTTCGTTTGCCTTCTATGTGGCGTATACCGTTGGTTCGCTTTTGTATTTCGCTATTTCAGCAATTTTGAAACGCGATATTTTGAATTGGTTGGGCTATAGAAATGGATTGGCGCTTGGGCTTTTGATTTCAGCGTGTGGAACCTTGTTGTTCATTCCTGCTTCGAACACGGCATCTTTCGAGTTGCTTATTTCAGGATTGTTTATTGTTGGCTTGGGATTTTCGCTTCAGCAAATTGCAGCAAATCCGTTGGCTATTCAAATGGGTGATCCTGCTACTGGAAATCAGCGTTTGAGTTTAGCCGGTGGAATTAACAACGTTGGAACGACGATAGGACCAGTTATTGTTTCGTTTGCAATCTTCGGTGGAATTGGATCTGGGCCAACAACATTGGATTTAAAAGCGGTTCAAATTCCTTATTTGATTTTAGGAGCTGCATTCGTATTAGCAGCAGTGATGTTTAAGTTCTCTTCGGTTCCAGATAAAATTGAAACCGTGAAGTCTGCCGACGACAATGCAAGCTTGCTTTCCATCTTGAAGTACCCACAACTTTCTATGGGTATGCTTGCTATCTTCTTGTATGTAGGTGTTGAAGTTTCTACTGCGAGTAACCTTCCTGAATTTATGAAGCAAAAATTGGGAACCGAAGAGAGCGCTATTGCTCCGTTTGTTTCCTTGTTCTGGGCGAGTTTAATGATTGGACGCTGGACCAGTGCTGCAGGATCATTCAATATTTCTCAATCGCTAAAAAGCAAGTTGAACATTATTCTTCCCTTTGCTGCTTTCGGAATTTTCATGACGGTGAATGCCATTGCGGGACATCCTGTAGCGAACTTTTATCCGTATTTAGGTTTGGTGTTGGTACTTATTGTAGCCGATAAAATAAGTGAAGGCAATCCTATTAAGCAATTGTTGATGTATTCACTTTTGGGCATTGCAGCTTTGTTTGTTGGAATTTTCGCATCGGGTATGATTAGCGTGTTTGCGTTTATGTCTGTTGGATTGTTCTGCAGCACCTTGTGGCCCTGTATTTTCACTTTGGGAATAGCGGGATTGGGAAGCAGAACGAATACAGGATCGAGCTTATTGATCATGATGATTATGGGCGGCGGATTTATCTCTGTTGCGCAAGGGGCTTTATCGGATGACAAGTATTTAGGTATTCAGTATTCCTACTTCGTGGGCGTTGCTTGTTTTGCTTATTTAGCTTTCTACGCTTACAGCGTTAAGGGCATTTTGAAAAAGCAAAACATTCAAATCGGTGAAATGACCGGAGGTCATTGATGGAAAAAGATTTGAATGCGCTTCAGGCGCAAGTAGACGACTGGATTAAAACAGTTGGCGTGCGCTATTTCAGCGAGCTCACCAACATGGCTATGCTCACCGAAGAAGTTGGTGAGGTCGCTCGCATCATTGCTCGCCGCTACGGCGAGCAAAGCGAAAAAGAAAGCGACAAAGCCAAAGACCTCGGCGATGAAATGGCCGACGTTCTTTTCGTTCTGATTTGCCTGGCAAATCAGACAGGCATCAATTTACAAGAAGCCTTCGAAAAAAACATGGCGAAGAAAACCGAGCGCGATGCCACACGACATTTGAATAACGACAAATTGAAATAGTTTCAACTTCGTTGAAATAAATAAGGGCCTCCTTCGGAGGCCCTTATTCTTGCAGGTTACCCTGCCCGCTCGAATGCGGGTAGAGTGTGCTTACGCGTCGATCTTCGCGTATTTCGCATTCGCTTCAATAAAGGCTCTACGAGGTGGAACCTCGTCGCCCATAAGCATAGAAAATATCTGGTCACACGCCGCAGCGTTGTCAATGGTCACTTGACGCAATGTTCTCGTGGTTGGATCCATAGTCGTTGTCCACAACTGCTCTGCATTCATCTCTCCAAGACCCTTGTATCGTTGAACGTTAACACTTGTTTCAGAACCCGCTCCACGCATTTCTTTCACCAACGCATCGCGTTGCTCTTCGGTCCAAGCGTATTCGCCTTTGTTTCCCTTCTTCACTTGGTACAACGGCGGAGTTGCAATGTAGATCATTCCCTGATCTATCAACTCTTTCATGTGACGGAAAAAGAACGTTAAAATAAGTGTCTCAATGTGAGATCCGTCTACGTCGGCATCACACATAATCACAATCTTATGGTAGCGAAGCTTCGAAATATTCAACGCTTTACTGTCGTCGTCTGTTCCAATGTAAACCCCTAAAGCGGTATACATATTCTTGATCTCTTCGTTCTCAAGAATACGATGTTGCATCGCCTTCTCCACGTTTAAGATCTTTCCACGAAGTGGTAAAATGGCTTGGAACACACGGTCTCGGCCTTGCTTAGCAGTTCCACCCGCCGAATCTCCCTCGACTAAGAACAACTCAGATTTCTTTGGATCTTTCTCAGAACAGTCCGACAATTTACCAGGCAATCCACCGCCCGATCCTACTCCCTTTCTTTGTATGGTCTCGCGTGCTTTCTTCGCAGCAATGCGCGCTTGCGCCGCAAGAATTACTTTCTGAACAATTTGTTTTGCTTCGGCCGGATGTTCTTCCAAGTATGCCTGAAGCATTTCACTTACCACTTGAGACACCGGAGCAACCGCTTCCTTGTTTCCCAATTTGGTTTTGGTTTGTCCTTCGAACTGTGGCTCTTGAACCTTCACAGAAACAACCGCTGTCAATCCCTCGCGGAAGTCATCTCCCACGATCTCCACCTTCGCTTTTTCCAACAAACCACTCTTATCTGCATAGTCTTTCAACGTAGAAGTTAATCCGCGTTTAAATCCTTGCAAGTGCGTTCCACCTTCGTGGGTATTGATGTTGTTTACGTATGAAAATACATTCTCGTTGTATGAATCGTTGTAGGTCATGGCCACTTCCACCGGAATAGCACCGTCTGTGCGCTCCATGTGAATAATGGTTCCAATGATGGTTGGACGACTTTCATCTAAGAACTTCACCATTTCAATCAAACCCGCTTCGCTGTAAAACTCTTCAGACTTGAATGAACCGTCTTCGTTCGTAACACGTTCATCGGTTAAGTGAAGACGAATGCCTTTGTTCAAGAATGAAAGTTCACGTAGGCGATTCGCCAAAGTATCGAAACTGTATTCCGCTGTATCGAAAATGGTATTGTCTGGCAAGAAAGTCACAGTCGTTCCGCGAAGTTCGGTTGTGCCGATTTCCTTCACCGGATACAACGCCTTTCCGCAGCTGTATTCTTGAACATACATTTTTCCTTCACGGAAAACCTCAGCTTTCAAAGCAATGGAAAGTGCGTTCACGCAACTTACCCCCACACCGTGCAGACCACCAGATACTTTGTAAGATCCTTTGTCGAACTTACCACCCGCGCCAATCTTCGTCATTACAACCTGAAGAGCGCTTACGCCTTCCTTCTTGTGCATGTCTACTGGAATACCGCGTCCGTTGTCTTTTACCGTGATGCTGTTATCTGGATTAATGAAAACCTGAACGGTATCGCAATGTCCGGCTAACGCTTCATCGATACTGTTATCGACTACCTCGTACACCAAGTGGTGAAGACCTCGAGTTCCAATATCACCAATGTACATAGCAGGGCGCATACGCACGTGTTCCATTCCTTCTAACGACTGAATATTATCAGCGGTATAACCGGGGGTTAGGGTATTTTCTATTTCTTCACTCATTCTCTCGTAGGACTATTAATTATCTAACTTTTTTATTTTAAATTGAAGGAAGGGGCGAGCCCATTTTTTCAAGGTCCCCAAAGTTACGCAAGGCCCATTGCTGTAGCAAAAAACGGGGGCCGAAGCCCCCGTGGTTTTATGAACATTTCGTTAACAAAAAGCCAATTTAGAATGAATAAGATGCACCCATGGCCGCGAAGAAGCGTTGGCTTGGAATTCCACTGTAAATGGTGTATTTCTGAGACAAGATATTGTTGAATTGCAAATAAGCCGAAAGACGTTCATTGTAGGTGTACGTGCTGCGTAAATTAACATCTACGAAGGCTTTCATTTTGTAGACATATGAGTTGTCTAATTGCAATTGAGCATCTCTTCCCGTAACAGGCAACACAGACTTCGCCCAACGCTCTCCGTAGTACATTCCTTGAAAGTTAAACTTGAATTTCGAATTCAAATTATACGAAGCTTCCGCAGAAAACTGAAGGCTTGGCAATTGCCAAGCGTATTGCTGATTTGTTTGGAAGTACGAATATGAACCTCCCACTTTCGCACTCCACTTCTTTCCACCTAAAACCTCAACCTCTCCTTTCACCTTGGCTACGTGCAAGTTGTCGTACAACACCCCTTGCATATTTCCTCTTGAATACAAACTGTCGTTTACAAAAAACGCATAGTTTTCAATGGTGTTCAATTCGCCACCCACGCTATAGTTCACACGACGCGAAATAGATCCGTTCACCCCTCCGTACAGTTGCATCTTGTTGTTCTGATTCAAGAGCTGCGGCTGAATAACCACGAATGGATTCTGTGAATACAAGCCGTAATAGGTGGTTGGCGCTAAAGACCCTTTTATTCCTGCGTAAGGCACAAACATTCCATCGAGAATGCTGTAGCTAACTTCCGCTTGCGGATAGAAATGTCCGCGTTGCTCTCCGCGCGATTGCATGTACAACCCCATTCCAATTTTCACACGAATGTCTTTGTAAACGGTATACGCCGAAGGAATGAACCGCACAATGGCATTGTCAAAGGAACGCGCTGCGCGCAAAGGATCGCCTTTATCGTATTCATTCGCGAAGTCGGGAGACCAATTCAATCCCGATGAATTGAACTTATTGTAAGTCATTCCAAACTCACCGCTAAACACTTCTGTTTTCACCAACTTACTTGCTCCGCCGCTAACATCTATAAAATGCTCGTTGGAGTTGAAGGCGTCTGAAGCCAAGCGATATCCTGCCTTTCCCCACCAATTCAAATCGTTGCTATCGCGATCAAAGGTGTGAATTCCGAAATTTCCGCTGTACACATTCATGGTCTGTTTCAGCTTCGAAAAGTCTGGAAAATAGCTCAATTGCGAAGAGTCTACTCCGTACCAATTGGTCACATTTCTATTCCAATTGATCTTCGCGTCTGCTACCGTTTTCTTGAAGAATCTTTTACCCCAAAGCGTGGCGTTGTTTTCACTGAAAGTCGTTGGAAGATTGGCGCCTGAAAGCACCTCGTAATTTGCATTGGAGCTCTGATGTCCATAACGAACACCCCAGTCTCCTTTCTTCGATCTGCCATCGGTGTAATACGCATCTACCTTCGGAGTTACGTAGCTTCCAAAAGAAACGTCTACCCATCCGTTTTGAAGTTTCTTCAACTTCTTTTCCATAGGGAAATTCGAAGACAATATCGTCGCCGGTTGCGTAAATGAAATGAGTCGGGTGGGAAGCATGTTGTATTTCAACAACGAAGCGTTTGTCTCAGTCTCAATAACGAAAGGTTGATTCGAAATTTTATTCGCGTC